>CAWIDQ010000001.1:0-44600 GCA_963834695.1 uncultured Actinomycetota bacterium
ACTTCGTTGCGATAAAGGCTGGCGTAGAGGCGGACATCGAATCCGCCCATGGAGTGGCCGACGAGAACGAGCGGACCGGGGATGCCAGTGTGTTGCAGCAGCCGGTGCAATTCGTCGACGAACACTCTCGTGGTGCGGGGGCGCGGGCTGGAATCGCTGTAGCCGAGGCCGGCGCGATCGTAGGAACAGACGCGGGTGAACTTTGCGATCTCCGGCTGCACTTTGTGCCAGGACAGAAAGGAATCGCCCATGCCGGCATCGAGGATTACCGTGGGCGATCCCTGGCCGGTGCAGTCGATGTGCAGTTTGTAGCCGCCGATGTCGACGAGCTGGCCGGGCATAGGGTGGAAGCGGCGCTCGCGCGTCTCCGAAATATTTTCGTAGAGGAAACCGGCGAAGAGGACAGCCACGATGACAGCAATAAGCAAGCGAAACGCACTGCGAAGCCACGATTGGGAGATGGTGGAGGGCGTGTCGGGCATGTTGTTCTGGGCAAAGGCACGCGAACGGACCGCCCGCTCACGCATTGCCCGCATTCTACATGACCGGCGGCACGGTGATGCCCATGATTGCCAAGGTTCGAATCAGTTCGCGGCGGACCACGGCTACCGTGGCCAGCAGGAAATGCTTTCGCTTTTCATCGGGCTCACTCAGGATGGGATGGCGGTGATAAAAAGTATTGAAAAGTTGCGCCAGCTGGAAGGCGTGTTTGGCCAGGTAGGCCGGTTCCGTGGTGGCAATGCACTGGTCCACCAGGTAGGAAGTTTTCGAAGCAGCCAGCCAGAGTTCCCAGAATTCATCTGCGTTTTCACCTGCCAGAAATTTGGTTAGGTCTGCGACCGAGACCTTGTTGGCAATGTCTCGACAGAAACTTTCAGGATTAATGGCGGCCTTCTTGAAGATGCTGGCGGCGCGCACTACGGCGTACTGCGCGTAGGGACCGGTTTCGCCTTCGAAGCTGAGGGCTTCTTTGAAGTCGAAGGCGATAACGGACTGCTTGGTGAACTTCAGCATGAAGTAGCGCAGGGCGCCAATAGCGATCTGCGTGGCGATGGAGAGGCGCTCAGCGTCGGTGAGTTGGGGATGGCGCGAGTCGACTTCGCTTTTGGCTGAGACGATGAGTTGGTCGAGCAGGTCGTCGGCTTTTACGCCGAAACCTTTGCGACCTGAGACCTCGATGTAAGAGCGCGTCTTATCTTCTTCGGTGAGCGTGTAGCCGAGTTCGGCGGCGCAGCGCGGGGTGAGCGCAACCATCTCATAGGAAAAATGCGTGTAGTGGTCGGCGGCCTCATCGTGGCCGAGTCCGCGCAGCCCTTCGATGACAGTGTTTTGAGCTTCGGACTGGCGTGCGTCGATTACGTTGTAGATTTCGGCGACGTCTCCGAAGTGAGGATGATTTTTCTCGCCTTGCATAGCAGAGATCCAGCACTCGTGCTGGTCGGGATAGCGGTAGAACTTGCGATAGGCAAAGTCGCGTCCCAGCAGGCCGAACTTCCACATGTGGTAGGCGATGTCTTTGCCGACGTAGCCGACGGTGCCGTTGGAGCGGACGATTACTTTTTGGTCTTCTTCGGAGATCTTCTCGGATTCATCTGTGTTCAGTGCATCTTGCAGGGTCGAGGCCGTTCCAGCTCGACGCATGACCCAGCAGCCTTTATTCTTGCCTTCGTTTTCGTAGGTGAGTACACCTGCTTCTTTCAGTTTAACGAAGGCCGCGTCCCAGAAGTGCAGGTGCAGGATTTCACTTTCCTCGGGTAGGAAATCGTATTCGATGTCGAGGCGGTCCATGGTTTCGAGGTGCCGGCGCAGGACTGCGGTCGAGATGAGATCGGCGATGGCCGCGGTTTCGCTGGTGGCATCTTCGATGGCGTGCAGCGTCCGGGCGCGGGCTTGCAGATTTTGCTTGTCTTGCTCGTACCACTGCGAAACCCGGGCGTAGAGATCCCAGCAGTAGTAGTCGAAGCGGGGCTGGCGGGTTAGAGCCTCGATTTCTGCGCGGGACTTTTTCTCGATAATCATGAAACCCACGACGACGTCCGCGACCTGCACGCCGGTGTTGTCGATATAGTTCTGGACATCCACATCCCTGCCGGCGTAGCGCAACAAACGGACAAACGTGTCCCCGAGGATGGCGTTGCGGAGATGGCCGATGTGGGCGGCCTTGTTGGGATTGATGCTGGTGTGCTCGACCAGAATCTTTCCCGCGGGAATTGCGACGAGCGGTTTCTGGTCGGCGGCGAGAGCTGCAGCCAGCCAAAGACGATCGATTCTTACATTCAAGTAGCCGGGGGGCGCGACCTGCATTTCGGCGATGCCTTCGATGGGCCCGATGCTAGCGCGGATGGCTTCGGCAAGCTTCAGCGGAGCCGTGCGCAGCGGCTTGGCGAAAGGAAAGAGAGGGATGGCGAAATCGCCGAGCTCTACCTTGGGAGGCTGTTCAATGACCACTTCGGGTAAAGTTGCGTCCGGATAACGGCGGCGAAGAAACTCTGCGATGCGTCCGGCTAGAACATGTTCGAGATGACGATACAAGGCTTCCCTCGGCGTTGTCTAAGAAGATAGTGATTCTAGCAGAGCGCGCGAGGACGCTGGTTTGACGCAGGATGCACGCTTCCCTATGATAAAAAATCGGCTTCACTTCTATGCGCATTGCTTACCTAGAATGTTTTTCCGGCATGAGCGGCGATATGTTTCTGGGCGCGCTTGTGGATGCCGGGGTTCCGGCGCGGTTGTTCGAAGACACCGTGGCGGCACTTGGGGTGGGCGCGAAGCTGGAAATTTCGCGAGTGGTGCGCAGCGGGATTTCGGCCACCAAGGTGGATGTTTACGTGGATGGGGAGAAGGACTTGCCGCGCGAAGAGTATTGGGGGCGGCAAGAGCAGCATTCTCATCCGCATTCCGGCGATGGTCATCTGCGCGAGCGTGAGCATCATGGACATTCACATTCCCATCCTGGTGAGATGCGGACAGAGCCTGCCCTGAGCCTGCCGAAGGGAGTGTCCGCGCCACACGAGCACTCGCACGAGCATTCTCGCGGGCTTGGTGAGATTCGGCAGATCATTTTTTCAGCTTCGATTTCGGAATCCGCTAAGAAGACCGCCATCCATATCTTCGAGGCGCTGGGACAGGCAGAGGCGAAGATTCATGATACGCCGATTGAGAGTGTGCACTTTCATGAAGTCGGTGCAGTGGACGCGATCGTGGATATTGTCTGTGCGGCCGTTGGGGCCGAGGCGCTGGGCTGCACACCGTCAGGCTCGGCGTTCACCGGGGGCATGGGCTGACCTTACCGCCGTCGCCCTGGCCTTCCCGCGGCCGGATGAGCAAACGCGACGGGCCGCGAGGGGAATGCCCCGGCAGCCTAGGTGCCGCCGTCCGGCGGTGCCGGAGGGTCCTCGCCGCGCAGGTAGGGCCAGGCGTAGCTGATCGCCGCGGCGGCCGGCACCGCGACGATCGCTCCGGCGATCCCGGCGACGATCCCCCCGACGGCCAGGACCAGGATGATCGCGAGCGGATGCAGCCGCACGATCCGCCCCACGACCAGCGGCTGCAGCAGGTGGCTCTCGATCTGGTTCTCCAGCAGGAAGATGCCGAGCAGGATCACCGCCGCGATCCAGCCCTTGGTGCCCAGGGTCACCAGGATGGCTAGCGCCCCGGCCACGAGGATCCCGACGAGCGGCACGTAAGCGGCCAGGAACACCACGATGATCAGCGGCACGAGGAGCGGGACGCCCAGGATCCACAGGGCCAGGCCGATGACCACGGCGTGGATGGCGGCAACCGCCGTGGTGCCCCTGATGTAGTTGACCAGCGCCGTCCACGCCGCCGGGCCCGCGTTGCCCGCCCGCCGCCTGGCCTCGGGCGGCAGTCCCTTGATCAGCCAGGCCCAGATCCGCTCGCCGTCCTTGAGCAGGAAGAACGTGATGAAGAGCATCAGGATCAGCCCGGTTACCAACTCCAGGACGATTTTCCCGCCGGTGACCACCGTGCCCGCGATCAGGGACTGGTGCGTCGAGAGGAAATGCGCGAACTCGTCGTAGTACTGGTCGAGGCGCGCGCTGTTGAGGTGGAACGGCGAGCCCGCCAGCGAGGACTGCACCTCGTGGGCGGTGTGCTTGACCTCTTTCTGCAGCCTGGGATAGTCGGCGCTCACCCGGTTGGCGGCCAGGATCCCGATCCCGGCCAGGACCACGACGGCGGCCAGGACCGTGCACCACGTCGCGGCGAGCGACGGCATCCCGGCCCGGCGCAGCCGCGCGGTCAGCGGCTGCAGCAGCGCCGTCAGCAACAGCGCGGCGATGGACGGCAGGACCACCAGCGCGAGCGCGTTGGCGACCCGGAACGCCACGTAGATCAGCAGGCCCACCAGCAGCAGGCGCCACGCCCAGGCCGCCGCCTGCTGCAGCAGGCGCGGCACCGGAGGCTCCTGCGGAGCCGGCTGACCGTCGCCGTCCGCCGCTTCGCCGGGATCGGCTTGCTCCCCTCGTCGGCTCCGTCGCGGTGGGCCAACCGGTGCGCGCCGGCCTCCGCGCCACCGTCTTGCGCGCTGCCGCCGTCCGCCACGCCGCCGTTCGCGATGATGCCGTCCCCGACGTCGCTGTTCTCCCCCGATGACGCGACGTAGGCGTGGCCTCCCGGAGCAGGGTCGTCCGCCTGGCTCCCCCTGCTACTGCGCCACCCCCACCGGCCCGTCATACCCTTCATGTAACCAACTACCGTGGTCTAATGCCCAACTACACCGAACAGCTTCGCGTGCCGGTGTCCTGGTGGGTGCTCGGCATGCTCTCGGCATTCATCTTCGCCAGCACCGCCTGGGCGGGCTTCAGCGTGCTCGTGGCCGTCGCGTCCTACGTGGTGTTCTGCGGAGGATGCGCCGCGGCGCTGCTGCTGATGAGCCGCACCAAGATCGAGGTATCCAACGGCGAACTGCGCGTCGGAGCCAGCACGCTGCCGCTGGCCGTGGCCGGGGAGGTGGCCGCGCTCGACGAGGCGCGCGCCTGGGCGCTACGCGGGCCCAGCGCGGATCCGCGCGCGTTCATGATGGTCAGGCCGTTCCTGAAGCTCGCCGTGTACATCGAGGTCACCGGGGAACATCAGGATCGGCCCTACTGGTTGATCGGCACCCGGCGGCCAGCGGAACTGGCCGCCGCGATCGAAAGATCGCGGCCGCAGGCCCGCGCCGACGGCACCCCCGTGGGATGATCAGCAGACTGACCAGAGGAGAGGACCTTGCATGGCAGGTAAGGGCAACGGCGGCAACCGGGCGGTTACCACCCTGGTTGGTTTCGGCGCGACGTTCGTCGCCAGGAAAGTAATCCAGCTCGCCTGGAAGAAGATCACCGGCAAGGAGCCCCCCGAGCCCGAGGATCCGCAGGTCGGGCTCGGCGAGGCGCTCGCCTGGGCCGTCGCGATGGCGGTGGGCGTCCAGGTCGCCCGGATGCTCGCCGTGCGCGCCGCGACCAGGACGAGCGGCGAGTCCGACGAGTCGGAGTGACGACCGCGGGCGGCTAGTCCAGGGCCGGGAGCCGCGACTGCCGGAGCGCGGCACGCCGCGGGTGATGCCCGGCTGCTGACGGCTCCTGGCACGCCAGGCGGGCGCGGGCGAACTTCGGCGGAACGAATGCTCCCAGCCGTACCCCTTCCGCAGGCAGCGGACGAGAATTGGCCGCAGAGCGGGTAGGAGGTGGGGATGAGGAACGGGCACCGGATCCTCGGCATCGTGCTAGCGGGCGGGGCGGGAAAGCGACTGTCGCCGCTGACGGCTGACCGGGCCAAGCCCGCGGTTCCGTTCGGCGGCGCCTACCGGCTGATCGACTTCGTGCTGTCCAACCTCGTCAACGCCCGCATCCGGCGGATTGCGTTCTCACCCAGTACAAGTCGCATTCCTGGACCGGCACATCTCGCAGAACTGGCGGCTGTCCGGCTTGCCCGGTGAGTACATCACGCCGGTCCCGGCGCAGCAGCGGCTCGGCCCGCGCTGGTACACCGGCTCCGCCGACGCGATCTACCAGTCGCTGAACCTGATCTACGACGACGGCCCGGACTACATCGTGGTTTTCGGCGCCGATCACGTGTACCGGATGGACCCCGAGCAGATGATCGACCAGCACATCGACAGCGGGAGCCGGGGCGACGGTGGCCGGCATCCGGGTGCCGCGGCAGGAGGCCACGGCGTTCGGGGGCATCAGACGCCGAGGACGGGCGCAATCGCGCGTTCGTGGAGAAGCCGCCGGACCCCCCGGCCGGCCCGGACGACCCGGACTCGACGTTCGTGTCGATGGGCAACTACATCTTCACCACCAAGGTGCTCATCGACGCGATTCGCGCGGACGCGCCGACGAGGACCACTCGGATCACGACATGGGCGGTGACATCATCCCGCATGCTGGTCGGCAGACGGCATGGCCGCGGTCTACGACTTCACCGACAACGAGGTGCCCGGCGCCACCGACCGCGACGCGCGGCTACTGGCGCGACGTGGGAACGCTCGACGCGTTCTACGACGCGCACATGGACCTGGTGCTCGGTGCATCCGGTGTTCAACCTGTACAACAAGCGCTGGCCGATCCTCACGCAGGTGCCGTCGCAACCGCCGGCCAAGTTCGTGCACGACGACGGTGACCGGGTCGGGCGGGCCATCAACAGCATCGTCAGCAACGGCGTGATCGTCTCCGGGGGCCTGGTCCGCAACGCGGTGCTCTCGCCCGGGGTCCGGGTCAACAGCTGGTCCCGGGTCGAGCGGGCCGTCCTGCTGCATAACACCCAGGTCGGCCGGCACGCGGTGGTCGAGAACGCGATCCTGGACAAGAACGTGGTCGTTCCCGAGGGCGCTCAGGTGGGCGTAGACAAGGAACGCGACGCCGCGCGCGGGTTCACCGTGTCAGCGGGCGGGATCACCGTGGTCGGCAAGGGCCAGGAAGTGCCGCTGTGACCTTCGCCAGCCTTCCGGGCCGACTCAACGTGGCCTTGCTGACCAGGGAGTACCCACCGGACGTCTACGGCGGGGCCGGCGTGCACGTGGAGTACCTCGCCCGGGAGCTCGCCGGGCTGGTGAACCTCACCGTGCACTGCCAGGGAGCAGACCGGCCCGGAGCGGTGGCGCACCAGTCCTGGGGCCACCTCGCCGGGGCCAACCCGGCGCTGCAGACGATCTCCACGGACCTGTCGATGACCGCCGCGGTCGGCTCGGCCGACGTCGTGCATTCCCACACCTGGTACGCGAACCTGGCGGGCTACCTGGCCTCGCTGCTCTACGGGATCCCGCACGTGCTCACCGCTCACTCGCTGGAGCCGCTGCGGCCGTGGAAGGCCGAGCAGCTGGGCGGCGGCTACGCCCTGTCCTCCTGGTGCGAGCGGGCCGCCGTCGAGTCCGCCGCCGCCGTCATCGCCGTGTCCGACGGCATGCGGGACGACGTGCTGGCCGCCTACCCGGCCGTGCCCGCCGAGCGGGTACGGGTCATCCGCAACGGCATCGACACCGCCGAGTACTCGCCCGACCCGTCGACCGACGTGCTCGAGCGCTACGGCGTCGACCCGGCCCGGCCCTCCGTGATCTTCGTGGGCCGGGTCACCCGGCAGAAGGGGCTCCCCGTGCTGCTGCGCGCGGCCGCCAGCATGGACCCCGCGGCGCAACTGCTGATCTGCGCTGGCCAGGCGGACACGCCCGAGCTCGAGTCCGAGGTCAGCGACCTGGCCGAGCAGCTGCGGGCCGGGCGATCCGGGGTGACCTGGGTATCCGGGATGCTCGCCAAGCGCGAGGTGATCCAGTTGCTGTCGCACGCGACCGTGTTCGCCTGCCCGTCGCTCTACGAGCCGCTCGGCATCGTGAACCTGGAGGCCATGGCCTGCGGCACCGCGGTCGTCGGCTCCAAGGTCGGCGGCATCCCCGAGGTAGTGGCGGAGGGGGAGACCGGCTTGCTGGTTCCTCCCGGGGAGCCGGACGCGCTGGCCGGCGCCGTCAACACGCTCGTGGCCGACCAGAGCCGGGCCGACGAGATGGGCCGACGTGGGCGGGCGCGGGCCGTGGCGGAGTTCGGCTGGGCCAGCATCGCCGCGCAGACGGCCGCGCTCTACGCCGAGCTCGCCGGGCGCTGAGCCCGCCGGTACCCGCCTCCCCGCCGGTACCCGCCTTCCCCGGCCTCCCTGCACAGGTTAAGATATATCGCAATCATGACGCTGTGGCGGGCTCCGGCACGGCATCTGGCCCGTGGTGGCGGCGTGGAGGCGGCGCCCTGGCCCGGTGGCGTGCGGAGGTACGGAGGAGGTCGGAGTTGGTACCGGAAGAGGCCCCGATGACGTCAGGCGGCGATCCTGGGCCGCGCCCGCCGGCGATCCGCGCGTCGGACCAGGACCGGGACGCCGTTGCTCAGCGGCTGCAGCAGGCTTTCGCGGAACGCCGCCTCGACGATGACGAGTTCGACGAGCGGATGCGCGCCGCGCTGACCGCGAAGATCAGCGCCGACCTTGACCGGCTCACCAGCGACCTGCCCGCCGCCGCGCCGGCCGGCGCGGCGCCGACGGTCCCGGCCCCCGGCCCCGGGAAGTGGGCTGTGGCGTACAAGAACTCGGTACGCCGCGCCGGCCGCTGGCGCGTCCCGGAGCGCTTCAACGTGGTGATCTACAAGGGCGAGGGCTGGCTGGACCTGCGGGCCGCCGAGCTGACCGCGCCCGTCACCACGGTGACCGCGTACGCCTACAAGTCGCGGATCGACATCCTGGTCCCGCCGGGCGTCCGGGTCGAAATGAACGGCCTCGGGGTCAGCAAGGGCTGGTCCGCCGAGGAGGATGCCGAGATCCGGCTGCCGCACGACGCGCCCACGGTGCACGTCCGGGGCACGGCCTACAAGGGCACGATCGAGACCCGCACCAAGCCGCACGAGCCGCGCCCGGCCCTCGAGCGCTGAGCCGGGCCGGAGGCCGCCGGCCCGGCGTCCCCGGGGGGCGCTTCCGGCGGTCGGGCGCTCGCCGCGGGTCAGGTGACCGAGCCGGCGGCGGCGCCGGTGACCCGGTCGCCCCAGCGCGCCAGCTCTCCCTCCAGGTCGAGCGGCGCGATCATCTCGCCGTCTTGCAGCTCCTGCTCCCAGTCCTCGGCCGGGACCCGCCACATCACCTCGAACTCGATGCCGCTGGGGTCTTTGGCATACAGGGACTTGGACACCCGGTGGTCGCTCGCGCCCACGAGCGCCCCACGCTCGGCGAGCCGGTCCCTGATGTCGGCCAGGTCCGCGAGCGTGCCCACCTCCCAGGCCAGGTGGTAGAGCCCCACGTAGGGATCCCGCGGCCGCGGGGCGTCGCCAACCTCGAACAGCCCGAGGTCGTGGTCGTTCGCCGACCCCGGCGCCCGCAGGAACGCCGCGCGGCCGGGAATCTCCAGGCGCACCTCGAAGCCGAGCGCGGCGCGGTAGAAGTCAACGGTCCGCGCGAGATCGCTGACGTACAGGACGGCGTGGTTCAGGCGGCGTACGGCCATGGCAGGTCTCCCGGGTCGGCGTTCTACCCGGGAAAAGGCTCGGCCGACAGATCTGATTCCCGCGCCCCGCCCGGGTCGTCCGCGGCGCTGCGGCCGGTGTAGACCCCGCGGGGGCGGATCGGCGTGGCCCGCGCGTACTCCTCCAGCGCGTGCGCCAGCCAGCCTGCCGTCCTGGCCACGGCGAAGATCGCCTCGCCGGCCCCGGGGATCATTCCGGCCACCGTGGACAGCACGGCGAGTGCGAACTCGATGTTCGGGGCGGGCAGCGCCCGCCGCCGGGCCTCGGCCAGCACGGCCTCGGCCACGGCCAGACGGCCGGACTCCGGGGCCGCCTTCCTGATCAGGTCCAGAAGCAGAACGGACCGCGGGTCGCCGGCCTGGTAGACGAAGTGACCCAGCCCGGGGATCCGCTCCCCGCGCCGGAGCAGCTCTCCGACCACCCGCGGCGCATCGGCCGGGTCGCTGGCCGAGAGCAGCAGCACCTCCGCCCCCAGGGCCGCCCCGCCGTGCAGGGCACCGCTCATCGCGCCGAGGCCGGTGCCGACCACCGCGTACGGGTCGGCCCGTACCGACGCGGCCACCCGCGCGGCCAGCGTGGACGCGGCCAGCTCGTGGTCGGCCAGCAGCACCAGCGCCGCGCGCAGCGCGGTGATCAGGCCGCCGGGGGGCGGGCGCCGGCCGAGCTTGGGCGCCAGCCGGCCGGCGATGCTGTCGTCGCCTGCCGCGGGACCCGGTCCCGCGGCGGGCAGGCAGTCGGTCATGGCGGCGATCAGGCCGCGGGCTGCCGCCATGACCGCGGGCCGGTCCAGGTGCAGCCGGAGCCGGTCGGTCGCCGCCACCGCGGGGACGATCACCTGCAGCCGCTCCAGCGGGTAGGTGTCCGGCGGGAGCGCGGCCTGGGCGGCCGTGCCCGCGGCGATGGCCTCGCCGGTCGCCCGCCACGGGCCGGCGGCGGCCGGGTCCCCGAGGGACCCCGTCCACAGCAGGCCCGCCACGTCCTCGAAGCTCCGGCTGGTGGCCAGCGCGATCGCGTCGTGCCCGCGGAAGCTAAGACGGTCATCGGTGATCTCGGTCAGCTCCGACTCGATCACCAGCTCGGCGCCCCCCGGGGCCCGGCGGGGCCGGCCGCGCCGGGCCAGGCCGGCGATCTCGGCCGCGTCGAACAGGCTGGCCCGCCCGTCGGGGCCGCGGCGCGGGGTGAGCACGCCGCGGCTCACGTAGGAGTACAGGCTGGCCGGCTTGATGCCCAGCCGCTGCGCTGCCTCCGCCGCCCCGATCCAGTCCGTCACGCCCGCTCCCTCCCGGCTATCCCCGGCCCCTGGCCCCCCGGCCCCAGGTCCTCCGCCCGGTCCGTGGCGCAGGCGGGCATCCGCCGTCGGGTTGATTTTAATCAACATTGACTAATATGGATATGGTGATTCAGGCTATCGGTATCAGAGGGCAGCAGGCCAGGGGTACCGCGCAGGCAAGGAGAAGCACAGATGCCAGAGAGCGCGCAGGTGACGGCGAACGGGGACGGGCGGGACGCGCCCGCCGGACTTGAGGGCGTGGTGGTCGCGCACACCCAGATCGGCGACGTCCGCGGCCTGGAAGGCTTTTACCACTACCGGCAGTACGACGCGATCGAGCTGAACCGGCGCCGGACGCTGGAAGACGTGTGGTACCTGCTGTTCCACGGGCACCTGCCCGACCGCGCCGAGCGGGAGAGCTTCGCCCGCGAGATCGCCGAGCACCGGGTGCTGCCTGACGACCTGGTCCCGTTCCTGGCCGCGCTCGCCGCCACCGAGCCGTACGACCCGCTGGCCGCGCTGCGCACCGCGATCTCCTTCGTCGCCCAGCGGTCCGGCTTCCGCTCGTGGCTCGATATCTCAGCGGACCAGCTCTACGACAACGCCATGCAGCTGTCGGCGCAGACGCCGGTGCTGGTCGCGGCGCTGCACCGGCTGCGGGGCGGCCAGCCGCCGGTGGCACCGGACCCGGAGCTGTCCGCGGCCGCCAACTACCTCTACATGCTCAGCGGCGAGCGCCCCGACCCGCAGCACGTGTGGGCCCTGGAGCGGTATCTCATCAGCACGATCGACCACGGCTTCAACTCCTCCACGTTCACCGCGCGGGTGATCGCGTCCACGGGTGCCGACCTCGGCGCCGCCGTGGTCGGTGCCGTCGGCGCCCTGTCCGGGCCGTTGCACGGCGGCGCGCCCAGCCGCGTGCTCGACATGCTCGACGACATCGGCAGCCCGGACCGGGCCGAGGCCTGGGTCCGGGACGCGCTCCAGCGCGGTGCCAAGATCATGGGCTTCGGCCACCGCGTCTACAAGGGCAAGGATCCGCGTTCGGCGCTGCTGCGCGAGGTCGCGACCACCGTCGGCGGGCCGACCGCGGAGTTCGCGACCTCGGTGGAGGACACGATCGTCCGGGTGCTCGACGAGGCCAAGCCGGGACGCGCGCTCAACGCCAACGTCGAGTTCTACGCCGGGGTGGTGATGGACGCCTGCGGGATCCCGCGGGAGGAGTTCACGCCGACCTTCGCCTCCAGCCGGGTCATCGGCTGGTGCACGCACGTGCTCGAGCAGGTGTCCAGCAACCGGCTGATCCGCCCCGCGGCGCGCTACGACGGCCAGGCCCCTCCGCAGCCGGTCCCGGCCGGCGACTAGCGGCCCCAGGGACTAGCGGCCGAGCTGCCCGCGGTCCCGCATGCCGCGGATCCGGCGCCGCTGGGACGAGTCCAGCGACCGCCAGGCGATGATGGGGATCGCGATGGCGGCGATGATGATCAGCGCCGACGCCCACAAGGGCAGCACGACCAGCAAGACAAGCCCGAGAATGACCCCGCCGATGCCGAACATCAAGGGACGCGACATGTCTATCTCTCCTTTGGCGGGACGCACAGATCCCACTTCCTGAAACTCCAGGCTATCCCCATATAGTTCCCGCGCAGGCCGCCCGGCCCGGCGCTTTGCTGCGATGATGGCCGCGGCGACCGACAGGCACTGGAGGGACCGATGACGCTCTCGCTGCCGATCTCCGGCGAGGCCAACGAGCTGCTGTCCCGCAGCCCGCTGGCCCTGCTGATCGCGATGCTGCTGGACCAGCAGGTGCCGCTGGAGAAGGCGTTCAGCTCGCCCTTCGAGCTGGCGCGGCGGCTCGGGCACGAGCCCACCGCCGCCGAGCTGGCGGGCTATGACCCGGAGGCGCTGGCCGCGGTGTTCGGCGAGCGCCCGGCCCTGCACCGGTTCCCCCGGGCGATGGCGGCCCGGGTCCAGGAGCTGGGCCGGGTGATCGTGGACCGCTACGGCGGCGACGCCAGCCAGGTCTGGACGACCGCCGCGACCGGCGCCGAGCTGGCCGAGCGGCTCGCCGAGCTGCCCGGGTTCGGCGCCTACAAGGCGCTGATCACCACGGCGCTGCTGGGCAAGCAGCTCGGCGTCCGGCCGGACGGCTGGCGCGAGGCCGCGGGCCGGTTCGGCGAGGAGGGCTCGCACTACTCGGTAGCCGACATCACCGACGGCGCCTCGCTGGCCGCGGTCCGCGAGCACAAGAAGCAGCTCAAGGCGGCCGCGAAGGCGCACGGCTAGCCGCGCGGGCCCGGCCCGCGGGTTCCGGCCGCCGGCTCCCCGTCACCAGGCGCCGGTGTCCTGAGGGCTGATGCCGCTGCTGGACGGGCTGGGGAAACCAGGCAGCGGCGTGAACCGGCGGTCATCCACCCGGCCGAAGCCGAAGCAGTCCACCAGCACGTGCACGCCCGCCGGCCCGAGGGACAGCACGTTGCAGCCCTCATCGAGCTGGCCGGTGGTGGGCTGGCCGACGGGGCCATTCAACCCCGCGATGACGTCGCGCACGGTCGCGGTGTGCAGCACTCGCAGCAGCTGGCCGGTGCTCGCGGAAAGCTCGACCACCCTGGCGATCACCGTGTCGCGCCGGTGGCCGTCCGGGATGTTCTGGACCGTCGAGGTGATGACCATGCTCCCGTCCGCCGTGACCAGCGCGGCCGGCACATAGTAGTTCGGCTCGGTCGCGGGCGACGCGATCGCCCGGGCCGCCATCAGGTCGCGGCCCGGCCCGGCGAGGCTCAGCAGCCGGTACCCGGTCTGCTGTCCGGGGGGCGGGGTCCGGACGCCGCTCTGCCATCCGAAGGCCACCCGCTCGTTGCCGGCCCAGGACACGTTGAACGGGGCCCCGTCCGCCCGCGTGGTCCACATGCTGGCCGCGCCGGTCGCGATCGAGACCACGCGGACCCCGGTGTACGGGCAGGACTCGGTCTTGGCGGTGCAGTGCTGCACGTCCATGGCGAGCCTGCGGCCGTCCGGTGACAGCGCCATGTCGCTCACCGAGAGGTATCCCGGGACGCTGAGCGGCAGCCTGCTGAGCGTCGCCGAGCGGCCGTCGGGGGCGACCCGCATCAGGTAGTACCGGCCGCCCTGACCGATGACGTACGTCAGGTCGTCACCCGCGGTGATGCTGGGCCCCTGCGTGTCCCCCTGCGCATCCGTCAGGGTGGGCACGCGCACCGTGGCCAGGACCGCCCCGGTGGCCGAGTCGTGCACGACCGCGAACGTAGGTATCTGCCTGCCGTTGTTGCTCCCCGCATAGGTCTGCCAGGCCGTCACGTAGAAGCGGGGCATCGGGCCGGCCGGCTCGGGCGGGATGGGTGACTGCACTGAGGCGGGCTGGTGCCCCTGCGACCGGCCTGCCAGGGATACCCCGGTGACCACGCCGATGACGGCGGCCACGGCGGCGACCGGGGCCAGCCAGCGCACCGCCCGGGCTCTCCGCAGGGCCGACGGTACCCGCAGCGGCCGGATCGACCCCGCGTCGGCCCGTTGGGAAACCCGTTGGAGATCACGGCGGAGGCGTTCCTCAAGCTCGGTCACGGTTCAGTCCTCCCCGAGCGCGCGGGCGAGCGCGGCCAGCCCGCGGGTGTTGGTGGCCCGGACCGAGCTGGGGGTGATCCGGAGCGTGCCGGCGATCTCGGCCACGTCGAGGTCCAGGTAGTACCGGAGCACGAGGACCTCGCGCTGGCGGCGCGGCAACCGCCGCAGCGCGCCCGCGAGCGCGCCGCGGTCGTCGGCGGCCGAGGCCGCGTCCGGCCCGGCCCGCCACGCCGGCTCGGCCAGCCGCGGCGCGTGCTTGCGCGCCACGGCGGCCCGGCGGTGCGCCGAGCGGCAGCCATTCAGCACGCTGGCCCGCACGTAGGCCAGGCCGCTGGACGGCTGGCGCAGGCCGTGCCAGCCGCGGTGCAGCCGCTCGAAGGCGTCCTGCACCACGTCCTCGGCGGTGGCCAGGTCGCCGACCATCACCAGGGCCAGGCGCACCAGCTCGAGATGGTGCTCACGGAACAGGTCCGTTACCGCGGCCACCGCGGCGTCGCCGCGGTCCTCCCGGGCGACGCCGGTCCCGCCGCCCGGGCGCTGTGCGTCGCCCGACATTCCGGCCATCGTGAGGTTCACGCTAGAGAGACGCGCACTCCCCCGCCGGCGCTGCGCGCGAGGCCCTGGTCCATCAGACCGCGTCGCCCTTGAGGGAGAACTCGGACAGCCGCCGGGTCGCGTAGACCAGGGCGGCGACGGTCACGATCACGCCCATGATCACCGCGGTCGACAGCGTCAGCCCGGCGTTGAGCGCGTGATAGTGCGCGATCGAGTTCGCGACGCCGAGCGAGTACTGCTCGACCGAGAGCAGCCGGGCTCCGCTGACGAAGTTGCCGAGCACGACCTCCCAGATCAGCACGTACAGCAGCCCGACGGCGATCGCCCGGGTGGTGAGCACCGAGAGCATGACGAACACCGCGTTGTAGATCACCGATCCGACGAGCGCGCCGACGAACAGCCCGGCCGCGAGCTTGCTGGGGCCGCTCGTCGCGATCAGGCCGGCGACCAGCTCGGGCACGGCCACGAAGGCCATGGTCAGCACGGCCCCGACGCAGAACTTGGTCACGATCACCGACGAGCGGCGCACCGGCGTGGCCAGCAGGTGAACGATGCTCCCGTCGTCGATCTCGGCGCCGAGCACGCTGGTGCCGACGATCAGCGCGGTGAGCGGGAGGATCACCGAGAACCCGAAGTCGCCGAGGATCCGGCCCGGCCACGCCGCGCCCGGCGGGCGCGCCTCCTTCAGCACCAGCGTGATCAGGATCAGGATCAGCGGCGGGATCGCGAAGAGCAGCGCCCGCTTCCGGCCGAAGACCGCGCGCAGCGTGATCGACGCGACGACTTTATTGAACAGAGCGTCCACGGGTCATCGTCTTTCGTGTCAGGACTCGACGAGGTAGGCGAAGACGCTTTCCAGCGACTCGTCTTCGGGCAGCAGCTCGCGCAGCCGGATGTCCTGGTCGCGGGCGAGCGCCGGAAGCTCGCGGCTGAACGCGCCGTAGTCAGCCGCCCGTACCTGCAGCCCGCCGCCGGTCAGCTCGACCCCGGTCACCGCCGGGCGGCCGATGAGCGCCGCGCCGAGCCGCCGGTCGTCGGACGTGCGCACCAGGAACACATGAGGCCGGCTGGTCATCAGCCGCCGGATCGCGCGGAAATCCCCGGACGCCGCGAGCCGGCCGGACACGATCACCTGGATGGTGTCGGCCAGCTGCTCGACCTCCTCCAGGATGTGCGAGCTGAGCAGGATCGTGCGGCCCTCGGCGCCGAGCTTGGTCAGCAGGTCCATCATGTGCAGCCGCTGCCGCGGGTCCATCCCGTTGAACGGCTCGTCCAGCAGCAGCACCTGGGGGTCGTGGACCAGCGCGCCCGCCACCTTGATCCGCTGCCGCATCCCCTTGGAGTAGGTCGAGATCTTGCGGTCCTGGGCCTGCGCCATATCCACGATCGCGATCGCGCGCCGCGTGGCGGACGCCGGGTCGGCGAGCTGGTGCAGCGTGGCTGTCGCACGGACGAACTCCTCTCCGGTGAGGAACGCGTACACCGAGTCGCGCTCCGGGACCAGGCCGACGGTCCGGTAGATCTCCGGGTTGCGCCAGCTGGGCACGCCGCCGACGGTCAGCTCGCCGCGTGACGGCGCGAGGAAGCCGGCGATCAGGTGCAGCACGGTCGACTTGCCCGCGCCGTTCGGGCCGAGCAGGCCGGTGACCCCCGGGCCTATCGTCATCGTGATGTCGTTGACCGCGACCACGTTGCCGTACCAGCGGGTCACGTTGCGCAGCTCGATGGCGCTCATCACGCACCTGCCTTCCGGTACCGGGCGAACAGGCCGCCGACGCTGGCCGCGAGCAGGACGAGCAGCATCACCCCGTAGAGCGGGCCGTAATGGCCCACGCCGGGCAGGAAGGTGGGTGAGGTGCCGCCGAGCCACTGCCGCACGCCGTCGAGGGTGGTGAACGGGCTCACCAGCCCGGACAGGTGGGTCGCGGTGGTCGGCACCTGAACCGCCCTGAAGAAGTGACCGCCCGGCGGGGGTCCGGCACCGGGGGGCAGGCCTTTGGGGGCCGCCACCGCGCGGACGACGTTGCGCTGGGTGACCGCGATCAGGATCCCGGCCAGGACCCAGGTGAGGAAGAAGAAGATGGCGATGGCGCCGGTGGCGTAGGCGCGGCGCCCGCTCAGCGAGGCGAGCGCGAGACCGATCGACGCGAGCAGCACCGCCCACATCAACCCGACCAGCAGGCCGGGGATCAGCGCCTTGGTCTGGTGCCAGATCGCGCTGCCGCCGTGTGCCTGGGCGACCGTGCCCACGTAGAGCAGCAGCAGCGGGATCTCGATCATGGCCAGGCAGGCGGTGATGAACGCGGCCAGCTTGGCCAGCGGGTAGTCCATGCGGTGCAGCGGCCGGCAGAAGTACAGCGGCAGCACGTGGCTGCGCAGGTCGCGGGAGACCAGCTCGGGCGCTTGCGCCGCGATGAATATGATCATCACGACGACGCGCAGCTGGAACACGTAGGTGTCGTAGGGGACGAGGCGGGGCTGGCCCTGGGCCACGGCGACCGCGCTGGCCACCGCGGGCAGGCAGATGACCACGAAGGTGATCACCGGAACGATCTTGGCCTTGGCGCCGCGCCCGATCCCGAACGCGGAGCGCAGGCTGTACCAGTACAGGGCCCGGACGATCTGGGCCCGGCCCAGCCGCCGCCCGGTATAGCGGCGGTAGCCGATGTCGTGGATGACTCCCGTCTCTGTGCTGGCCAGGGGGGACGACCCCCCTACGACCCCCCGCTCAACCGACATGAGACACCTCCGGCTCGCCACCGGGGGCCTGATCGTCCCGGAACAGTTCCTCGATGCGGCGGCGCCGCTGCTCCAGCCGGTTGAGCGGGAGGCCGAGGTCGGCGACCGCGTCCCGGACCGCGTCGTAGGTGGCGTCGTCGTCCAGCCGGACCAGTACCGCCCGCTGGTACCGCCGGGGCTCGAGGCCCCGCCGGCCGAGTTCGGCCAGCAGCTGGTCGGCGCCCTCGTCGACCTCGATCAGCAGGACCTGGCTCACCTGGGTCATGCTGGTGATCGTGTCGGCGCGCAGCAGCCGGCCCGCCTCGATCGCCACCAGGTGATCACAGATCCGCTCGATCTCGCCGAGCAGGTGCGAGGCGACCACGATGGAGATGCCGAACTCGGCGCCGACCCGGCCGATCAGCTCCAGCATCGCGGTGCGGCCGGCCGGGTCGAGTCCGACGGTCGGCTCGTCGAGCAGCAGCAGCCGGGGGTCGCCGACCAGCGCCTGGGCCAGCTTGACCCGCTGCTTCATGCCGGTCGAGTAGGTGCCGATCTGCCGGTAACGCTCCTCGTACAGGCCGACGTGGCGCAGCGACTCGGCGGCCCGCTCCTTGGCCGCGGTCGGCGGGAGCCCGGACATCCGGCCGAGGTGGGTGACGAACTCGGTGGCGGTGACATCCGGCGGCAGGCAGTCGTGCTCGGGCATGTAGCCGGTCAGCGCCCTGATCTGCTCGCCGTCGTGCAGGCAGTCCCGGCCGAGCACCCGGGCCTGCCCGCTGGTCGGTGCCAGCAGGCCGAGCAGGACCTTGATCAAGGTGGACTTGCCCGCGCCGTTGGCGCCGACCAGTCCGCTGATGCCGGGCTCCACGGTCACGGTGAGCGCGTCGAGCGCGGTGACCGGGCCCGGGTAGCGTTTCGTCAGCGCGGCGGTCTCGATGACCGCCGCCGGACGCCCGTCCAGCTCGGGGTGCGGCGGCAGGGGGTCCGCCAGCGGCGATGGCCGAGCACTCACGTGCCTGCGCCTCACAATCATCAGGTCTTGCCCCCGGCACCATCAGGCCTTGCCCGGCGCCGCCGGGCCGGCGTGATCATCTTCAGCCCCGCCGGCCGCGGCCGGCGGGCTGCGCTCCCAGCGTGCCGCCCGGCAGGGATCGCTGTCGTCCCCCGGAAGGCTGATCTTTGCCTCATCCCGTAGCGCTAGTGCCGCTGTCACGCATAACGGGCCCGCGGCCGGTAAGTATGGTGTCCGACGGGAATCGGGCTATCACGCCCAGCCCGGTTTGCGGAAGAGTGGACGGCATGTCGCAGCAGGGCTCGCGCGCCGGCAGAGACGGGGGTGGTGCGGCCCGGGGATGGGGACCGGGCCGGGTCGCGCTGGCCGCCTGCCTGCTGGCCCTGGTCGCGGTGGGGCTGCGCGCCGCGGTGCCCGCGCCCGCGCTCGACGGGTCCTACCGCCACGACGGCCTGATGATCGCGGCGGCCGGCGAGGCCGTGCTCGCCGGCCTGATGGTCGCGCTCGTCGTCCGGAATTCGCGCGCGCCGCGCGACGCGATCATCGCGGTCCGGCTACGCCGGATCCTCACCTACGCCGTCGGGATCGGGCTGGTCGCGATCCCGGTCGCGTACGTGTTCGACATCTCCGCGCACGTGCACCTGCCGCCGCGGCGGGTCCAGCACGGTGCCGGGTCGCAGGGCGCGCCCGCCCGCGTCCCGCGCAGCCACCACCCCGCCAGCGACCGCATCGTGATCATCATCCTGTTCGTCCTGATCGCCGCGGTCCTGATCTACCTGATCGCGCGGTTCATCGCGGCGTACCGCGGGACCTGGACCGGCTGGCGCAGGCGCGCGGGCGCCGTGGCCATCGACGCGTCGCCCGACGGCGGCGACAAAGATCAGCTGCGCGAGGCCGTCGAGTCCGGCCAGAGCGCACTGGGCCTCCTCGACGACGCCCGGGCCGCGATCATCGCGTGCTACGCGGCCATGGAACAGACCCTGGCCCGGGCCGGGACGGCCAGGGCGACCGCGGACACCCCGGACGAGCTGCTGGCCCGGGCGGCCGGCCAGGGCCTGATCCGGACGGACGCCGCGGCCCGGCTGACCGCGCTGTTCTACGAGGCCCGGTTCTCCAGCCACCCGATGCCGCCGGCCTGCCGGGATGCCGCGCGCCAGGCCCTGGCCGAGGTGGCGGCCAGCCTCGCCGATCCCGAGCCCGCCGCGGGGGCAGGCTGATGACCGGCCCGCCGCCGTCCGGCGACGGCTGGGGCGCCGCGGTCCCCGAGATCTGCATCGCGGCCGTGCTGGCCGCGGCCGCGGCCGCGGCGGGGTTCGTGGCCGCCGGGCTGGCCGGCGCCGCCGCGGTCGTGCTCGGGGCGGCCGTGGTCGCGCTGGTCCTGATGCGCGCGCTCACGCCGCTGGGCACCGGTCCCGGCGACGTGCACATCACCGACGCCGAGGCGATCATGACCACGTTCACCGGCTACTGGCGCAAGCGCACCGGGCTGGTGGACGGCACGCAGTCGATCACGGCGTACGACGCGGAGCTGCGCGGCACCCTGCAGCACCTGCTGGCCGCCCGGCTCGCCGAGCACCACGGCGTCAGCCTGACCGACGACCCGGGCGCGGCCCGGCGGCTGCTGTGCCCGCGCCCGCGCGACGGCGCCCTGTGGTACTGGGTGGACCCGGCGCGTCCCCCGGTCACGACGGGAAAGGACCCGGGCATCCCGCCGCGCACCCTAGCCCGGCTCATCGACCGACTGGAGCAACTTTGACAGACCTCAGCCGCAGCCCCGGCCAGACCGCCGAGCGGTGCGCCGCCGTGCTCGACGAGATCGAGCGGGCCGTCGTCGGGAACCGCCGCGCGCTCGAGCTGGTGATGATCGGCATCCTGGCGGGCGGCCACATCCTGCTCGAGGACCTGCCCGGACTCGGCAAGACCCTCATCGCCCGGTCGTTCGCGCGCACGCTCGGCCTGGACTTCGCGCGGATCCAGTTCACCCCCGACCTGCTCCCCTCGGACGTGGTCGGGGCGCCGCTGTACGACCAGCGGACCGGGCAGATGGTGTTCCGTCCCGGGCCGGTCTTCACCCAGCTGCTGCTCGCCGACGAGATCAACCGCACGCCACCCAAGACCCAGGCGGCGCTGCTCGAGGCCATGGGCGAGGGGCAGGTGAGCATGGACGGCGAGACCCGGCCGCTCCCCCAGCCGTTCGTCGTGCTCGCCACCGACAACCCCATCGAGTACGAGGGCACCTATGAGCTCCCCGAGGCTCAGCTCGACAGGTTCCTGATGCGGCTGCGGCTCGGTTACCTGCAACCGGCCGACGAGATCCTGATGCTGCAACGGCGCCTGGACCGGGCGACCGAGCGGGCCGAGCTCAGCCAGGTCACGGACGCGGGCGAGCTGACCGCCATGCGCCGGTCGCTGGAGGAGGTGGAGGTCTCGCCCGACCTGCTCGAGTACGTGGTCGCGATCATCCGGGCCACCCGGGAGCACCAGCAGATCCAGGTGGGCGCCAGCCCCCGCGGCGCGCTGGCCCTGGTCCAGCTGGCCCGGGGCCAGGCCGTGACGCGCCAGCGTGACTACGTGATCCCGGACGACGTGAAGAGCATCGCGGTCCCGGCTCTGGCCCACCGGATCACGTTGCGTCCCGAGCTCTGGGTGCGCCAGGTCAGCCCGGATGACGTGGTGGCCAGGCTGCTGACGAACGTGCCCACGCCGCGGACCGACCCCGCGGCCCGGTCCGAGGCCTGACGCCGGTGGCCGCGCAGCAGGATCACCCGGCGGCAGCCGCGGCCGCGACGCGCCAGGTCCGGCCGCAGTGGTCCGCATCCGCTCATGCCCGGCGGCTGATCACGCTGGCGCTGACCGGCCTGATCATCGCGCTCATCACCCGGCGCCCCGAGTTCGCCGGGGTGGCCGCGCCGGCCGTGCTGCTGCTCGCGGCCCGGCGGCCCGGGCGGCCCGGTCAGGTCGGCGTCAGCGTGCGCCCCGCCGTGACCAGGCTGTCCGAGGGCGAGAGCGCCGACCTCGCGGTGTCGGTGACCGGGTACGGCAATTATTCGGTGGACCTGGTGGTGCATCCGCGTTACGCGGTAGTTCCCGGGCCGGGCAGGCTCTCCGGAGGCGGCGAGTTCCGCCTGCCGTTCCAGGTGATCCGCTCGGGGCGCCGGAGCCTCGGCGTGCTGGAGATCACGCTCAGGGACCGGTGGCGGCTGACCGAGGGCCACGCCACGGCCGAGCTGCCGACGGTCGACTGCTACCCGCGGCCCGGGGCCCAGCAGACCCGGGTGGTGCTCAGCCGGCTGCCCAGCCGCCTGGGCGAGCACCCGTCCCGGTCGGCCGGGGAGGGGCTCGAGTTCACCGGCGTGCGCGAGTTCGTACCCGGTGACCGGCAGCGCCGGATCAACTGGCCGGCCACCACCCGGCGCGGGCGGCTGCAGCTGAACGCGTTCGCGGCCGAGCGCACCCAGAACATCGTCATCATCGCCGACACCAGCTCCGACGTAGGCGAGCCCGGGTCCACCCCGGTCGACCACGCGCTGCGCGGCTCGGCCGCCGCAGCCCGCGCGTACCTGGCGGTCCGGGACCGGGTCGGCTTCGTGGTCTACGAGGGCACCGTGCGGTGGATCACCCCCGGCGTCGGCCCGCGCCACTACTACCGGATCATGGACATGATGCTGGCCGGCCCTGGGCCGGCCGAGGTGCGCTCACGGGACGCGGGGATCACGCGGCTGCCCCGGGCCGCCCTGCCGCCCGGCTCGCTGATCCTGGTGTTCACCCCGCTGCTCGACCGGAGGCTGGTCGAGACGCTCCGGGACCTGAGGGAGCGGGGCTTTTCCATCCTGATCATCGACGTGCTGAACGCCGAGCCGTCCGGCAGCCGGGACAGCGTCAGCGGGCTCGCCCGCCGGATCTGGCGGATGGAGCAGCAGGCGATCAGGTTCTCCTTGCGCGAGCTCGGCATCCCGCTGGTGCACTGGGACGGCGAGCAGAGCCTCGACGAGCCGCTCGCCCCGTACGCCAGGAGGGTCCTGGTGACTCGCCGGTGATGACCCGGCAGCTGGCCCGGACCGCCGGCGCCGCCGGCCTGCTGGCCGCGGCCTGCGTGGCCTGGTCGGCCACACCGCCGGCTGGGCCGCGCGGCCTCGGCCGGCTGATCCTGGCCGCGGCGATCGCGTGCGCGGTCCTGTCCGTCGTCCGGCTCGTGCTCGGCCCCGCCCCGGGCGACGCGCTCGCCTACCTCAACCCGGTGCTGAGCGCCGCGCGGCAGCTAGCCGGGCTGGCGCGCAGGGTCCCGTGGGCCGAGGGACTGGTCATCGCCGTGCTGGTGCTCGAGGTCCTGCACCCGGCCCGGCCCTGGCACACCGGCCTGCTCGGCGTGGCCCTGCTCGCCTACCTGTTCGCCGTGCACCTGGCCGAGTCCCGGGCCCCCCTGGCGGTGCTCCGCCCGCAGGTCCCGCTGCTCGCCGCGGGGCTCGGGCTGGTGGCGCTGGCGGTGGGCGCGGCCATGCTCCCCGCCGGGTCCGGGGCCACCGGCGAGCTGATGGCGATGCTCGCGGCGGTGGCCGCGGTCGCCGTGGGCGGCCTGGCCCTCCAGCGCTGACCGGCACGCCGCGGCGGCTGGCCGGGCCCGCGGCCGGCCCGGCCGCGGCGCTACCGGCCCACGGCGTAGCCCTGCATGCCGCGCGGGTTCGCGGCGGCGTACAGGAACCCGCGGTCCCGCGCGACCGCGCTGATCCGGCCGAGCGACCACGGCGGCATGACCAGCACCTCGTGCCCGCGGCGGCGCAGGTCGGCGAGCAGGGACTCGCCGATCCTGGTCTCGGCGGCCAGCGAGCGCGGCATGGACCCGCGAGGGTAGAACGACGACGGGAAGTGGTCGGTGTGGAACGCGGGCGCGTCGATGGCCTCCTGCAGGTTCATGCCGAACAGCACGTGGTTGAGGAAGAACCCGATCGTCCACTGATCCTGCTGGTCGCCGCCGGGGGTGCCGAACGCCAGGTAAGGCTCGCCGTCGCGCAGCGCCAGGCTCGGGGACAGGGTGGTCCGCGGCCGCCCGCCCGGCGCCAGGGTGCTGGCCAGGCCGGGGGTGAGCGTGAACATCTGCGCGCGCGTGCCCAGGCAGAACCCGAGCCCGGGAATGACCGGCGAGCTCTGCAGCCAGCCGCCGCTCGGCGTGGCCGACACCAGGTTGCCGAACGAGTCCGCCACGTCCAGGTGGCAGGTGTCCCCCGGCCCCAGCTCGGCCGCCATCGGGTGGCCGCCGACCGGGCCTGCGGCTCTCCCGCTCCGTGGCCGCGATGGCCGCCATCCGCCGCGCCCGCCGCCGCGTCCGCTTCGGCGCGGGCGTACCGCGCGAACGCGGCGACCGCGTACCCGGGCAGCCGCGGCTCGGCGCCGCCGGGCGCCCCGGGCACCAGCTCGGCCGAGGCTTCCGCGCCCACCAGGCGGCGGCGCTGCGCCGCGTACTCCGGCGACAGCAGCCCGGCCAGCGGCACGTCGGTGTGCCGCGGGTCTCCGTACCAGGCCTCGCGGTCGGCGAAGGCGAGCTTCGCGCACTCGGTGACCGTGTGGATGAAGTCGGCGCTGCCCGGCCCCATCGCGGCCAGGTCGAAGCCGTCGAGCAGCGCCAGCTGCTGCAGGAAGACCGGCCCCTGTCCCCACGGCCCGGTCTTGCACACGGTCAGGCCGTGGAAGTCGGCCGTGACCGGGGCCTCCGCCGACGCCCGCCAGCCGGCCAGGTCAGCGCCGGCCAGCAGGCCGCGGTGGCGCTGCCCGGTGACGTCCATCACCTCGGCGTCCGCCAGGTAGCCGGCGATCGCCTCGGCCACGAAGCCCTCGTAGAAGGCCGCCCGGCCGCCTCGATCTGGCCGCGAGCGGCCGGGTGCGCCGTCTCTGCCTCGGCCAGGATCCGGGTGTAGACGGCGGCGAGGCCGGATTGGCGAAACCGGGTACCCGGCGCGGGCGCCGTCCGCCGCGCAGGTAGACCTCGGCGGAGCTGGGCCAGTGCTCGCGGAAGGTGCCGGCCACCGCGGTCGATCGCCGCGCTCGCCGCGGCCAGCATCGGGTAGCCGTCTCGGCGTAGCCGATCGCGTAACTCCATCACCTCGCGCAGCGGCAGCCTGCCGTACCGCTCGAGCAGCAGCATCCAGGTCCCGAACGCGGCCGGGCACGCACGCCGCGAGCAGGCCGGTGCCGGGAACCAGGTCGAGGCCGAGCGCCGGCGAACACGTGCCGGCGTGGCCGCCGCGGGCGCCGGGCCCTGGCCGTCCAGCACGAAGACCTCGCCGGCCGCGCGCGTCGAACCCGATCACCGGCACCTCGCCGCCCGGCCCGTTCAGGTGCGGCTCCACGACCTGCAGGACCAGGCCGGCCGCCACCGCGGCGTCGAACGCGTTGCCGCCCTGCTCCAGCACCGCCATGCCCGCCGCCGACGCCAGCCAGTGCGTCGATGCCACCATGCCGAACGTGCCGGCCAGCTGCGGCCTGGTGGTGAACGACGAAGCGCCGGGCACCCGTACCTCCAGCCAGGTCTGACGTAACCGTGTCCCTACCGTGATATGCGCCCGGCCGCGGCCGCAACCGGCGCCCGGACTGGCGTCCTAACTGTCGTGGACACCGGCGCCACCGTGGGAGGGACACCGGACATGACATCATCCGCCAGCGCGGCCCGGGTGCTGGCCGCCGCGGCCGTCTCGCCTGCTCGGCGGCCCTGGCCGCCGCCTGCGGAGCCTCGTCCGCCCCGGGAGCCGCGCCCGCCGTCACGGCCACGCCGACCGTGTCCCCCGGCACGGCCAGCACCGGCGAGCTCGCCGACGGCGACGGCGACGGCCCAGGCCGAGTCGGTGCCGCCGTGCCCGACGTCGGCGCTGAAGGTGACGGTGGCGACCGTGCCAGGCGGTGCCGCCGCGGGCAGCAGCTACTACCCGATCCGGTTCGCCAACGTCTCCGGTGCCTCGTGCAGGCTCTACGGCTACCCGGGCGTCTCGTTTGTCACCGCGCAGGGCGGCCGCCAGATCGGGCCTGCCGCGACCAGGAATCCCGCCACGGCCAGGCAGCTGGTGACCCTGGCCCCGGGCCAGGCCGTCCACGCCGAGCTGCAGGTCGTCGACGCGGAGAACTACCCGCCAGCCAACTGCGGCGCGGTCACCGCGCACTGGCTGAAGATCTACCCGCCCAACCAGACCGCGCCGGCCTACGTCAGCTTCACCGCTCAGACCTGCTCCAAGCCCCGGCAGATCCTGTCCGTGCAGGCCGTGCAGGCGGGCACGGCCGGGCCGTAGGCCCGGGCAACTTCCCATAACGCGCCGTCCCGGGGCGGGCCCGGCCGCACAGCGGCCGGCCGGGCCCGCCACCTGCGGCGGCCGCCGGCAGCCGGTAGCGTTCCGGCCATGGACGACCTGACTCCCCGGGTGCGCAGCGTCTGCGACCTGGACGTCGCCGAGGCGCGCGAGTACAGCGGGCGGCACGAGTACGACGGCATGATCCAGGACTTGTCCCCGGCGGGGTCCGGGCGGGACTGGCCCGGATGACGGAGGCTGCGGCCAGCGGCCCGCCGCTGGCCGACCGGCACGACGAGGCGCACCTGGCCGCGTTCGAGCGCGCCACCGGCGTCTGGCTCGGCGACCTGGAGATGCACCGCCGCAATCCGCTGGTGCACCTGTCCGGCCTCGACCTCGCGTGCTACGACCGCGACTATGCCCCGCAGCGGCGAGCGGGACGAGGCGCGGGCCCGGCACCTGGCCGCGTGGCCGGACGCCATCGCCGTGGCCATGGAAACTCTGGACCAGGTCAGCGCGCCGGTCGCCGGCGCCCTCGCCGACGGGATCCGGGGGCTGCCCGGGGGCATCCCGGCGGGCACCGACGAGAGCGTCCGGGCGGCCGCGCTCGCGGCGCACGCGCGGCTGGTGGCGCACATCGACCGGGCCGCCGCCGAGGGCGACCCGGACCCGGCGCTGGGCTCGGCGGCGCTCACCGCGCTGATGAGCAGCTCCGAGGGCACCCCGGTCGACCTGGGCCGCCTGGCCGAGCGGGCCGACGCCGAGCGGGACCGGCTCACCGCCCGGCTCGCCGACAGCTGCGCCCGGGTGGACCCGGCCGGCCGCCGCTGGAGGCTGGCCCGGGAGCTGGTCCGCGATCACCCGGACGCCGACGGCGTCATCGAGGCGGCGCGGGACTGGACGCAGCGTGCCATCGCGTTCACCAGGCGACCGCGACCTGGTGCCCTATCACGACGGCGAATGCCGGGTCGGGCTGGCGCCCGAGTCGCGGCGCTGGGCCATGGCGATGATGTCCCCGGCGGCGCCGGGCGAGCCGGACGCGCCGTCCTGGTACTACATCACGCCGCCCGAGCAATCCTGGCCCGCCCGGAGGTCGAGGAGTGGCTGGAGGTGTTCAGCGCGACCACGCTGCCCGGCATCACCGTGCACGAGGTCGCGCCCGGGCACTTCTCGCACGGCCGGGCGATCCGCCGGGCGCCGACCGAGGTCCGCCGGATCCTGCACTCCGAGGCGTTCGTGGAGGGCTGGGCGCACTACGCCGAGGAACTCTGCGTCGAGGAGGGCTTCTGCGCCGACGATCCAAGGTTCGCGATCGGTGTCTGGCTGGAGGCGCTGGTCCGGGTCACCCGGCTGGCCTGCGCGATCGGCGTGCACACGGCCGGGATGACGGTCGCCGAGGGCGCCCGCCGGTTCGAGGCGGACACCCACCTGGCCGGCCCGGCCGCGGCTCTCCGAGGCCCGCCGGGCCACCTTCGACCCGACCTACGGCCGCTACACCTGGGGCAAGCTGGAGATCATGGACCTGCGCGAGCGGGCCAGGAAGGAGTGGGGAGCGGGCTTCTCGCTGCTCCGGTTCCACGCGGCCCTGCTGGACCTCGGCTCGCCGCCGCTGGGCCTGCTCGGCACCGCGGTAGACCGCGGCTGAGCCCGCTCAGTCTGGCGCCGCCCCGGACTGGTCACCGGGCACGACCAGGCCGGTCTCGTAGGCGAGGATCACGGCCTGCACCCGGTCCCGCAGCCCGAGCTTGGCCAGGACGTTGCCGACGTGGGTCTTGACGGTCGCCTCGCTGACGAACAGGGCCAGCGCGATCTCGGAGTTGCTGCGGCCCCGGGCGAGCAGCAGCAGGACGTCCCGCTCCCGCGCGGTCAGCGAGGCGAGCCGCGACGGCGACGGCGAGGTCTCCGGCGGCCGGCGCGCGAACGCCTCGATCAGCCGCCGTGTGACGGACGGGGCCAGCAGAGCGTCGCCCGCGGCGGCGGCGCGGACGGCGGCAATCAGGTCACGGCGAGGCGAGTCCTTGAGCAGGAAGCCGCTGGCCCCGGCGCGCAGCGCCTCGTAGACGTAGTCGTCCAGGTCGAACGTCGTGAGCATGACCACCTTGGGGGCTGCCGAGGCGTCCCGGGTGATCAGCCGGGTGGCCTCCAGGCCGTCCATCCCGGGCATCCGGATGTCCATGAGCACCACGTCGGGATGGTGGGCGGCCACGGCCGACACGGCGGCCTCGCCGTTGCCCGCCTCGCCGACGACGGTGATCCCGTCGGCCGCCTCGAGGATCACGCAGAACCCCGACCGCACCAGTTCCTGGTCGTCCACGACCAGCACCCGGATCGCGGCCGGCGGTCCCGGGACGGTCATAGCGACGGCAGCCGGGCGGTGACCGCGAAGCCGCCGGCCGGGGTCGGGCCTACCGTGAGATTGCCGCCGCACGAGGCGACCCGCTCGGCGATGCCGGCCAGGCCGAGCCCGGCCCCCGCGGGCAGGGGTGCCCGCCCCGGTGACCCGGCCCCGGCGGCGGCGGCGCTCCCGTTCTCGCCCGGCGGCGGCCCGCCGGGTGGCCCGGAATCGGCGATGCGCACCGTGATGTACCCGGGCTCGTAGCTCAGGGTGACCGCCGCCCGGCTGGCCTGGGCGTGCCGGATCGTGTTGGTCAGGGCCTCCTGGACGATGCGGTAAGCGGTCAGGTCCACGCCGGGCGCGAGCGGCCCCGGCGTGCCCACGACCTCGAGGTCGACGGCCAGCCCGGCGCCGCGCACCTGGTCGAGCACCTCGCCGAGTTCCCCGAGGGACGCCGACGGGGCGGTTTCCAGCCGCTCGGAGGGGCTGCGCAGGACGCCGAGCAGCCGGCGCAGCTCGGCCAGCGCCTGCCGGGCCGTATCCCCGATGATCTCGACCGACCGCCGCGCCTGCTCAGGCCGGTCCGGGAGCAGCGACGTGGCCGCCTCCGCCTGCACCGCCATCAGGCTGACGTGGTGCGCGACCACGTCGTGCAGCTCGCGGGCGATCCGGGTGCGCTCGCGCTCCGCCGCGCGCGACGCCTGCCGGTCGAGTTCCGCCTCGGCGCGGTCGGCCCGGCTCTGCGCCGCCTCCAGGCTGGCCCGCTTGGTCCGGCTGAGCACGCCCGCGGCCCCCGCGGTCAGGAAGATCAGGGCCTGGAAGATGCCGTCGTACGGCTCGTTGTGGCCAGGCGCGGCCAGCGAGATGGCGACGCCGGCGGCCACGCCGCCCACCGTGATCCAGCGCCAGAGCGGCCGGCTGCGGTCGATGACCGTGTAGAAGGCGATCGCGGGCCCGAGCGGGAACGGCGCGAACCCGAACCCGATCTGGTCGTAGGCGATCCGCGCGCCGCCGATGACGATCATGACAGGGACGGGCCAGGACCGGCGCCAGGCGAGGGGAACGGCCTGGACCACGACCAGCGTGACAGCCAGCCACAGCGGATGCAGCTGAGCCCGGTACGGCAGCAGGGAGAACACGTTGACGGCGGCGAGCGCGACGCCGAGCCCGGCGTCGGTGATCCGTTCCTGGCGGCGGGCAGGGAGCGCCGACAGCCCTGCGGCCAGCCGCTGCGGTGTCCCGGCCGTCCGCGCCGCCAGCCGCTGCGGCATCCCGGCCGCCCGCCCCGCCAGCCTCGTCACGACCTGATCGTATGGCCTGAGGCGGCGGCGAGGGATCGGCCGGAAGGGGGATCCGGCGGATCAGACCTCGGGAGGAGCGGCCGGGTCCGCGGCGCCCGGTCCTCGGGCCGGGAGCGGAGCCCGGGAAATCGCCCGGGCGCCCGATGTGCCGCTGGCCCTCGATCGTCACGATGCTGTCATGAACATGACCGGCTGGGCCAAGCGCCCGTCAGCAGCACCCACAGCAGGTACACCGGAAGCCGCCGGACCCGGCCTGCCCGCCGCGACCGCCTCCACCGCGACCGCCCGCGGCGTCACCGGCCCCGCCGCGATGCCGCCCGCCGGCCCGGCCGGCCTAGCCCGCCCTCCCTGGCTCGGGATCGCGCTGATCGCGGCGGCCGCGTTCGCCGTCGAGATGGCGGTCAGCGCCCGCTACGGCTACGTCAGGGACGAGCTCTACTTCCTCGCGGCCGGGCAGCACCTGGCGTTCGGCTACGTCGACCAGCCGCCGCTGACCCCGCTGCTGGCGCGGGCCTCCGCGGTGGCGACCGGCAACACGCTGGCCGGGCTGCGGGTGCTGCCCGCGCTCGGCCTCGTCGCGCTGGTCGTGGCGACCGCCGCGATGAGCCGCCTGCTCGGCGCGGGCCGGGCCGGCCAGCTCCTGGCCGCGCTGGCCGCCGCCACCTGTGCCGAGTACCTCGGGGCCACGCACGAGCTGACCACGACGGCGCCAGACTTCGTGTTCTGGGCCGTCACGCTGCTGCTGGTCACGCGGCTGCTCGCCAGCCAGGATCCGCGCTGGTGGCTCGCGGTCGGGACCTGCGTCGGAGTGGCCAGCGAGGCCAAGTGGAACATCGCCTTCCTGGCGGCCGCGCTCGCCGCCGGATTCCTGGCCACCGACGCCCGCCGCCTGCTACGCAGCCGCTACCTGCTGCTCGGCTGCGTGATCGCCGCCGCGCTGGCCGCGCCCGACGTCATCTGGCAGGCGGCACACGGCTGGCCCAGCCTCGACGTCTTCCGTGCCCTGCAGACCGCGGCCTGGCAGAACCGCGCCACCTACTGGCCCGCGCAGGTGTTCTTCACCGGCGTGGCGCTCACGCCCGTCTGGGTCGCCGGGCTGGCCTGGTCGCTGCGCAGCGCGCAGGCCCGCGCCTTCCGGCCGCTGGCCATCGCCTGCCTGATCGTGATCGCGGCGCAGTTCGTCCTGGGCGGCAAGGCGTACTACCCCGGCGGCGTCTACACCTTCCTGTTTGCCGCGGGCGCGACGGCGCTGGAACGCCGGCTCGAGGCACGCGAGCCGCTGCCCTCGGGGATTCACCCGGCGTTCCGGACCGGCCGGGCCATGCTGGTGAGCGGGGCCATCGGCGCGCTGGTGGCGATCCCGCTACTGCCCGCGCGGGTGCTGCACACGGTGCCGCTGCAGAAGGTCAACTACGATCTCGGCGAGGAGATCGCCTGGCCGAAGCTGGTCGGGCTGATCGCGCGGGAGTACGACGCGCTGCCCGGCCCGCAGCGACGGCAGACGACGATCCTGACCGGGAACTACGGCGAGGCGGGCGCGATCGAGCGCTACGGCCCGGGCCTGCGCCTGCCCCAGGCCTACAGCGGCGCCAACAACTTCTGGCTCTGGGGCCCGCCGCCCGCGGCCGACTCCGCCGCCATCGCGGTGAACCTGGACCCGGCCTTCCTGCACCGCGAGTTCGCCCACGTCCGGCTGGTCGCCACGTTCTCGAACGGCCTGGGCGTCAGCGACGACGAGCAGGGCGTACAGGTCTACCTCGCGACCGGGCTGAAGTCATCCTGGGCGCAGGCCTGGCCCGCCTTCCGCGACTACTCTTGAGCCGCCTCCCATGACCCCTGCTGAGGCGGGACCGTGGCCAGCCAGCCGGCCGCTGCGGACCCGGCCGTGAGAGCATGGCAGCACCGGAACACATGCGAGGTCCAGGATCATGCAGGAGCGGCAGGCCCGGCCAACTGCCCCGGCCGGGACGGCCCGGCCGGGCGGACCGCGGCGGTATCGCGGCCGGAGCCTCCGCGGCGGGACGGCCGCCCGGGCGGCTGCCGCCGCATGCGTGCTGCTAGCCGGCGGGACGGCGCTGGCCGGCTGCGCGCAGAACGCCGTCGCCGCCGAGTCGATCCAGCTCGGGACGGCCTACGTGGAGGTACCGGCCTCCAGCACCACCGAGGCCTACCTGGTGATCCGGAACAACGGGCCGGCCGACCAGCTGACCTCGGCCCGGACCAGTGCCGGCGGCCGGGTGACGTTCCGGCAGCCGGTCCGGCCGGCAGCACCACGATGAAGACCGTGCCGGACCTCGCGATCCCCGCCGACTCCCTGCTCCGGCTTTCTCCCGACGGCTCTCACCTGCTGATCACCGGGGCCGGGCCGATGAAGGGCGGCACCCAGATCACCCTCACGCTGGTGTTCGCCCGGGGCGGCACCATGACGGTCGAGGCGGAGGTCACCAACCCGGAAAGCGGCGGCAGCAGCTACTTCCTCAACTGACCCGGGCCGCGGCCCAGCGACTTGCCGACCGCGGTGACGAGATATATCTTCTTGCTAATGAACGTGGCTGGCTGGCTTGATGCGGAGGATCACATGGCGACAGGACCGGACCTTCGCGCCGGGGACGCGGACCGCGAGGCGGTGGCCGAGAGCCTGCGCGAGCACTACGCGCAGGGCAGGCTGACCCTGGATGAGTTCAACCAGCGCCTCGACGCGGTGTTCAAGGCCACCACGCAGCGCCAGCTGAACCAGCTCACCTGGGATCTCCCGCACGCCGGCGGGACTTCGGTGCCGCTCCCGGTCGCCGGCGCCGACCGGGAGCGGGCGGGGCACGATTACCAGTCGGGCTGCGGCGGACACCGGGCTCGGCTCGGCTTCTTCCCCGTGATCATCGCCGCGGTCGCGGCGTGGCTGGTACTCCTCCACACGCACCTGGGGGCATTCGCGTGGCCCGGCAAGCTGGCGCTGTTCCTGGCGATCCTCACCCTGCTGCGCGGGCTGCTGCGGCGGGTGCTTTCGGCCGGCCGCGGCGGCGGCTACCCGCGCGGCCGGGGCGGCCGTTACTCCGGCGGCTCATGGCCCGGCGGCCGCTGAGCCATCCCCCAGGCAGCCCTCCCGGCGTGCCCGCTCCGCCGGCGACCTGCGGCCGCCTCAGGCGCGGGCCGGGACCCGGAGCGGAACGACGAGGTAGCGGAACGCGGGTCCCGGATCACCCGGGGCCGATCCGTCGTCGCCGACCCAGGTGATCAGCGCGGGCTTGGCCGCAGCGCTGAACTCGAGCCTGATCTCCTCCGGATCCGGCGGTGCCTCGTCGCCGTCCCGGGATGCGGCCGCCTGCCGGGCCGGGGCGGCCGACGCCGCGGCTGCGGCCAGCCCATCCAGGAGATAATGCGGGCTGAACGAGATGACCCGCTCGCCGCCCTCGAAGTCGGCCGGCACGGTTTCCACCGCACGGGCCCGCCCGTCGGTCTGCGCCTCGATGACCACGTTCCCCGGGCCGAAGGCCAGGCGCACCGGGCTGGCCCGGTCCGCGACCAGCGACACCCTGCGGACGGCCTCGGTGAACAAGCCGGCCGGCAGCACGGCGCGGGAGCCGAACTCGGCCGGGAACCTGGACCGGTACCTGATGAACTCGCCGCCGATGAGCCGGGCGGTAAGCCTCCGGTCCCCGCCGTCGAAGCTGATCACGCCGTCGGCCGGCCGCGGGTCCCGCCCCGGCCCGGTCGCGTCCGCTGCCCCGGTAACCGGCTCGCCCGCGCCGAACGCGATCGTCACCGGCACTCCCGCGGACATGGTCCTGGCCACGTCGGCCAGCGTCCGGGCCGGGACCATGGCCACCGCCCGGAGGCCGGGCACCGCCGGCTCCCAGCGCACGTCCCGGACCGCTAGCCGGTAGCGGTCCGTGGCCGCCAGCGTCAGCGTCTCCCCGTCGATGTCCAGGCAGACCGCGGTGAGCATGGGCAGCGTGTCGTCGCGGCTGGCGGCCGGGACGACCTGCGCGGCGGCGATGGCCAGGACACCGCCGTCTATGGTCCCCGCGGCCGGCGGCGGGTCCGGCAGCACCGGGTATTCCGCCACCGGCAGCGAGACCAGGGAGAACTCGGCGCTCCCGCAGGTCAGGCCGACCAGGTCGGCATCGGAGGCAACCTCCACGTCCAGGGCGGGCAGGCTGCGCGTGATGTCCGCGAGCAGCCGGCCGGGCACCAGCGCCGTCCCCGGCTCCTTCACGTCGGCCTCGATCCGCACCCGCGCCGAGACCTCGTAGTCAAAACAGGACAGGGTCAGCGCGTCGTCGTCGGCCTGCAGCAACAGCCCGGACAGCACCGGGACCACCGGCCGTGACGGCAGCGCGCGCGCCACCCACGCCACAGCCTCGCCCACTGCCTCGCGCCCTACCCGGAACCTCATTGCGACCGCCTCCGCCTGTCTGCCTTAGACCGATCCTGGCACGGGCCACCGACAATTCAGGACCAGGCCGCGGGCGCGAGGCAGGGTTCAGGCCAGGCCCGGGGGCGCCGACTGCAGCGTCGCCTCGATCGCCCGGGCCAGCGCCCGCGCCGACTCCGCGGTCAGCTCGACCGCGACCCGCGCGGACGGCCCGCTCGCCGGGTTGAGGAAGTCGATGTTGAGCGTGTGCTCCGCCGGGGCGTGCACCGGGTGGTCGAGGTACACGGTCGCGTCGGTGAGCGTGAACCAGCCCGCCGCTCCCTTGCCGCTCCCGGCCACAGCGATCTTCTCGGTCAGGTACGTGCACATGTCAGCCTCCTCAGCCGGCCAGGTAACGGCCGTAGAAGTCCCAGATCTTCTGCCAGCCGTCGTTGGCCGCCTCCACCCGGTACGCGGGCCGGTCGACGGAGAAGAACGCGTGCCCGGCGCCCTCGTAGATGTGGAACTCGTGCTCCTTGCCGGCCTCGGTGAGGATCTTGTCCAGCTCGTCGACCTGCTCCGGGGACGGGTACTGGTCGTCCGCGCCGAACAGGCCGAGCAGCGGGCAGGACAGGCTGGGGGCGAGGTGCGCGATCGGGCCGACCTTCAGCGGCATGCCCTCGGGCGGATTCCCGATCACGAACGCGCCGTAGCAGTCGACTGCCGCCTCGAGCTGCATGCTGCACGCGGCGAGGAACGACTGCCGCCCGCCTGAGCAGTACCCGATGACGCCCGCCTTGCCGTTGCTGCCGTCCAGGCCCCGCAGGTGAGCGGCGGCCCCGGCCACGTCGCCGACGAGACGCTCGTCCGGCACGCCGCCCTGGGCCCGGGCCGTGGCGGCGGCGTCGTCCGGGCTGGCCCCGGGCGCTTCGCGGTAGTAGAGGTTCGGCATCAGCGCGGCGTAGCCGTGGGCGGCGAACTTCCTGGTGATCTCCTTGGTGGACGAGTCGTAGCCGGGCATGTGGTGGATCACCACGACGCCGCCGAACGACTCCTGCCCGAGCGGCCGGGCGAGGTACGCCTCGATCTCGTCGCCGCCGTACCCGATGATGCTGATGGTCTCCGCGATCAGAGCCTCATTCATGCGCTCCCTCTCCCTGGGTTGGTGCCGCCGGTTCAGCGATCGCCTCAATCCTGCCAGCCGGCTGCGCGGCGCCCGGACGGCCCCCGCGCAAGCCTGTCACGCCCGAGAATCCACCCCCTGACCTCGGGCAGACTGTATCTCGGCTGATATCAGCGCCTCCGTTAAGGCATCATCAGCAAAGGGGAGCGACCGGGAGGGGCACGGTCCATGGACTCAGCGGTGGTCTTCGTCGTAGCGTTAATCGTCCTGGTGGTCGGCAGTTTCCTGGGCTGGCACGCCAACCGCGCGTACTTCGCGAACGGTGACGTCAAGACGACGCAGAACCGGATATCCGGCTACCGGAGGACACGCCTGCGCAGCGGGCTCGTCGCGGTGGGCATCCTGGTCGTGGCGGTCCTCGTGGTCACCGCCCTGGCCCGGCACTAATGCCGTGTGCCGCAAGTTCTTTGCGGTCCGGCGGTTAGCGCGCGCGAGCGCGGCTCCCTAGGTCCCGGTCATCGGCTTCCTGCTCTCCGCCAAGCTCGGGCCATCATGGGAGCGTGTCGCCCGTGCCATATCGAGAAGAGTGCCGAGGACCGTCCTGAGCCAGCCCGCGGCCTCTATCGCTACTGGTACTGGTCGTGCCGGTGCGACGTGTGTAGAGCTGGCAACGCTGCTCACAGCGCGAAGCTGCGACGGTAGAGGTTGGAAGCGAGTCGCGCCAGTGCCTCCGTACCCGGTACCCTCGATCTCGATCAATCCGGGGTAGCTCAATTGGCAGAGCGTTCGGCTGTTAACCGAAGGGTTGCGAGTTCGAGTCTCGCCCCCGGAGCTAATCAGTGGGTTTTGGGTGACCGAAAGATCATTGGAGAGGTCTCCCAGGCCTCTGACCTTCGCCAACCTCAGTCCGACGTGGCTGACGGCCGGGAACCTGCCGGTTAACCACCGGACGCTCTGCCAGTTGAGCTACGCGGGATCGTGCGGCTGCGCGGAGCAAGCTGGTTCCCCTGCTGCTTCCGCGCCGCGGGCATCAGGTAGCGTACCGGCGGGGCTACACAGCCGGGTCCCCGCCGCGATGGCGTCACTTGCGCATAACCAGAGTTTCAGCTGGGCATGACGGGGGAGTCGGTCTGGCGCGAGACAGCCAGTACACGGGGGAACCGGCACCGCAGGGCATGACTCGCTCGGGAGAGGTCCAGATGCAACGGTATCGAATGACATTCCTCGCCGGCCTGGCCGTCGGTTTCGTCCTCGGCGCGCGGGCCGGCCGGGAGCGCTACGAGCAGATCAAGCGGGCCACCCGCCGCGTCACCGACAGCCCGGCGGCGCAGCAGGCGGCGGGCGCGGTCCAGGCGCAGGCCGCTAACCTGGCCAAGGCGACCAAGCAGAAGGTCGCGGACGGGCTGCCCGACAAAGTCACCAGTTACGTGCCCGGCCTACGGCAGCGGAACGGAAGCCAGGGCGACGCCGGCGACGCCAGCGGCCCCGGTAGCGCGGCAGCGTCAGACGACCAGTCCCTCACCCGCGAGTAACGGCCTGCCCGGAACCGTCAGGCCAGGTATTCGCGGAGTGTCCCGCGCTTTCAGGCATGTTGACCTGCATAAACGCAGGCCGCCCGGATCGGCATGCTCCGGTTATCTTGGGCTGAGCGGCCTGGCCCCGCCAAGCTGAGCACCGTACCAGCCCTGGTCTGGACCACGGCGCGACACGCCGGGCAAGCGCTACTTGCCGAGTTCCTCGTCCACCTGGGCCTGGACCTTGGAGCTGACCTCGACGCTGGTGACATCCCCGTCGGTCCTGACGAAGACAACCGTCGGCGGCCTGCTCGCCAGGGCCTGGCTGCGCCAGGCCACGTCGGCAGCCTCCTGGGGAGTGTCGGCCTTGACGTACACGGGGAACATGACCAGGAAGTCCTCCTCGCTTGCCGTTGTCATCACAGATGCTCCCTTCTGATGTCGTCCTCGGTCTTCCTGGCGTCTGATGTCGTCCTCGGTCTTCCTGGCGTCTGATGTCGCCCTCGGTCTTCCTGGCGATCTCAGCCCAATACCTCTCGCTGTCCTCTATCGCGTACGGGATCTCGAACTCGGGCAGGGCAGCGACATCCTGGTCGCCCAGAACGCCCACCTTGGCCCGTACGATCCAGTTTTCCCGGCATGCCCTGGCCCAGCCCTGTGATCATCGCTGTCGCTTCTTACTACGGCATCATTGCTATCCTGCGCCTCCTAGCTGGCGCTGTCGCCGTGCTGTTGCGGGGACGAGCACCGTGCCGCCGGGCGTGGCAAGTCCTCCAACGGACATGGCGCGTCGGATGCTGCGAAGGGTGATTTCGCAGGTCAGACGGGGTATGGGGCGGAGCGTCTACGCAAGGTACTCGCGGAGCATCTGCGCCCGGCTCGGGTGACGGAGCTTCGCCAGCGTCTTCGACTCGATCTGGCGGATGCGCTCGCGGGTCACGCCGAATTCCCGGCCGACCTCTTCCAGCGTCCGGGGATGGCCGTCGGTGAGGCCGAACCGCAGCTGGATGATGCGCTGCTCGCGGATGGTCAGGTTGTCGAGAACCTGTTCCAGCTGATCCTGGAGCATGATGAACGCCGCCGCCTCCATGGGCACGACCGCGTCGGCGTCCTCGATGAAGTCCCCCAGGTCGGAGTCTTCCTCGCCGATCGGTGATTGCAGCGAGACCGGCTCCTGGGCGATCCGCTGGATCTCGGCCACCCGGTCGGGGCTCAGCCCCATCTCCATCGCGATCTCTTCCGGGGTGGCCTCGCGGCCGAGGTCCTGGTGCAGCTGGCGCTGGATCCGGGCCATCTTGTTGATCGTCTCGACCATGTGCACCGGGATCCGGATCGTGCGCGCCTGGTCGGCGATGGCCCGGGTGATCGCCTGCCGGATCCACCAGGTGGCGTAGGTGGAGAACTTGTAGCCCTTGGTGTAGTCGAACTTCTCCACCGCGCGGATCAGGCCGAGGTTCCCCTCCTGAATCAGGTCCAGGAAGACCAGGCCCCGACCGATGTACCGCTTAGCTATCGACACCACCAGCCGCAGGTTGGCCTCGATCAGCCGCTGCTTGGCCCGCATCCCCTCGGCGGCCAGCAGGGCGAGCTCGGCGAGCTCGGCGCCGCGGCATTCCGCCGACGACGGGCTGCCCTGCAGCTTCTCCTCGGCGAACAGCCCGGCCTCGATCGCCTTAGCCAGGTCGACCTCATCCTGCGCGGTGAGCAGCGGCACCCGGCCGATCTCGCGCAGGTAGATCCGGACCAGGTCCCCGGTGACCGCCCGGCGGGCGGTGTCCGCCTGGGCGCCGCGCCGCGGGTCATCCGAATCATCCTGGGGAGCCTCGATGATCTCGACGCCCTCGTCCGCCAGCACCCGGAGAACGTTCTCGACCGCGTCAGCGGGCAGGTCGTAGCGGTCAAACGCGGCGGTGAGGTCGGCCATCGCAACGGTCCCGCGTTCCCTGGCCCGAGCAACTAGATCCGCTACCTGGTCGACGGAAGGCAGAACCGTAAGGCTCATGGAGACAGTGTGCGTCAGGAAACAGGAGTTGCGCGGATCTAATATTGTCACCTTGCCGCTAGTAACGGGATGGGCATCGTTTGTGCATGCGCGGCTACAGCGCGCCGGCCGCCCGCTCGGAAAGTACCTTTCGTCGCTGTTCCAGGGAAACCAGATCACCGAACATCCGGTTATATCCGGCCGTCTCGTCCACCGGGCTCAGGCGCTGCAGCCGCGACTTGATCGCGGCGATCTCCCGGCTCACGGACAGCTCCTCGACCCGGGCCAGGACCGCGTCGGCGTACCGGGCGTCGGCCTCCCCGTCCGAGCGCGGCACCCGCAGCGGCTCGACGGCCAGCCGGGTCACGAAGCCACGGGCCCGGTCTTCGGGCGCGGCGGCCAGCAACTTTTCGGCCCACTCCCGGGCCCCGGCCGCGCTCCCCGCGCCGCCGCACCGGGCGATGAGGCCGAACACCGACGCGTGCACGGGCGCGGTAAAGGACTCGGCCGCGAGCGCGTCGAAAGCCGGGCCGCACAGCGCCGGCCGCTGGACCGCGAGCTTCAGCACCTCGCGCTCGAGCTGGATCACGGGGTCATTCGTGTCGTACCGGAACTCCCGGGCGCGCTGGTCCGGACCGGGCTCCCCCGGGGCGCTGTCGTCCTGGCCGGGCGGCCCGGCGTCGCGCGGCAGCTGGCTGCCTTGACCCCGGCGGTGACCGTTCTCGCCGCCGGCGCCGACGCGCCCTGACCGTCGCGACCCGGGCCCGGCCGGGGCCTGCGCGCGGACCCTGGCCAGCACGAAGTCCTCGTCCATCAGGCCGAGCCACCGGTCCAGGCTGACCGCGTAGCGGTCCCGCAGGCCGTAATCCTTGATCCGGCCGATGATCTTGGCTGCGGCGTCAAGCGCGGCCAGGCGGCCCTCGTTGGTATCGAGGTTGTGCTCGGCCAGCTTGAGGCGGATGGCGAACTCGTAGACCGGGACGCGCTGAGCGATCAGGTCCCGGACGGCTGCGTCGCCGTGCTTCAGCCGCAGGTCGCACGGGTCGAGGCCGTCGGGCTGCAGGGTGAACATCGTCTGCGTAACGAAGTCATCCTCGAAGTTGAACGCCTTCTCGACCGCCCTCTGCCCGGCCGCGTCGCCGTCGAAGGTGAAGATGACCTCGCCCCGGAACTTGTCGGTGTCCATCAGCAGCCGTCGCAGGATCTTGATATGTCCGGCGCCAAACGAGGTTCCGCTGGTCGCCACGGCCGTCGTGATCCCGGCCAGGTGACAGGCCATGACGTCGGTGTAGCCCTCCACGATCACCGCCTGGCGGCGCTGCGATATGTCCCGCCTGGCCAGGTCGACGCCGTAGAGCACCGCGCTCTTGGTGAAGAGCGGTGTATCCCCGGTGTTCAGGTACTTGGGTCCGGTGTCGTCCTCGGCGAGCTTGCGGGCACCGAAGGCGATCACGTCCCCGGGCAGGTCCCGGATGGGCCAGATCAGCCGATTGCGGAACACGTCCACCGGGCCGCGTCTGCCCTGCCGGGCCAGCCCGCCGCGGAGCAGCTCGGCGTCGGTGAACCCGCGGCCGCGCAGGTGCCGGGTCAGGGCGTCCCACTCGGCCGGGGCGTAGCCCACTCCGAACCGGGCCCAGTCGGCCTCCTCAAATCCTCGCGCGGACAAGAGCGCGCGGGCGGGCGCGGCCTCAGCGGCGGCCATCCGTTGTGAATAGAACTCGGCCGCCGCGCGGTGGGCCTCGATCAGCCTCCGGCGCTGCGAGTGCTCCCGGCCGGGCACGTGTCCGCCCTGCTCGTACCGCAGCTCGATCCCGGCCCGCGCCGCCAGCCGCTCCACCGCCTCGGTGAAGCTCAGGTTGTCGATCCGCTGCACGAACTTGATGACGTCGCCGCCCTCGGTGCAGGAGAAGCAGTACCACAGCCCGCGGGACGGGGTCACGTTGAACGACGGCGTCTTCTCGTCGTGGAACGGGCACAGGCCCTTGAGCGAGTCGCCGCCGGAACTGCGGAGCTGCAGGTACTCCCCGATGACCTCGTCGACCGCGGAGCGCTCGCGGACCAGCGCGATGTCCTCGTCGCGGATCCGGCCTGCCACGTCTCCCGCCGCCTCCCTGCACTGCTCGCCCCGGCCCCCGGCCGTTATCGCCGCGAGTCTAGTCCCCGGCACCGTCAGCGCGCCGCAGGCTGGCCGGCTGGTACCGTCGCCGCGTGCGCCGGCTGCTGGTCCTGTGGGACGTCGACTACACGCTGGTCGACTCCGACGGGGTCGGCCGGGAGCTGTACGGGATCGCGTTCCGGGAGATGTTCGGCCGGCCGATGCCGCAGCCGGGGTCCATGTCCGGGCGGACCGACCGGGCCATCGCGATCGAGCTGCTCGGCCTGGCCGGGGTGGCCGAGCCGCGGCAGGTGGTGGACGCGTTCCACGGGCGGATGGCCGTGCACGCCGCCGGCCTGGCCGAGCTGGTCCGGCAGCGCAGCCGGGTGCTGCCCGGCGCCGCCCAGGCCGTGGCCGCGCTCGCCGGGCCCGGACCGGACGGCGACGGGACCGGCGTGGTCCAGTCGCTGCTGACCGGCAACATCCGGCCGCTGGCGGAGATCAAGCTCGGTCCGCTGGGCCTGACCGAGCACCTGGACCTGGACGTGGGCGCCTACGGCGACGCGGACGAGGTCCGGGCCGAGCTCGTGCCGCTGGCGCGGAGCCGCGCCGCCCGCGCCTACGGCCGTGATTTCGGCGGCCAGGCCACGGTCCTGCTCGGCGACACGCCGCTCGACGTCGCGGCGGCGCTGGCCACCGGGGCCCGCGCGGTCGCCGTCGCCACCGGGCAGTTCACGGCGGCCGAGCTCGCCGCCTCCGGCGCACACGCGGTCCTGCCCGACCTGGCCGACACCGGCCAGGTGGTGGCCGCGGTCCTCGGCCCGTCCCGGGCGTAGCCGCGGTCAGAGGTCGGTGAGAGGGACGTCGGGATCGGCCAGGCGGTCCGGGTCGACCGTCTGCCCGGACCGGATCAGGGCCTGGATGTCCTCGTTGACGTCCCAGACGTTGACGTTCATCCCGGCCACGACGACCCGGTCGGCGAGCCAGAACGAGATGAACTCCAGGGATTCCTTGTCACCCCGGTAGACGATCTCGTCGTAGGTGCCCGGGTCGGGCAGCCCGGCGGTCTCCATGCCGAGGTCGTACTGATCGCTGAAGAAGTAGGGCACCCAGTCGTAACTGACGTCCTGGCCGAGCATCGACCGCGCCGCGATCGGGCCGCCGGTCAGCGCGTTCGCCCAGTGCTCGACCCGGATCCTGCGGCCGAGCAGTGTGTTGAACGCGTTCGCGACGTCTCCGGCCGCGAAGATGTCCGGATCCGAGGTACGCAGCGCTTCGTCGACCACGACGCCGTTATCGACCTCCAGCCCGGCGTCGGCGGCGAGCCCGACATTTGGCGTGACGCCGACCGCGATGATCACGGTGTCGGCGGCCAGCTCCGCGCCGGAGGAGGTGACCGCGCCGGTCACCGCGCCGTCGGATCCGGTCACCTCGCTGAGCCCTTCACCGAACCGGAACGTCACGCCGTGGCTGCGGTGCAGGTCCGCGAACACCTCGCCGAGCTCGGGGCCCAGCGCGCGCCGCAGCACCCCGGACTCCGGCTCTACCACCGTGACCTCGCAGCCGTACTCGCGCGCGGCGGCCGCGGTCTCCAGGCCGATCCAGCCGCCCCCGGCGATGACCACCTGGCCGCCGCCGCGCAGCGCGGCGGCCAGCCGCTCCGAGTCCTCCACCGTGCGCAGGTACCGGACGCCGTCGAGCTCTGCGCCGGGGATATTCAGCCGGCGCGGCGTCGCGCCGGTGGTGATCAGCAGCCGGTCGTAGGGCACGGACTGGCCGTCCGCCAGGGTGACCCGGTGGCCTGCCCGGTCGATCGACGTCACGGTCTGGCCGAGCCGCAGGTCCACCTGGTGCTCGGCGTACCACCCGCCGGGGAGCGGAAATATCGATTCCCGGGCGTCCTTGCCGAGCAGGTAGCCCTTGGACAGCGGCGGCCGCTCGTAGGGGTACTGGTCTTCGGCGCCGATGAGCACGACCGCACCCTCGAAGCCCTCCTCGCGGAGGGCTTCCGCGGCCTTGGCGCCGGCCAGGCTCGCTCCGACGATCACAAAGGCGGGTTCGGCAGGCATCTGGGGACTCCTTCCGGTGGCAGGCCGCTCGACGATGACCAGCCGGCGCCGCATAGGTTAGCGCAGGCACCAGGACCATCGTCAGGCCGCTCGACGCCAGGTGGTCAGGCTTTCCGTTCCCCCAGCCGGCGATGCCACGCGGTAGCCGAGGTATCCGTGAGCGAGGCGATCTGGTCCACCACGACGCGCAGCCTTTCCTGATCAGTTACTGCCGCGGCGTGGGCGGGCCGAAACACCGGATCCAGCGTGGCGGGCGCGCCCGCCCGTACCGCGGCCGCGAGCTCGGCGATCAGCTCCCGCTCCCGGGCCTGGTTTTCCGCGGCCCGGCCCGGCTCATCACGTACTGCGCGGTGACTCCCTTGAGCAGCGCGCACTCGAGCCGCTGCTGTCTCGGGACGACGAGATCCGCGGCGTACCTGGTCAGGCGGGCCGGGGTGGCCGCGGCCGCCAGGGTCGCCTGCTGAGCCGCGCGGCAGAACCGGCCGATCAGCTCGCTGGTCAGGTTCTTCAGCGCGGCCAGGGACTCGAGCCCGCCGTCGTAGGCCGGCGGCCAGCACGGCAGCGCGAGCAGGTCGGCGAACACCTCGCACAGCTCGTCGACGGTGACCGACCCCGGGGCGCAGTACTCCGCCGCGGTGAGCGCCGCCACCGCCTTCTGCTCGGCGGCGTCCCGCAGCGTGCCCAGCGTGATCAGGCTGGCGTGCAGGCCGTCTTCCAGGTCGTGGACCGAGTAGGCGACGTCGTCGGACCAGTCCATGACCTGGGCCTCCAGGCACGGCTTGGCGGGCGGCGCGCCGCGGCGGATCCAGCCGAACACCTCGGCGTCTTCGGCGTACACGCCGAATTTGACCTCTCCGTCCCGGGCGGGCCAGGGGTACTTCAGCGTGGCGTCGAGGGTGGCCCGGGTCAGGTTCAGCCCGGCCCCGGGCACCTTCGCCTCCAGCCGGGTCAGCAGCCGGAGGCTCTGCGCGTTGCCCTCGAACCCGCCGCAGCCCGCGGCGAACTCGGCCAAGGCCGACTCACCGTTGTGGCCGAACGGAGGATGCCCGAGGTCATGGGCCAGGCACGCGGCGTCGACCAGGTCGGCATCGCACCCGAGCGCGGCCCCGAACTCGCGCCCGATCTGCGCGCACTCCAGGGAGTGGGTCAGCCTGGTCCGCGGGAAGTCGCCCGAGCCGACCTCGACCACCTGCGTCTTGGCCGCCAGCCTGCGCAGCGCCGCGCTGTGCAGCACCCGGGCGCGGTCCCGCTCGAACGGGCCGCGCCCGGGGTTGCGCGCGCTCTTGGGCGGCTCAGCTACCCACCGGGCCGTCGCGTGAGCGTCGTAGCCGCCCCTGTCCGTCACCGGCTGTCGCTGCCCCCAGCCTTTTCCGCCACGGCGGCGCGGCCGGCCTCCAGCCGGGCGACGGGCACCCGGAACGGCGAGCAGGAGACGTAGTCCAGGCCGACCTCGTGGAAGAAGTGCACCGAGTCCGGGTCGCCGCCGTGCTCGCCGCAGACCCCGAGGTGCAGGCCGGGCCGGGCCGCCCGGCCCTCCTCGACCGAGATCCGGACCAGGCGGCCGACGCCGTCGCGGTCGATGCTCTCGAACGGCGAGACGCCGAAGATACCCAGGTCGATGTACCGGCTGAAGAACGCGCCCTCTACGTCGTCGCGGGAGAAGCCCCAGGTCATCTGCGTGAGGTCGTTGGTGCCGAACGAGAAGAACTCGGCGGACTGGGCGATCTCCCCGGAGATCAGCGCGGCCCGCGGCACCTCGATCATGGTGCCGATCAGCGTGTGCACGCTGATGCCGGTCTCCTCCGCCACCTCGGCGAGCACCTTCTCGGTGTCCTCGCGGGCGATCTCCATCTCCTGTACCGACGCGGTCAGCGGGATCATGATCTCCGGCCTCGGGTCGCCGCCGGCCTGCTTGCGCTCGGCCGCCGCGTGCGC
>CAWIDQ010000002.1:0-15586 GCA_963834695.1 uncultured Actinomycetota bacterium
TGGCCGATCATCCCGGTGGCCACGTGCGCGACGCCTTCCTCGGGGAGCGCGCCGGGGTCGCTGAGGTCACCCAGCCGGGCGCCCAGGCCCTCGCTGCGCAGCAGCTCGCCGAGCCGCTGCGCCGGGCCGTGCCCCCCGGTGACCAGCACGACCCGCCACCGGTCCGCGAGCCACTGCCGGACGTCCCCGATCACCCGCACGGTGTCCCCCCGGTACGCCTGCGCCGGGCTCGCGCCGATCTGGAACGAATCGCGCCCGGGCCGGTCGCCCGGGTCCAGGTCGGCGTCGGTCCCGCGGGCCGGTGCCGCCGCCGGGTCCAGCGCGATCCCGGTGCCGGGAATCATCGCCGGGCCGTCCTGCATCCCGTCCTCGGCCGTGGCCGGGGCCGCCACGAACGGCGTGATCGTCCACCAGGGCAGCCCGGCGGCTCCGGCGACGCTCCTGACCTCGGTGATCGGCCGGAACGCCGCTGCGCCCAGGTCGATCGGGACCTCGCCGCCGGCCGCCGCGTTCACCCAGGAGGCCTCGAGGAACTCCTGGCTGGTGCGGACGAGCTCGGCCGCGCGCGCCCGGATCCGCTCCGGATCGCAGGCCAGCACGCACCCGCCCGCCGCCACGTAGTCGAGCAGGAGTTCCATCCGCTCGGCCAGTACCGGCGCGAACGCCTCCATGCCCTCCACCGTGATGCCGTCGGCGAGCTTGCTGAGGATGTCGGACAGGCCCGGGTGCTGGATGGCGAGTTCCTTGGCCCGTTCCCGCACCGGCGGGGTCAGCAGCAGCTCGCGGCACGGCGCCGCCCACAGGCCGGCCGGGGCGGCGGCCAGGCTGCGCTGGTCGGCGACGCGGAAGGACCGGATCTCCTCGACGGTGTCGCCGAAGAACTCGATCCGCAGCGGGTGCTCTTCGGTAGGCGGGAAGACGTCGAGTATGCCGCCGCGCACGGCCAGGTCCCCGCGCTTCTCGACCAGCTCGGTCCGCGCGTACCCGATGTCCACGAGCCGGGCCACCAGGTCGTCGAGGTCTGCGGTCTCGTCCTGGCGCAGCCGCACCGGCTCGAGCGCGCCGAGGCCGCCGACCATGGGCTGGAGCAGGCAGCGCACCGGCGTCGCCACCACGGTCAGCGGGCCGGACCTCGGGTCGGCCGGGTCGGGGTGGGCCAGCCGGCGCAGCACCGCCAGCCGCTGTCCCGAGGTGTCGGAGCGCGGCGACAGCCGCTCGTGCGGAAGCGTCTCCCAGGGCGGGAAGTACGCGGCCGCGCCGTCGGGCAGGAGCGAGCCGAGCGCGGCCGTGAGCTCCTCGGCCTCGCGGGCGGTGGCGGTCACCGCGAGCACGAACCGGCGGCCCGCGAGCGAGGCAGCCAGGAAGGGCCGCAGCGCGGGCGGCGCGATGAGGTCCGCGCCCGGCGAGCCGGGCGCGTCAGCCTCCTGGAGCGCACGCTGGAGCTGGGGGTCATCGGAGATGATCCGCAGAATTGCCTGCAGGCTCATTGCGTCCTTAACGTTCGGCGGGCAGCACAAAGCCCCCGTGTCCGCTGGCTGAGGGTCCGCCGGGACACGAGACCTGACTAGCTTAACGTCTGGACCGGGCCAGGCCTTCCCGCCCGCCTGCGCTATCAGCATGACCTGGCGCTAACATCCGTGTAGCCTCGGGCTTGCCTGACAGCGCAGGTGCCCAGGGAGCACGGGGGTCCCGCAAGCACGGAGTCCCGGAACCGCGGAATCCCGGAACGACGGGGCCCGAGGCGCCGTGCTGGACGGAGGTTGACGTGATCACGGAGGCAAGGACCGGCCTGCCCGCCGACCTCATCGGGGTGCCGTCCCTGACGCTGGACGACGCCCAGCTGGGGGATCTGGAGCTGTTGCTGTCAGGGGCGTTCGCGCCGCTGACCGGGTTCATGGGCGGGGCGGACGTTACGGCGGTCATCGAGCACGGGACGCTGGCGGACGGGACGCCCTGGCCGGTCCCGGTGACCCTGGACGTCGCCGGCGAGGCGGTGCCGGCCGACGCGGGCCACGTGGTGCTGGCCGATCCCGAGGGCAGCCCGCTGGCCCTGCTCGAGATCGCCGAGCGCGGCGAGGTCCCGGCCGCGAGGCACGGACGGCACGCCGGGGGGGCCCGGCTGACCCGGCTGGCCGGCCCGGTGACCGGCCTCCGGGAGCCCGAGCACGGCCCGTTCCGCCGGCTCATGCTGCGCCCGGCGCAGGCGCGCGCGGCGCTCGGCGACGCCCCGGTGCTGGCCTACGCCACCCGCGGCCCGCTGCACAGCCGGCAGATCGGCCAGCTCCGGCACGCGGCCGGCCAGCTCAAGGCGCGCGTGCTGCTGCTGCCGCTCACCGCCGGGCCGGCCGAGGTGGTCACCCGGCCGGAGGCGCTGGTCCGCGCGGCGCTCGCCGCGGCGGAGAGCCTCCCGGCGGGGACGCTGGTCATCCCGGTGCCGCTGGCCCCCCGCGGGCCGCGGGCCGGCCCCGGCCCGGAGCGCGAACTGGCGGCCCGGGCCGTGGTCGCCAGCGCGTTCGGGGCCTCGCATCTGATGGTGGACGGCGCCGACGCCGGCCTCGCGGGCGTTCCGGGCGCGGGCGGCGCCCCGGCCGCCGCTGGCTGGCCGTCACGGACGGCGCCGGCCTCGCGATCCCGGTGGTCCGCACGGGTGACTGGGCCTACGACCCGGTCGCCGAGGTATGGCGGCCGCTGGCCCTCATCGATGCGGGCACGGAACGGGCCGACCTGTCCCCCGATGAGCTCGCGGACCTCCTCGACGCGGGCGCCGAGGTGCCCGCGTGGTTCACCCCGCCCGCCGTGGCCCGGGAGCTGCGCCGCGCCCGTCCGCCGCGCGCCCAGCGGGGCTTCGTGGTGTTCCTCACCGGGCTGTCCGGCTCGGGGAAGTCCACCATCGCCCGGAACCTCGCCGACATCCTGGCCGAGCGCGGCGACCGCAAGGTCTCTCTGCTGGACGGCGACCTGGTCCGGCGGCTGCTCTCGGCCGGCCTGACGTTCTCGCGGGAGGACCGGGACCTGAACATCGCGCGGATCGGCTTCGTCGCGGCCGAGGTAGCCCGGCACGGCGGCATCGCGATCTGCGCGCCGATCGCGCCGTACGCGGCCGCGCGGGCCCGGGTCCGGGAGATGGTCTCCGAGGTCGGCGACTTCCTGCTGATTCACGTGGCCACTCCCCTGGAGGTGTGCGAGGCACGCGACCGGAAGGGCCTGTACGCCAAGGCGCGGGCGGGCGTCATCGGCCAGTTCACCGGGATCTCCGATCCGTACGAAGAACCGCAGGACGCCGACCTGGTCATCGATACCTCGGTGATGACCCGCGAGCAGGCGACCGAGGCGGTACTGGGCCTGCTGACCTCGGGCGGGTGGCTGTCGGCCACCCCGCGCTGACGCCACCCCGCCGGTCACGGGTTTCGGGGGAATGCGGGGGAGCCCTCCGCAGATCAGTCGTCGTCCTCGGCTCGGGTGCCGTCGTCGAGCCGCTGGCGGAACTGGCTGATCCTCGAGGTGATCGCCCCGGACATCGCGTCTCGCTGCGGGGAGAGCAGGACGAAGCTGATGATGCCGCTGATCAGCAGGGCCACGCCGACCAGCAGCAGCCCCCGGGCGCCCACGACATACAGCAGCCCGAGCGCGACTCCGAAGAGCAGGATCCTCGCGCAGCTGTAGGCGAGCGTGGCACGCATGGCAGGGCCAGTTTATGGGCTGCCCGGGGGCACCCCTCGGCAGGGCCGCCAGGGCCGCATGACCGGCGGCTCCCGGATTTCCCAGACCAGATTTTACGGAAACTAGGGAGAAAAACCGTTCTTGTCGCAACACTTAGGACAGGCTCCCATGGAGACAGGGTCGCAACACTCAAGACGGCTCCCACGGAGATCAGGAGGGGGTTTAGCGAGGATGGACGGCAACAGTGAGCGACTGCTCACACCGGGCGAGGTCGCGGCGTTGTTCCGGGTGGATCCGAAGACTGTCACCCGCTGGGCGGCATCGGGACGCATCAGCAGCATCCGCACGCCAGGAGGGCACCGGCGGTTCCGGGAGTCAGAGGTCCGGGCGCTGCTCGGCGACGACGCGGCTCCGGAGCCGGTCGGCTAGGCCGAAGTTGCTGTAGCGCTGTGTAGCGATCACGGGCCTGACGTGCTGAAGGCCGGCAGGTGCAGTCGTCGTATGTAGCCACGAAATATGCGTGTCGTTTCGGGTCGTTCCTGATAAGTTCCGTCTAGGATCGTGGTATGACGGCACGTAGCAGCGCGATGCACGTAGCCCGGAACAGGCGCACCTATGTGGCGAAGTCCGGCGAGCGGCGGGTGTATGAGTCGGTGCTGGTGCGCCGCACCTACCGGGACGGCGGCAAGGTGCGGCATGAGACGCTGGCGAACCTTTCGGCGCTGCCAGGCCGAGGCGGTCGCCGCGATCGAGGCCACCTTGAAAGGCGAGCGGCTGGTGCAGGCCGGACAGGCAGTCACCGTCACCGGGTCGCTGCCGCACGGGCACGTCGCCGCGGTGCACGCCTGGCCGCGAAACTGGGGCTGCCCGCGCTGCTCGGCCCGGCGGGCCGGACCCGGGACCTGGCCCTGGCGCTGGTCATCTCCCGGGTGGTCCGGCCGGGCTCGAAGCTGCCCACCCTGACCTGGTGGGGCGATACCACCCTGGGCGCCGACCTCGGGGTGGCCGGGGCGTCCACCGATGACATCTACGCGGCGATGGACTGGCTGGCCGGGCGGCAGGACGCGATCGAGGCGGCGCTGGGCCGCCGGCACCTGGGCCGGGAGCCGAACCCGGCGCGGATGGCGCTGTTCGACCTGTCGTCCTCCTGGCTGGAAGGCTCGCAGTGCCCGCTGGCCGCCCGCGGCTACTCCCGGGACGGCAAAGGGCCGGCTGCAGATCGAATACGGGCTGCTCACCGACCCTCAGGGCCGCCCGGTCGCCGTCCGGGTGTTCCCCGGCAACACCGGCGACCCAGCCGCCTTCACCGAGATCGTCCAGGTGGTGCGGGACAAGTTCAAGCTGGCTAAGATGATCATGGTTGGCGACCGCGGCATGATCACCTCCGCCCGGATCGCCGCCTTGAACAAGCTGGCGGACGGTACGGCCCGGCCGGATCCCTACGGGTGGATCACCGCGCTGCGCGCCCCGGCGATCAAGAAGCTGATGGCCGACGACGGTCCGCTGCAGCTGTCCCTGTTCGATGAGCAGGACCTGGCCGAGATCACCTCACCGGACTTCCCCGGCGAGCGGCTGGTCGCCTGCCGCAACCCGGTGCTGGCCGCCGAGCGCGCCCGCAAGCGCGAGGACCTGCTGGCCGCGACTGAGAAGCTGCTGGCTCCCGTCGCCGCCCGGGTGACGGCCGGGCGGCTGGCCGGCGCCGCGGCGATCGGCGTCGAGGTGGGCAAGGTGATCAGCAAGTACAAGACCGGCAAGCACTTCGAGGTCACCATCACCGGCGACAGCCTCACCATCAGCCGCAGGCAGGCGCAGATCGACGCCGAGGCCGCCCTGGACGGGTTCTACGTGCTGCGCACCCCCGTCCCCGCCGCCGGGCTGGACGCGCCCGCCGTGGTGACCGCCTACAAGAACCTCAAGTACGTCGAGCGGGACTTCCGCTCGATCAAGTCCGACGACCTGGACCTGCGGCCGGTGTTCCACCGGCTGGAGGAACGCGTCAAGGCGCACGTGCTGATCTGCATGCTCGCCTGCTACCTCACCTGGCACCTGCGCAGGGCCTGGGCGCCGCTGACGTTCACCGACGAGAACCCGCCCGCCCCGGACACCCCCGTCGCCCGCGCCCGCCGCTCCGCCGCCGCCCAGGCCAAGGCATCCGCCCAGCACGACCCCGAGGGCCGCCCCTACCGCAGTTTCCGCGGCCTGCTAGAACACCTGGCCACCTTGGCCCGCAACAACGTCCGGTACGCCGGCGCCAGCCTCACCGTGCCGATGCTCACCGAGCCCACCGCCACCCAGCGCCAGGCATTCGACCTGATCCACGTCCCGATCCCGCTGACCTTGAAGTAGCCAGAACACAACCCTGCCAGCCCGGCAAAACGCCAGGCCAAAACCACAAAGGCCAACCCAGCTAGTCGTAACTTCGGGCTAGGACGCAGCGAGCCGACCCGCGGGCAGCGCGGCGGGCCAGCCGGCGTCCGACCGGCGCCGGACGGGGAGCCCGCGCCGGACGTCGGGCCGGCGACGCTCGCCTACCCGGAGCCGCGGCTGTCCTCGGGATCCGCCCCGTGTCCCGGGTGGCCGCGGCGGGCCAGGAAGTCCAGGAACTGCCTGCGCAGCGACTCGTCCCCGTCCTGCCAGCGTCTGCGGCGCTCGTCGAACTCTTCCTGCGTCAGCGCCTGCTCGGCGAGCCGTGCGTAGTCGGTATCGTCCGGGCCGATCTCCACGTAGGCGTCGCTGATCAGTCTCCCGCCGTCGGCGATCACGGACTCGGGGACCAAGAGATTGCCGTTGGTTAGCCGTATCACGTACATCGCCTGTCCACCCTAGATGCCGTAGCGCACGTTGAAGTAGAGCATCACGTTCAATGCCGCCCGGGTGTCGCCGCCGAGCATTTCCACCAGGGCCGGCCGCTGCCGGGAGGCAATCGCAGCGAACGCGTCCGCGAAGAACTCCCTGCGGCCGAGCGCCCCGGGCTGCTGGTGAAAGAGCTCACCATGTGCGGCAGGCACTGGTCGTAGAGAGCGTGGAACTCTGCCGAGTCAGACTGCCATTGATCGTCGAGGCCGTCGATGTCATCCAGCGCATGCCCGATCTCGTGGCACATGACGTCCGGGGATGGCGATGGCCGGGAGCCGACAATGATCTTGCGTTCGCCGTAGGCGCCCGCGCACGCGTCCCAGGTCGCTCGCCCGGACGGCAGCGGAACCCCGCGCAGCCGTCCCATGTCGTCCAGGTTGGGGACGCCGCCCATGCCGATGTAGATGGCGTCGAGCCCCGCGGCCAGCTTCGACTTGATCAGCTGCGGCAGCTCGGCCAGCCGGTCGATGGCTCGCACCACCTCGGGCGGGGGCACAACGTCCTGCGCCCACTCCCGGTGCACGAGCGGCTCCAGGTGCCCGCAGTGCCGCCTGCCGACCGCCGTCCGGTTACTCTGCGCGATCTCGTACCACGGAGGCCTCGCCGCGACCGCTCCCCGGGCGCTCCGGCTCGCCTGCCTGGCCGCCGACTCGCTGGCCACGTCGGCCTTGGGCGCCGCCCGCGTCGCCGCCCGGGCGATTCCCCACCGGCGCGGCAGCGCGTGCCCGGCCGGGCGTCCCGAGCGGCCGGGTGAGCCAGGCGCGCTCCGGGCCGCCTGAGCCGGCGGGGCAGGCGGGTTCACCCGGCTCCCGGGCACGGCCGGCCGCGCGTTCCTGACCTCGGGCTGATCGCCGTCTGCGTGGGACGGCCAGGGCCGCCCGCCGCCGACCCGGCGGTGAGCGCCCGCGGTCCCGGGGGTCGCGGCCGGCCCGGGGGCCCGGCCCGGCGGCGCCTCAGCCTGCTCCTGGACCCTGTCCGCCTCGACCTGGTCCGCCTCGCGGCGGCGCCGGCGTGAGCGCCGGACCCGATCGAGTAACCACAGCCGCATAGTGTCTCCCTGCTCGACAGCCAGGCTACGACGGATCCCGCGATCGCAACGGCGTTACTGAATGTAATCCATAACGGTCCGCCCGGACGATCCCGGAGGACTCGGGCCATACGGCCGCGGGCCGGGCGGGACTGGGACTAGGCTGCCGTCATGTTGCTCGTGGGCGTACTTTTCGGCCTGGTGACAGTGGGTTTCGTGGTGCCATGCCTGGTTGATGTGGCGATCACCCCCGCAGCCGAGGTGCGCAGCCTGACCAAGCCGGCCTGGGTCCTGGCCATCGTGTTCGGATCCGTATTCGGCGCCGTCGCCTGGCTGACGGCCGGGCGGCCGGGCCGACGCTGGCGGACTCCGCTCCCCCGGCACCTGGCGGGCCCGCCATCCTTCAGCCCGCAGGAGGCGCTCCGGCGCCATCCGGCCGGCCGGGCCATGGACCCGGTCACCGAAGCCTCGCCGGGCCCGGCCGCGCTGCGGGCGGGCGAGGCCGGCCACGGCCCGGTGGGTCCGGACGACGACCCGGAATTCCTTCAGGAACTGGCGCGCAGGATCCGCCACCCTCGCGGGCCCGGCTACAACGCCTGACCCGCTCGGCGCACGGGTCAGCCCGGCCCCGGAACCGGCCCCGGGCAGGTTCCGGGATCAGGTCAGGCCGGCGTAGGAGTGCAGCCCGGGGATGACCAGGCTCACCACGAGCACGTTGAACAGCACGCAGCCGAACCCGGCCAGCTGGATGTACGCCGCCCGCCTGCCCCGCCACCCGGCGGTCGCCCGGGCGTGCAGGAAGCACGCATACACCACCCAGGTGATGAACGCCCAGGTCTCGGTGGGATCCCAGCTCCAGTAGCTGCCCCAGGCCTTGTCGGCCCAGATCGCCCCGGCCATCACGCCGAAGGTCCAGATCGGGAACCCGAACACAACGGTCCGGTAGGCCAGCCGGTCGAGCGCCTCGGGAGCAGGCAGCCGGCGCAGGATTCCGTCCGCGCCGGCCGCCTGCCCGCCGCGACCCGCCGGGCGTGCCGGTCGACGAACAGGTAGGTGACCCCGATCACCGCAGCCACGAAGAACACCCCGGTGGCCAGGGTCATCGCGGTCACGTGGATGGCCAGCCAGTAGGACTGCAGCGCGGGGACCAGCGGCCCGGCCGGGGTGTAGATGACGGTCTCGGCCAGCCCGAGCACCAGCACCACCGCGATCATGACGAACAAGCCCAGGTAGTAGGCGCGGTAGCGGATCATGACGGCCAGGAAGAACGCCACGGCCACGCAGGTGAGCGCGGTGACGAACTCGTACATGTCGCCCCATGGCAGCCGGTGCACCGACAGCCCGCGCAAGACGACGCCGGTCGTGTGCGCGGCCAGGCCGACGCAGGTTAGCGCGACCGCGACCGCGATCCAGCGGCTCACGCGGCCCTGACCGGGGGCCGCCGCGCCGTCGCCGTTCCCGGCGGCCGCGGTGGTCTCGGCGGCCCCGGCCGGGAGGCCGGGCCCCGTACCGGCGCCGGCCGTCGGCCCCGCCGCGGATCCGGCCAGGACGCCTGCCCCGGCGGCGGCTTCGGTCGGTACGGCGCCCACCAGCGCGGGCGCCGGGACCTTGACTGCGGCCGGGGCTTGCTTGCGGCCGAACGCGAAGTCGCAGGCAAAGGTGAGCATCGCAAACGCGTAGATGACGACCGCGGCCAGCAGGAAGTCGTTGCTGACGTCGGCGAGTCCGGTGTTGACAGGCACGGGAGCCTCACTCCCCGTCGGATGGATGGGGGTCGGGTGGACCGGGGTCGGATGGGCCTCGGCCGGCTGGACCAGGGTCGGGTGGACCGGGGTCTGGTGAACCTCGGTCGGGTGGACCGGGGTCGGGTGGATGGCGCTGGGCGCCGATCTCGGCGGCCAGGCCGGAGAACTCGTCCTCGAACCCGCCCGCCGCGTCGGAACGGGTCAGTCCGCCGAGGCTGACGACGGTCCCGCCCGACGGCGCGGCCTCGGCGCGCACGAACACGCGGCGACGCCGGACCAGGAAGGACAGGAGCAGCCCCGCGAGAACCGCGATGCCGGATATCAGCGCGGGCAGCTGCCCGGGGTCATAGGTGATCGCCAGGCTGACCCACGGCTGGTAACCGGTGTAGGTGAGCGTCCCCAGGCCGCCGGGAAGCTTCATCGACTGGCCCGGGGCCAGCGCCTGCGGCGCGATCGGCAGCCGGCGCAGGCCCGCGGTGTTCAGCGAGTACACCGACTGCGGCGGCCCGGAATTCATGCCGAGGTTGCCCTCGTACGAGATCAGGCTGACCATCGGGCGCAGCGGCGCTGGGAACGCCGACTCCAGCCGCCCGCCGACGTCCACGGCGGTCGGCAGGAACAGCCCGACGAAACCCAGCTGCTCGGGATCCGCGTCCGGGACCTTGATCGCGCCCTCCGAGGTCAGCCCCGACGTCTCGACCGGGATAAACGGGACCGCGCCCTCGAACACCACGTGCCCGGTGCCGTCGGTGACCCGGAACGTCGGGGCGTAGCCGTGCCCGATGAGGAAGACCCGGACGCCGTCCACGACCAGCGGGTGGTTGACGGCCAGCGAATAGCTGTGCATGGGGCCCTGCGGCGTGGCCGAGTAGCGGATCGCCGCGTTGAACGAGGCGGGCTGTCCGGTGAGCGGGCCCGAGGTCACGTAGGAGGCGCTGAAGTGGTCCAGCGCCACCGTGAACGGCTGCAGGTCTCCCGGGGACACCAGGCGGCCCGGGTGGAACTCGTCCAGCGCGGTCACGGTGTTGGAGAACGAGGTTCCGGTCACGAGCAGCCGGTCGGCCTTGTAGCCGAACAGCCCGCCGAGCCCGATCGACACCAGGCAGCCGAGCAGCGCGATGTGGAACAGCAGGTTGCCGGCCGTCGGGCGCAGGTAGCCCTTTTCCGCGGCCACCAAGCCCGGGCCGGTGCGCACCCGGAACCGCTTGCCCGACAGCAGGTGGGCGGCCGCCTGCAGCGCCGCCTCCGGCGCCGCCGTGGTGGCATAGCTCGCCGTGAACGGGAGCCTGCTCAGGTTGCGCGGGGCCCGGCGGCGGCTGGCGCGCGGACCCCGCCAGGCGCAGCGTCCTGGGCAGCACGCATCCCAGCAGTGACGCGAACAGCAGCAGGTAGATCGCGGCGAACCAGGGCGCGCCGAACACGTTGAACAGCGACAGGCGTCCCAGGATCTGGGCCGCCAGCGGATGTGCGGCGTAGTACTGGTCCACCCCCGCGGGGTTGATTCCCTCCTGCGGCAGCAGCGACCCTGGCACGCTCCCGGCCGCGAGCAGGAACAGCAGTACCAGCGCGGTCCGCATCGACGTCAGCTGCCGCCAGCCCCACCGTAGCCAGCCCGTCACGCCGAGCCTGGGGCCCGCGGGCAGGCGGGCGGCAGGCGCGGCACGCTCCGGGTCGGTGAAGCCGTCCTGGCCGGCCAGCTCATCCGCCGGGGTTTCCGGCCCGGCGTCGGGAGGCACGCGCAGGCCGGTCACGTGCGCTCCGCCGAGGCCTGCATGATCAGCGTCTTGAGGCTGTCATAGGACACCGGGCCGATGACGCGCGCCGTGATCTGCCCGCTGGCGTCGATGACCAGCGTGGTGGGAATGCCCGCGGGCGGTGCCGTCGACCGGAAGTCCAGGGCGATCAGGTCGTTGGGATCGTTCAGGCTCGGGTAGCCGATCCGGTACGTGCGCATGAACGCCTCGGCGCTGGCCGGGTCGTCCCTGATGTCCACGCCGAGGAACCGCACCCGGTCCGGCGCGAAGTGCCGGGCGAGCGCGCCGAGCACCGGCGCCTCCTCCCGGCACGGCGTGCACCACGAGCCCCAGAAGTTCATGACCACCACGGAGCCCCGGTCGGCGGAGAGCCGGAACGTCCCCCCGGTCAGCGTGGTCCCGCTGACCTGCGGGGCCTGCGGGCGGGCCCCGGGGTGGAACACCGTGGTGCCGTAGCTCCCGGGCACGAAACTGCTCCCGTTGCCGACCGCGGTGTCCTGCGCGGTCGCGCCCGCGCTGCAGGCCGCCGCGCCCAGCACCAGCGCGGCAGCGCCGATGACGAGGCGGGCGGAAGTGAGCGGCCGGGACAAAGAACGATCTCCTACACGCAGTAGTATCGTGCCCCATTGTGCCGGATCCCCCCGGAGTGGCCGGAAGTCGGCCGGCCTCACGCCCCGGCCACCTGCCGGGCCCCGCCGCCCGCCGGCTCGGCGTAGCTCACCCCGGTCACCTGGCCCGCGCGGAAGCTGAAGCTGGTCACGCTGCCCAGGGCGCACTTGCGGCGCCGTGGGTCATGCCAGAGCCTGCGGCTTTCGACGCTGCGGCGGAGGACCCAGATCGGCAGCTGGTGGCTGACGCAGATCGCCTCGTGCCCGCGCGCCGCGTCGGCGGCGTCGGACAAGGCGGCCCGCATCCTCGCCTCGATCTCGGCGTACGGCTCGCCCCACGACGGCCGGAACGGGTTGCGCAGGTGGTGCCAGTGGCGCGGCTGCCGCAGTGAGCCGTCCCCCACGCCGAACGTCATCCCCTCGAAGTGGCTCCACGGCTCGATGAGCCGCTCGTCGATGACCACCTGGGAGGCCGAACTCGACGGCCAGCGGCTCGGCGGTCTCCAGCGCCCGCTCCAGGGGCGACGACCGCAGGACGGTCACGTCCCGGCCGGCCAGGAAGTCGGCCACGGCCTTGGCCTCGGCACCCGGCCCTCGCGACAGGTGGTACCGGGGAGGCGCCCGTAGAGCACCCGCCGCGGGTTCTCCACCTCGCCGTGGCGCACCATGTGCACGACCGTGTCGGCAGGCGCGGGATTCTCGCTCATAGGCCGCCCAGCCTATCCGCCCGGCGCCCGGATCCTGCCCGCCGCGGCGGCCCGCCCGCCGCGGCCGCGCGTGAGGGAATCCTGAACGTCAGGCCTGAACTCTCCAGGTAGCGCCTCCGCTCGGCGATCACCTCGCGGATCTTCCGCAGCCGGGCCTCCTCCGCGGGCACGTCGATCTCGTCCAGGACCGTGGCGGCGCGAAGATCATCGGCCAGCGCGTCGGACTCGCCGACCAGGGTCCAGTCGAACTGCAGCAGCTCGTCCAGGCCCATCTGGCGCACCCGGGTCTTGTAATCATCCTGGCACGGACTGCGACCGCGAGCGGCCAGGGGCTGCGCCCCGGTTCCGCCCGCGCGTTCCGTACCGTGCGTTCCGTACCGTGCGTTCCGTACCGTGCGTGCCGTACCGCGCGCTCAGCCCAGCGCGCCTGCCGCGGCCCGCGCCGCGGCGGGCAGCGCGCCGGCGATCCGGCCGATCGCCGCGTCATCGTGCGCCGCGGACAGGAACCAGGCCTCGTACGGCGACGGCGGCAGGTAGACGCCCTGGTTCAGCATCGCGTGGAAGAAGGCCGCGTACGCGGCGGCACGACTGGCCGCGGGCCCCGGCGAAGTCCCGCACCGGGCCGCCGGCGCCGAGGAACACCGAGAACAGGCTGCCCGCCTCCTGCAGCCGGAACGGCACTCCCTCGGCGGTCAGCGCGTCCGCGGCCAGCCCGGCGACGGCCGCGGCGGCCTGGTCCACCCGCGCGTACACCTCGGGCGTGCACGCCCGCAGCGTGGCCAGCCCGGCCGCGGTGGCCAGCGGGTTGCCGGACAGCGTGCCCGCCTGGTAGACCGGGCCCGGCCGGGGCCAGCCGGTCCATGATCTCCGCGCGCCCGCCGAACGCCGCGGCGGGCAGCCCGCCGCCCATCACCTTGCCGAACGTCATCAGGTCGCCGGCCACGCCTTCGCGGCCGTACCAGCCGGAACCGGTGACCCGGAACCCGGTCAGCACCTCGTCCATGATCAGCAGCGCTCCGTGCTCGCGGCAGCGCGCGGCGAGGAGCTCGTTGAAGCCCGGGCCGGGCGGCACCACTCCCATGTTCGCCGGGCACGCCTCGGTGATCACGCAGGCGATCTGGTCTCCGTGGGCCGCGAACGCCTGCCGGACCGCCTCGGTGTCGTTGTACGGCAGCACCAGCGTGTCGGCGGCCGCCGCCCCGGTCACCCCGGGCGAGTCGGGCAGCCCGAAGGTCGCGACGCCCGATCCGGCCGCGGCGAGCAGCGCGTCCACGTGGCCGTGGTAGCAGCCGGCGAACTTGACCACCGTCGGGCCGGCCGGTGAAGCCCCGGGCCAGGCGCAGCGCCGACATCGTGGCCTCGGTGCCCGAGCTGACCAGGCGGACCTTCTCTACCGGGGTGCGCGCGGTCAGTTCCTCGGCCAGCTCCACCTCGCCCGGCGTTACGGTGCCGAACGACGTGCCGTGCGCGAGCGCCTGGCGCACCGCGTCGGTGACCGCCGGGTGCGCGTGGCCCGAGGATCATCGGCCCCCAGGAGCAGACCAGGTCGACGTACTCGCGCCCGTCGGTATCCGTCAGGTACGCGCCGCGCCCGGACGCCATGAACACCGGCGTGCCGCCGACCGCGCCGAACGCGCGCACCGGCGAGTTCACTCCGCCCGGCGCCACCGCGCAGGCCCGGGCGAACAGCTTGTCCTGGTCTGGTGTCATCTGGACCTCCGGAGGAAACCCTGGTTTTCGGGCCGGGGAGGAATCTGGTGCTCTGCGGGGCAGGGCCAGCGACTGCGGGTGGGGCGAGTTCCGGCGCCAGCTGGATACCGAGTGCAGCAGGCCAGGCGCTTGATCGTGACCAGCCGCTCGTTCCCCAGCACGAGGACGTGCTTGGCGGGCCTGCGGGTTCGTGCTGGCCAGGGCTTCCTCTCCAGTCCGGCATGGCGGGATGCCGTCCTGCCGCGCCCGCCAGGACCGGGACCTGGTACGCGGCCAGACGTCCTTGCGGCAGGCCTTGCCGCAGCCCCAGATTTCCCCGGCGACGCCTGCGGAGCTGACGTCGGACGCCTGGAGACCCCTCCGGTGCGATCGGCCGTGAACAGGAACCCCGGCCCGCGAGGGCTGGATCAGCCGTCCCTCGGCGGGAGTAGTGAAGAGGCGTCCCCTCGCAGGCGTTGAGCCAGGAATGAGGCGGTTCCCTCGCAGGCGTCGGCCAGGAATTCGAGCAGCCGGAGCCCGTCCGGCAGCGGCCGCCCGTCCGGCGGGCGCAGCCAGTGCGCCCGCAGCGCGTTGCCGTCGCGCGACGGCGGGGCGAGCACGTAGCTGTTCCGGCAGTGCCAGCGCAGCCCGGCTACCTCAGGGTTCATTTCGGGTTCGCAGTCAAGATGGCAGGACCACCATTCGTCCTCGTCGGCCGGGGCGCCACGGGTGGCCACAAAAAACAGGGCCCGGTTCCCCGCGCTGACCGCGACGGGACCGGGCCGGACCGCTGACCGCTGCATCAGGGCCAGCGCCGCGGTTCCCGCCGCGGCCGGCACGTCCAGGACATCGAATACCCGGCCGGTGACCAGGATGATGTTTCCTTCCGGCCGGGTCATCCACCACTGCGCCACCTGGCCGGGATCCGCGGTGGCCTGAACCTGCCAGGCCGGGGATATCGGGTGAGCGCCGGGATCGGGGCAGCCGATCCGGTCGCAGGAACAGGCCCGCAGCGTGTCCCCGGGGCGCTGCGAGCGGCCGGGCGGGTGGGCGCCGGCGCACACCGGCCAGCCCATGGCGGCGTACCCGGCGGCGGCCGCCGCGATATTCCGCCCGACGGCCCTGCGTCGGCTCCGGCGCAGTACCGCCTCCACCGTCAGCTCCACTTCTGCTCGGCCCGGTCCTGTAATCACCCAAAGGGCCCCCACCGGTGGCCCGCCCGGCCCGTCCGGGACCCCCGGGCCGAGACCCGGGCGTTGCCCAACAGAGACGCCGCGTGTACTGGGCCGCGGCGGGCCGGGCCGCAGGAGGTGCGGCCCGGGTGGCCGGGCCGGTCCCGGCCTCAGCGCAGCCGCCTAGCCACCTCGGCGGCCCAGTAGGTCAGGATAATCCCGGGCGCCTCGCCGGATCGCGGTCAGCGTCTCCATGATCACCCGGTCGCGGTCCAGCCAGCCGTTCGCCGCCGCCGCCTCCACCATCGCGTACTCGCCGCTGACCTGGTAGGCAGCGACCGGCAGGGGCACGGCCGCGGCCACCCGGC
>CAWIDQ010000003.1:0-44866 GCA_963834695.1 uncultured Actinomycetota bacterium
CAACCATTCGCTATCTGTCCGTAAATCAGAGCGGCGCGCGATTTGTCCGGCTGCCCCGGCACAATCACGTGAGACTCTTGAAATTCCTGGTATAAGTCGTTGCCTTCACGGGTGCGTTCACCCACACCGGCAAAGACAGACACACCGCCGTGTTTCATGGCAACGTTGTGGATGAGCTCCTGAATGAGGACGGTCTTGCCCACGCCGGCGCCGCCGAACAACCCAATTTTCCCGCCCTTCAGGAAAGGCTGGATCAAGTCGACGACTTTAATTCCGGTCTCAAACATTTCCAGGGTCGTGGATTGATCCTCAAGAGATGGGGAAGGCCTATGAATCGGGTAATGCACGTCCGATTTGACCGGGGCGGCCGTCGCGCAAGATGGCGACCAGCGCGGTGTCGGCCGGCCACTCGATCCCGCCGATCCGCTGGCCGGCCAGGGGAGCGTCGGCCGGCATGGTCAGCTCGACCAGGCTCGCCTCGCTCTGCCGGAACGTCATCAGCCGGACCAGGTCGCCAACGCTGACCGCCTCCTCGACCAGGGCCGAAAGCAGCCTGGGCGTGGATACCGCGACGTCAACTCCCCATGACTCGTTGAACAGCCACTCGTTGTTCGGGCGGTTGATCCGCGCCACCACCCGCGGCACGCCGTACTCGGTCTTGGCCAGCAGCGACACCACGAGATTGACCTTGTCGTCTCCGGTCGCCGCGATCACGACGTTGCAACGCTCCAGCGACGCGTCCTCGAGCGAGGGAGTCTCGCACGCGTCGGCGAAAGCAGCCACTCCGCCCGGGGCACGTTATAGACCCTGATCTTCTTCGGGTCCTTGTCGATGAGGAGCACCTCGTGACCGTTGCCGAGCAGTTCTATCGCGATGGAACGGCCAACCGAGCCAGCTCCAGCGATGGCGACTCGCATCAGCGGGCTCCTTTCCCGGGCACGGCCGGGCTGGCGAACTCGGCGGCGATCCGGTCCAGGTCGCGCTCGTCGGCGATCACGTGCAGCACGTCGCCCTCTTGCAGGACGGTGCCGGGACCGGGCATCATCGCCTCCCCGAGCCTGGATATGAACACGATCCTGGTCCGGGCTGTTTCCTCGAGCGCGGTGACCTTCTCCCCGAGCCAGTGGTCATCGTAGGCCACCTCGGCGAGCACGATCGCCCCGGTCGGGTCGCGCCAGAGCGGCTGCGCGCCTTCGGGCAGCAGCTTGCGCAGCATCTGGTCAGCCGTCCAGCGCACCGTGGCCACGGTGGGGATGCCGAGCCGCTGGTATACCTCGGCCCGGCGTGGATCTAGATCCGCGCCACGACCCGTTCGACGCCGAACGACTCTCGGACCACCCGCGCCGCGATGACGTTGGAGTTATCACCGCTGCTCACCGCGGCGAACGCGTCGGCGTGCTCGATACCCGCCTCGATCAGGACGTCGCGGTCGAATCCGATCCCAGTGATCTTGCTGCCCTTGAAGCCCGGGCGCAGCTTGCGGAACGCGTCAAGGTCCTGATTGATCACCGCGACCGAATGCCCCTGGTCCTCCAGAATGTGGGCGACCGTCGAGCCGACGCGACCGCACCCCATGATCACGATGTGCACGGCGTTCCTTCCCGCGAGAACAGTGCCCGCTCACGGTATTACCCTGCTGCGCGCTGGTGCTAGCCCAGGTTCCCGGCCCGGCTGGGCCCCGGCCGGATCCCGGCGATGACGGCACGGAACCATGGGGACGTGACCGCATCCGCATCCACGCGACAGCTGCCCCAGCCGGGCGACGAAGTCGAGCTCAGCGTGGGCGAGGTCGTCCATGGCGGCTGGTGCGTGGCCCGGCTGTCCGAGGGCCCGGTGATCTTCGTACGGCACGCGTTGCCCGGGGAGCGGGTCCGGGCGGTGATCACTCAGACAACATCAAGGCTGGCCCGGGCCGACGCCACGGCGATCCTGGATGCCTCGGCCGACCGGGTGGAGCCGCCCTGCCCGAACGCGCACCCGGGGGGCTGCGGGGGCTGCGACTGGCAGCACGCCAGCCTGCCCGCTCAGCGGGCCCTGAAGGCCGCGGTCGTCCGCCAGCAGTTGCGGCGCATCGCGGGCATCGAGCGGGACGTCAGCGTGGAGCCGATGCCGGGCGACGAGACCGGCCTCGGCTGGCGGACCAGGGTGAAGTTCGCCGTCGGCCAGGACGGCGTCGCGGGCCTGCGCAGGCACCGCTCGCACGACATCATGGAGATCGGCGACTGTCCGATCGCGCATCCGCTGATCGACGCCGCGGCGGTCACCGGGCGGCGCTGGCCCGGGGTCGTCTCCGTGGAGGTCGCCGCCGCGCCCGCATCGGGCCAGCGGGCGGTGATCGTCTTGGGAGACGCGCCGACGCCGGAGATCGAGGCGGACATCGTGGTCTTCGGGCGGGCCGGGCGTACGGGGCGCGCGAGGAGAGCGGACCGCGCCGGACGTGCAGAGGGAGCGAAGCGCGCTGGGCGTACAGGAGGAGCAGAACGCGCGGGGCGTACAGGGGGAGCGGGAGGCGCCGGGTCCGCCGGACGCGCAAAGGCAGCGGAACGCGCCGGGCCCATGGGGGCGGGCGGCCCCGGCTACCTGCGCCAGCGGGCCGCCGGGCGGGGCTGGAGGGTGAGCCCGGTCGGCTTCTGGCAGGTACACCCGGCCGCGGCCGACACGCTCGCAGCCGCCGTGATCGACGCGCTGCGCCCGGAGCCCGGGGAGGTGGCGCTCGACCTGTACTGCGGCGCCGGGCTGTTCGCGGGAGTCCTGGCTACGGCGGTCGGCCCGGCGGGCGCGGTGATCGGCATCGAGGCCGATGCCACGGCCGTACGTGACGCCCGGCACAACCTGCGCGCGACGCCGTGGGCACGGGTGCACCGGGGCGACGCGGCGGTGCTGCTGGCGAGAAACGGGCTGTCCGGAGCGTCGCTAGCTGTCCTGGATCCGCCCAGGACGGGGGTCGCCCGCCCGATCATCGACCTGCTGTCGGCCGGGGCGTCCCCGTCCCCGCCCGGCGGGCGGGGACGTGCGGGCGAAGCGGGCGGCAGGAGCGGCACGGCTGGAACGGGCGGATCGGACGGCCCGGGCGGCCCGGGCCCCGCGGACGGAGCGGGCGCCCCGGGCCCCGCGGGCGGATCGGAGGGATCGGGCGGCCCGGGCGGAGCGGGCCGGGTCCGGCGAATCGCGTATGTGTCCTGCGATCCGGCCACCCTGGCCCGCGACATCGCCGCCTTTGGCGCGGCCGGATGGTCGCTCGAGGCGCTGCGCGGCTTCGACGCGTTCCCTATGACGCACCACGTGGAATGCCTGGCCGCCCTGGCCCGCACCTCCTGAACTCCCGGCTGTTCGTTCCCGGGCGTGGCCTGGCAGCGGTCCAGGTAACCCCAGTAGCAACAGATCCCCACCAGCAAACGGCACGAGAGCCCGCACCCTTGGCGGCCGCGGCTACACCGGCGGTGTACGGCGGTGCGGTCCCTCGTGTGCTTCAGCTGACCCCATCGTGCTGAGCGCCGCGGCCGGCCGGCAGGCCTGAGCGCGTCGCCGCGGTTAGACCGGGCCAGGCACGGCTTGCGGAGCGGCATAGGCCACGATGGGGTCATGCAACTGAGAATCTTCACCGAGCCCCAGCAGGGCGCGGACTATACGACATTGCTCCGGGTGGCCAGGACCGCCGAGGACCTCGGGTTCGACGCTTTCTTCCGGTCAGACCACTACCTGAAGATAGGCGGCTCCAACGGCCTGCCGGGCCCGACGGACGCCTGGACGACGCTGGCCGGCCTGGCCCGCGAGACCACGCGGATCCGGCTCGGCACCCTGGTGAGCTCGGCGACGTTCCGGTACCCGGGCCCGCTGGCGATCATCGTGGCGGAGGTCGACCAGATGAGCGGCGGCCGGGTGGAGCTGGGGCTCGGAGCGGGCTGGTACGCGGCCGAGCACGCGGCCTACGGCATCCCGTTCCCGGACGTGGGCGAGCGCTTCGCCCGGTACGAGGAGCAGCTCGAGGTGATCACCGGCTTGTGGGACGTCCCGGACGGCGGCACCTTCTCGTTCAGCGGCAAGTACTACACGGTGGCCGACTCGCCGGCGCTGCCGAAGCCGGTGCAGCGGCCGAGGCCCCCGGTGATCGTCGGGGGGAGCGGGCCGCGCCGGACGCCGCGCCTGGCCGCGCGGTTCGCCGACGAGTACAACGTGCCGTTCAGCAGCGTGGACGACACCGCGGCGGCGTTCGGCCGGGTACGGGAGGCGTGCGCCGCCGCAGGGCGGCACGGGACGTCGATGATTTACTCGGCCGCGCAGACCGTGTGCTGCGGCCGGACGCGGGCCGAGCTGGACCGCCGGGCCGCGGCGATCGGCCGGAAGGCGGACGAGCTGGCCGAGAGCGGGATCGCAGGCCTGCCGGAACAGGTGGTCAAGAAGATCAAGAAGTTCGCGGAGATCGGGGCCGAGCACATCTACCTGCAGGTGCTCGACCTGCACGACCTTGATCACCTCGAGCTCATCGCCACCGAGGTGATGCCCCAGGTCTGAGCCCGCGGCGTCGGCCCAGGCGCCCGTCGGCCAGCCGCCCCGCTGAGCGGCCCGGCCGCGGGCTGAGCGGCCTGGCCGTCGGCTCAGTTGCGCGGCCGCCCGCTGAGCGCCCCGGCCGCGGGCTCCGTGGTACGCCGCCGGCTCTGCGGCCGCGCAGAGACAATACCCAGGATCCGGCCAGCGAGCGATGCCATGCTTTCGAGCCGGAATGCGCCGCGCCGGGGACCGGCGTCGCCGGTCCCGGTCGGCCTGAGCCGGGCGGGTCAAAGCCGAGGAGTCGCAGCATGGCATGGTCGAGACGGCGCCGGTGGGCGCTGTGGCTGGTCGGCGCCGCGGCCGCGGTCGTGGTGCTGGCCGTCGGCGGCACGCTTCTCTACATCCACGTGATCTCCGGGCCCACGCCCGCCCCGCTGGGCCTGAAGCAGGCGGGCTCCGGGACCAGCTCGCCCGCCGCCGGGACTGGCGCGTCGACCGCCGGCGAGTCGGCGGCCACGTCGGTGGCCGGGACCTGGCACGTCTCGGCCGGGTCGGTCGTGGGCTACCGGGTGAAGGAGGTGCTGTTCGGGCAGAACCACGTCGCGGTCGGCCGGACCGGCGCGATCACCGGCCACATCACGATCAGCGGCACGACGGTGACCGCGGGCGCCTTCACCGTGCAGATGGCCACCATCAAGAGCGACGAGAGCGAGCGCGACGTTCAGTTCCGGGGCCGGATCATGGACACGTCCGCCTACCCGACCGGGACGCTCACCCTGACCCGGCCGATCGCGCTCGCGCCGCTGCCCGCGCCCGGCGCGATCAGGACCTACACCGTCACGGCCGAACTCGCCCTGCACGGGCACACCCGGACGGTGACGTTCCCGCTGTCCGCCGAGCGCACGTCAGGCGAGATCGAGATGTCGGGATCGGTTCCCATCCTGTTCGCCGACTGGGACATCCCGAACCCCAGTTTCACCGGCTTCGTGACCACCCAGAACCACGGCGTGCTCGAGTTCCTGCTCAAGCTCGCCCGATCCTGACGCAACGACGGAGCCGGCCGGAGCCTGGTCAGGCTAGCCTCCCCGCGCCCACGGGTCGTAATCCACTTCGAGGGGTTCCTGCGGCGGCCGCTGGTCCTCGGCCACGTTGCGCAGGTTGAGCCGGATCCGGGTCCAGGTAGAGGAGCGCCCGCGCATCGAGTCCACGAGCACGTCGGCAGGCTCCAGGCGGGACCAGGCCTCCGGGTGACGCTGTTTCCACCGGTCCAGCCCCTCCATGGCCTCGGCCCGGGTAGCGGCTCGCGCCACCTCGATCAGCGGCATGGACGAGCGGCGGCAGCCGGCCGGAGATGGCGGGGGAGACGCGCCGGACCGGGGAGGCGCGGACGGCCGGGGCGAAATCGGGGCAGACCGGGGAGACGATGCGGGCCGGGACGAAGACTCAGCGGCCGGGGCGCGGCGCTTGGACGGCTGCACCCTCGGCTGCTCGCCCGCCTGCTTGATGAAGTGGGGCGGCCACGGGGCATCGGGCAGCCCGGCCGCCTCGTCCCGGGCGGCCAGGTCCAGCAGCGGCCCGAGCGAGCCGACCGCGGCGTCGATGCCCGCCCCGACATCGCCCAGCGCCGCAAAGCGAGCGGGCATGGTGTCGATGGTGAACTCCTCCGGCCGGCAGTCCGGAACCTCGGCCCAGGTCAGAGGGGCCGACACCCGGGCGTCTGGGGTGGGCCTGACCGAGTAGGCCGACGCGATCGTGCGGTCCTTGGCGTTCTGGTTGTAGTCGACGAAGACGCCGTGCCGCTCCTCCTTCCACCACCGCGACGTGGCATCCTGCGGCGCCCGCCGCTCGACCTCCCGCGCCAGCGCAACCGCCGCCCGGCGGACCTCCGAGAACACCCAGCGCGGCTCGATCCTGGCGTAGATGTGCATCCCGCGCGAGCCCGACGTCTTCGGCCACCCGGTGAGCCCGAGATCCGCAAGCACCTCCCGGGCGACCAGCGCCACCCGGATGATCTGCGCCCAGTCCACGCCGGGCACGGGATCGAGGTCGACCCGGAGCTCATCCGGATGATCAAGATCATCGGCGCGCACCGGGTGCGGGTTGAGGTCGATGCAGCCGAGATTGACGACCCAGGCCAGCCCCGCCGCGTCCTCGATCACGACCTCCTCGGCGGTGCGCCCGGACGGGAAGCTCAGCTCGACGGTCTCGATCCAGTCCGGCCGCGAGGACGGTGCGCGCTTCTGGAAGAACGGCTCGCCCTCCGCGCCGTTGACGTACCGCTTCAGCACCATCGGGCGCCCGCCCGCGCCGCGCAGCGCGCCGTCGGCCACGCTCAGGTAGTACCGGACGAGGTCCAGCTTCGTGTGCCCCGTCTGCGGGAAGTACACCTTGTCCGGGTGGCTGACCGGCACGCTGCGCCCGGCGACCTCGACGATCTCCTTGCGATCGGGCATGCCGCCACGATAACCGGCCCGCTACGCCGCGCCCGCGTCCGCCGTGCCCATGCCCGCGCCCCGTCCGGCAGCGAGCAGCCGCGCCGCCACCGCGCACAGGGCGGCGAGCGGCAGCGTGACGCCGATCCGCTGCAGCACGCCGTCCCAGCCCGGGAACGCCCCGGCGAGGAACACCGCCAGCACCGCAACCGTGGCCAGGCTGCCGGCGACCAGCGGGACGCGCAGAGCGCTCCAGCGCGGGTCGCCGCGGAACCGGCGGGCCAGCAGCAGCGGGACCGCCACCAGCGCCAGATAGATCGGGATGCTGACCAGGTCGTGCGCGTGGTTGTGCCAGGACTCGCCGGCGGGCGAGGTGAGCAGCATCCGGTCCCGGCGCAGCAGCCCGGCGGCGATCGTGAGCACCCCGGTCGCCTGGATCAGCCTCGGCCCCGGCCCGGCCCGCCCGGCGCCGCCCAGCTCGGAGTGCAGCGCCGAGCCGAACGCGACCGAGCACCCGCCCAGCACCACGAAACCCGTGATCATGATCCAGGGATCCCGGGCGTCCGGCGCGGCCAGGCCGCTGATCTGTACCTCGGCCGCGGAATGGCCGGTCTGCAGCAGCGAGGCCGCGACCCAGGCCGCGGTGAAGAGCACCGGCCCGGCGATTCCCGCGATAACCGCCAGCCGGAACCCGGCGCCCGCGCCCGCCGAGGCAGGCGGCCGCAGCCTGCGTCGCGTTCGGGTGACCATGACCGGATTCGCCTCCGGTCACCAGTATGGGCCGGGCCGCCGGCGTCAGCCGCCGGCACCCGGACCGCCCGCGCCCAGTCCGGCGCCTCGGGCGGGTCGTCGCCCAGCAGGCCGACCACGACCCGCATGCCCCGCGGCGGCTCGTCCGGCCACGGCGTGAAACCGTCGGTCAGCACCACGGTGATCGCGGGCCTGGGCCGCAGCAGGCCCGCGGCCTCGACGCCCGCTCCCATGTCGGTCCCGCCGCCGCCGACCAGCTCGACCTGCCGGGCGGAACTGACCCGGCGAGCCGGCCCCACGGCCGTGTCGCAGGCCAGCACCCGCAGCTGGCGGGCCAGCCCGACGGCGCGCAGCAGGCCCTCCACCTCGGCCAGAGCCATGGCCAGCAGGTCGTCGGACATGCTGCCGGAGGTGTCGCAGACCACCGCGATGTCCGGCACGGGCCGGCGCAGCGCGGGCAGCACCACGTCGCCGGCCACCGATGCCCGCCGGGACGGCCGGCGGTACGAGTAGTCGACGGCGCCCGTGGTGTCCGCGACCGCCCGGCGCAGCTCGGCGGCCAGGGCCTTGCGCCAGTCGACGGCGGGCTCGAGCAGTTCATCGGCCCAGCGCAGCAGGCCCGCGGGCACGTTGCCCGCCTCCCGGCCGTGCCGCCGGCACTCCTGGGCTACCTGGCGGGCCAGCAGCCGCGCCTGCCAGGGCGCGAGCCGCGGCCCGCCCGCGGAATCCCAGGGCCGCCCGTATCCGTCGGCGCCGCTGCCGCAATCCAGCGTCCAGCCGCCGTCAATCCCTTCCGGATTTCGCAACGAGCAGTCCCGGGGCCGGGCCGCCGCGAAGTACTGCTCGGCCAGCAGGCCAGGCTCCTCGCCCAGGTGCGCGGGCAGGACCGGCGAGCCCGGCAGCTCGAGCCCGCCGGGCACCAGGTCGTCGTTGATCTCGGCGTCACAGCAGCGCACCCAGAGCCTGGCCTGGTCCGGGGCCACCCCCGCCGCGGCGGCCCGCTCCGCATGCGTGCGCAACAGGTGGCACACGTGGTGCACGAGCACGCTGCCGAGCTGCGCCGGGGTCCACTGCGCGGTCAGCGCCGGGTCGGCGTGCAGCCGCCAGCCCTCGTCCACGGCCACGGTGCCGATGTCGCGGGCCGCGATCACCTGCGCCCCGAACAGCCCGCTGGCCAGGTAAGGGAACCGGGTGGCGGCCCACAACCGGCCCGCCGCCAGCCCAGGCACCCCGCCCCCGGCCGTCCCCGGCGCGTCGCCGCTCACGCTCACCCGCGCAGCAGCCCGGCGTCCCGCAGCACCGGAGCGAACAGCTTGACCTCGGCGGGCGGCGGGGTGCCGTCGGGCCGGCACCGGGCCAGCGTCCGGGCGGCGACCGCGGCCACGTCGGGCGCGCCGGACGCGGCCCGGCCGAGGACCTGCCAGCCGGCCACCCAGCGCTGCGGGGTGGGATCGGCAGCCACCACCGCGGCCACCGCGGCCACCGCCGCATAGGCCCGGTCGCCCCGCTTCGGCAGCACGAACGAAGCGGGGTCGGCCAGGACGGCCTCCGGGTCGGGCAGGTCCATCTCCACCAGCCAGGCGAGGAACTCGACGCCCGCACCCTCGCCCACGCAGCCGCGCACGAGTGCGGAACGCGCCTCCTCGCCCGCCTGGCCCGCGTCGCCGGCGGCCAGCAGCCGGGCGGCCATGTCCCAGGTGCGCGGGCTGGGCCAGCCCCGTCCCGCCGATGCCGCGTCGGCCGGGGGAGCGCAGGCCAGGGCGGGCCGCACGTGCAGGAACGCGGCCACCAGGCCTCGGGCCAGGCCGACTCCGGCCTCCCAGCGGTCGGGCAGGACGGGCACGGCCGGCGCCGCCCAGCCGCCGGCCAGGCCGTCGGCGACGGTCCGGGGGTCGATCTCCCAGACCACGTGGCACAGCCGGTTGGCCAGCGGCGCCGACAGGTCCCAGCCGTCGGCGGCCTGCTCCGGCGGGTTCGCCGCCGCAACCACGGCGACGGCCTCGGGCAGCGCCAGGTCGCCGACGACGCGTTCCAGAACGACGCGCAGCAGAGCGGCCTGCACCGCGGGGGGCGCGGTCGAGAGCTCGTCGAGGAAGAGCAGTCCCCGGCCAGCCTCGGCCAGCCGCTGGGCCCAGCCCGGGGGAGCGAACCGCACCCCGCTGCCCACCACCACCGGCAGCCCGGCGAAGTCCGATGGCTCGCGGATCGAGGCGATCACGGTCTCGCAGGGCCAGCCCATCTTCTCGGCCATGGCCCGGATCGTGGACGTCTTGCCCGTGCCGGGCGCTCCCCACAGCAGCACCGGAACCCGCGCCGCCACGGCCACGCCGAGCGCCGTGACCGCGGCGTCGTGCTGCTGCGTGCCCGCGCTGAGCCGGCCGTCCCTGCTCATGGTGCCCCGTTTCCCTGGCCGTCCGCGGCAGCCAGCGTCCAGCCGTCGCCTGCCGTCCCGTCCCTCTCCGCTGCCCGTACCTTGAGTATCACCGGGTCCGCGCCGGGCTCGGGCACGCCGAGCACGGTGGCGTCGGGCCAGTCCGCGGACGTGACCGCGACGACCAGGTGCCCGCCGGTGACGGCCAGCCCGGCCGCCCAGACCGACGCCAGCCAGTCGGCCGGGAGCGCTGCGGACAGGCTGCGGTCGCGGCCGGTGCCGGACACCACCAGCCGCCCCCAGCCCTCGCCTTCGTGCAGCGAGACGTCGACCTGGCTCGGGTCGACGCCGAGCCAGGCCTGCGCCGCGGGGGCCAGGCGCCCGGCCAGCGCCGCGACCAGGGCGGGCCGGGCGCTGTCGCGGTCGGCCGCGCGGCTGCCGCCGTCGGCCCAGGCCGCGGCCACCGTGGCGGACAGCCGCAGCTGGAACTCGCGGCCGAGAGCGAGCAGGGAGAACAGCTCCGCCCGGCGCTCGCTGGCGCGCCGCATCTGGTCGCGGAACTGCTGGCGTCCCGGCGCGACCTGCCGCAACATGCGGCCGGTGCGCGCCGACGACACGGCACGGGGGCCCGCGTGAGGGGGGCGGCCGGCGGACAGCTGCCGTTTCATCGCGGCCGTCGCCTGCATGGCGGCCTGGCGGCGCAGGACGGTCGCCGGCCCCCAGCGCCTCAGCATCGCGCCGTAGACGGCCATGCCTCCCGGAACCCGTTGCGCCCAGGGCCGCAGCGACTGTAGCGGTCCCGGGGACCCGATCTGCCGCACGGCGAACGTACGGCTGGTCCGCAGCATCGTGCGCCCCGTCAGCGGGGCATAGGCCACCCAGCCGCCCTGGCCCACGCCGAACTCGGCCACGCTCTCCGGCGTGAGGGTCAGCCTGTCGGCGCCCGAGCGCGGCCCGACTGTCAGGACCTCGAGATCATCGCCGCGGCTGCCCCACCACTCGAGCCGGTCCACGCACTCGGACCGGTCGCCGCCCAGCGCCGCGAGCACGAGTTCTTCGTCGGCGCCGGGGTGGTCTACGGCGGTGAGCTTGCCCTCTGCCCAGCGCAGCCGGTGCGTCTGCTCGCCGCACGGGACCTGAGCCTCCGCGGGCGGGAGCGGCCCCCACCACGGCGGGCTCGCCTGTCCTGCGTATCCCGCGCTCATGCCGGCTCCATCCAGTCCAGCCGGACCGTGGCGGTGACCCGGCCGGACCGGTCGCCCAGGATCAGCTCCAGCGCTGCGGCCTCCGGGTGCAGCGGCGGGACCAGGTCCAGCCGCAGGTCCATGTGGTGGTCGTCGGAACTCCAGCTGCCCTCGGTTCCCATGTGCCAGCGCCCCCGGTCGTCGCGCGCGTACCAGGACCACGAGTCGTCCATGCCCCCCGCGTGCAGGCGCGGCGGGAGTTGCTGACCCCAGCCCAGCACGCGCAGGTTGGCTCCTGCCGCGTGCGAGCGCAATCCGGCGGCCACGAATCTTACGCCATCCAGTTCCGGCAGCACCGCGGCGGCCGTGGCCGCGCCGGGCCGGCCGTCCCGGCGATGGCGGTTCTCCAGCATGTTCATCCAGGCGGCCGGGAGCTCGCCCGGCGGTGCGGGCGCGCTCAGCGCGGGCGGCACGGTCACGCCGAGCCGACCGGCCAAGGTGAGCAGGCGGCCCACGGCGTCGCGCGCGGGCGCCAGCGCGCCGACCGCGTCTAGCGCGGTCACGATCTCGGCGACGTCCGACAGGTCGAACCTGGCCAGGTCCTGCTCGCCGCTGGCCACCGCGAGGCGCAACAGGTCCTCTGCGACCGCGTCGATCAGCTGCCCGGCCGGGCTGCCGACCGCGGGAAGCCCGGCCCTCGGCTGGCCGGGCGCAGCCTCGTCGTCGGCGCCGGGACCGCCCAGATCAACGCGGACGGAGGGGGAGCCCGGGCGCATGGTCAGCTCCAGCCACTGGGTTCCGGCGGGCGGGACCGGGGAGATGCTCAGGACGGCGCCCCAGTCACCCCCGCTGTCGGTCCAGCCGCTGTCATCACGGAGGTCGTAGTCGTTCCCGCGATCGTCGGTCACGCTCGCGTGGCCGGGGCCGGGGAATAGCGGCCAGGGATGCTGGTGCGCCCAGCTGGCGGGCGGCCCGGACATCTGGCCCGCGACAGTCAGGACAGCCCGGTCGGGCGCGAGGACCAGCGTGAACAGGCTGATGTCGGTCAGGCCGCTGTCCGGCCCGGCCGCGGTCGTGACCCCGACCGGCGCGGCGAGGTAGCGTCCGGCAGGCGCAGTGGTCGCCTGGCTGGGGTGGCCGGCCCGCACGTCCCGCAGGAAGAGCAGGTGGCCGTCGATCCGTGACCGGGCGGCCAGGGCGGTCTCCAGGCCGGCCAGGACCGAGTCCGCGCTGCCGCGATCGATGGCGTCGGCCTGGACGAGGGCATCGGTCACTCTCCGGAGCTGGCGCACGCCTTCGCGGGCCGGCATGTCGGCCGGGGTCCACGGGGCGGGCGCGGGGCCGGCCCTGGCGCCGCGTAGGGGGGCGGTGACCAGGTGGGGCCGCCCCGGCCAGCGCATGAGCCGGTACTGGCCGGAGTAGCGGAGCGCCTGCAGCCGGTAGGCGGCTTGCCACGCCAGCGGGCGCAGCTGCTGTGCCGCCTGATCCGCGGCCGGGAGCACCGCGCCGATCACCTGGCTCGCGAGCGGCTGGAGGGTTTTGGCCGCGGTATCGGCCAGGGGCTGCAGGGCCCGGGCGGCGTTTCCCGCGAGCGGTGGCAGCGTCCGCTCCGCGGTGTCGGTCAGGGGTCGCAGCGCCCGCCCGGTGTTCTCCGCGAGCGGCTGCAGCGCCTGGAAGGCCTGTCCGGCCAGCGGCAGCAGGACGCTCGCGGCGCGCCTGCCCGGCGGCAGGACGAGCCGGGCGGCGTCGCGCAACGGCGCGGGCAGCTCGCGCTCGCCGGGCGGGTCGGGGCGGGGGAGGGCCTGTACGCGCCGCAGCTCGGCCTCGACGCGCAGCCGGAGATAGGTCTCGGCCCGGGCGTGGTCCGGCGGGCCCGCCGCCGGCCCGGCCGCAGTCGGGTCCCCGTCCTGTCCTTCTGCCACGCGATCCTCCCGGCGGCCGGATCCCCCCGTACCCGAAACGGTATGCCGCGCTGGTGACTGGTAGGTACCGAATTCCGGCCGCCCTCGCAGCACCGTGCAGGCCAGGTCCTGCGGCGGCGCCGCGCTCAGGCCAGGAGATCGTCGGCCGCGGCCGCGAAGATCCCGGTGTGGGCGTCCACATCGGCGTCGCTGGTGGCCGGTGCCATCAGCGCCATGTTGTGGAACGGCGTCAGCAGCACGCCGCGGTTGACCGCATAGAGGTGCAGGTATTCGTCGAGTTGCGGGTCCGCGGCCGCCTCGGACTCGCCGCCGGTGCGCGGCGGCCGCGGGCAGAACCGGTATTCCGCGCGGGCGCCGAGCTGGACGATGTTCCACGGCAGCGCCCGGATCTCGATGACGTCTCGCACCCCGGCCGTGAACCGGTCGGCCCGGGCGATCATCCCGGTGAACGCGGCCTCGGTGAGCACCTGCTCCAGCGTGGCGCGCATCGCCGCCACTGACAAGGCGTTGCCCGCCAGGGTCCCGCCCACGCCGCCGACGTCGATGAGGTCCGCCGTCTCGTCGTTCAGGATCCGGTCGGCCAGCGCCGCCGACAGGCCGTACGCGCCGGCCGGGATCCCGCCCGCGATCGATTTGCCGATGGTCACGATGTCCGGGTCCAGGTTCCAGGCGCGGGTACACCCGCCCGGGCCCGCGCTGAACGTGTGCGTCTCGTCGTTGATCAGCAGGCTGCCGTTGCGCCGGGTCAGCGCGCGGACCGCGTCCAGGTAGCCGGGCTCGGGCAGCACGATCCCGATGTTGGTCAGCGCGGGCTCCATCAGCACCACGGCCACGTCGCCCGCGCCCAGTTCGCGCTCCAGGCCGGCCAGGTCGTTGAACTCGACCACCCGCGTGGTCTCGCGCGGATCGACCGGCGGGCCGACGTTGCCCGCGCGCGGCTGCGGGCCGTCCGGCCCGGCCACGATGAACGCCTCGTCGACGCTCCCGTGGTAGCAGTAGCTGAACACCAGGATCTTCGGCCGCCTGGTGAGCTGGCGGGCCAGCCGGATCGCCCAGCGGTTGGCGTCGGTCGCGGTGAGCGTGAAGCTCCAGTGCGTGGGACCGAACCGCCGGGCCAGCTCCGCCGCCACCCAGGCAGCATCCTGCGTCGGCAGCATGGTGGTTGCCCCGCCCAGCTCGGCGTACCGGGTGGCCACGGCCGCCTGGACGACCGCGGGCGAGTGCCCGGCCATCGCGCCGGTATCACCCAGGCAGAAGTCGAGGTACTCGTGGCCGTCGATGTCGGTGAGCCGGGCCCCGCCCGCGCTGGCCATGTAGAGCGGGAACCCGCCCGGCCACATCCGCATCCAGGTCATCGGCACGCCGCCGAGCAGGTTCGCGCCCGCCGCGGCGAAAGCCTGCCGCGAGGACGGGTGCCGCTCGGCGTAGTCGGCGCGCTCGCGCTCGATCAGCCAGGCGACACGCTCCGGGTTGATGGTGGCGGGACGGTCAGGCATCCGCGGTACCTCCTGGTCGGCCTCGGCGAGGGTGCCCTGAGGGCTCAACAGGAGCCTGGCACGCCGGCCGTGCGGCTACCAGAAGCCCCAGGCCAGGCTGGGAGCAGGGAGCACCGGGGGCGGTGAGCGGAGCAGGCCGTCGAGAGCGCCGGGCGGCCCGCGGCCGGCCTACGGCAGGCGGGCGGGCAGGCCGAAGGCGGCGAACAGGCTGGTGTCCACGAAGTTGTGATGCCCGACGATCCGGTCGCCGGAGATCTCGATGACCTGGATGCACCACGGCTGGTACCCGCCGTCGGCGCTCGGCTTATAGGAGCCGAACGCGGTGCAGCCGTTGGCCGCGGTGGCGATCAGGCGCGAGCCGCGGCAGGCGCCACCAGGGCCGAGGAAGAACCGGCCCATCTCGGTCGGCCCCTGCAGCCAGAAGTTGAATGGTGGCATCGACATGATCGCGTCGTCCCGCAGCAGCGCCACCAGCGAGGTGATGTCGTAACGCTCGAACGCGTCCACGTACCGGGCCAGAAGCGCTCGCTGCTCCTCGCTCGCCACGTCCGCCACCGGCAGGCCGGGCTCGCGCGCCGACATGGTGGCCCGCGCCCGCTGCAGCGCGCTGTTGACCGACGCCACGCTGGCATCGAGCAGCTGGGCCACCTCCGTCGCCTGCCAGCGCAGCACCTCGCGCAGGATCAGCACCGCCCGCTGCCGCGCGGGGAGGCACTGCAGCGCGGTGACGAAAGCGAGGCGGATGCTCTCCTTCTCGGCGGCCAGCTCGGCCGGGTCGCCGCCCTCGGGCAGCACCCGGTCGTCGGGGATCGGCTGTAGCCAGGTGGCCTCGGGCAGGGTCGCGCCGGTGAACGAGTCGGTCGTCCCGGACGGCCCCATGTCCATCGGGCTGGCCCGGCGCTGGCTGCCGCGCAGCATGTCCAGGGACACGTTGGTGGCGATCCGGTACAGCCACGAGCGCAGTGACGACCTGCCCTCGAACCCCTCGATGCCCCGCCACGCGCGCACCATGGTCTCCTGCACGGCGTCGTCAGCGTCGAAGACCGAGCCGAGCATCCGGTAGCAGTAGCCGGTGAGCTCCCGGCGGTACTGGTCCAGGTCCTCGGCGAGGGCCTCGCTGCGGTCCGCGGTGGCGGTTCGGCTGGTCATGGTTTCGACCCTACTGCGGCCTACCGACAAGACGGGACCGGCCGCCCCCGGGCTAGCTCACGCCTGCGGGCAGGCCAGCCAGGGCCGCGTCGATCTCGTCCGCCGCGAGCTCGAAGTCCCGCAGCTCGCAGGCCAGGTAGTCGCCGTATGCCTGAAGGTCCAGCAGGCCGTGGCCGCACAGGGCGGTCAGGATCACCTTCTCCTCCCCGGTCTCCTTGCAGCGCAGCGCCTCCTCGATGCACGCCGCCACCGCGTGCGTCGGCTCCGGCGCCGGGACTATGCCCTCGGTCCGGGCGAAGCGCAGCCCCGCGGCGAAGCACTCTGACTGCGGCTTGGCCACGGCCTCGATCAGGCCCAGCTCGTAGATGTGCGACAGCAGCGGGGACATGCCGTGGTACCTCAGCCCGCCCGCGTGGATCGGGTCCGGGATGAACCCGTGCCCGAGCGTGTGCATCTTAAGCAGCGGGGTCATGCCCGCGGTGTCCCCGAAGTCGTAGGCGTAGACGCCGCGGGTAAACGACGGGCAGGCCGCTGGCTCGACCGCCCGGATAACCGGGTTCATCCGCCCGGCCAGCTTCTCCCGCAGGAACGGGAACGCCAGGCCGCCGAAGTTGGAGCCGCCGCCGGTGCAGCCGACGATCACGTCGGGCGTGTCACCGGCGAGCGCCAGCTGCTTGATCGCCTCCTGGCCGATGATCGTCTGATGCATGAGCACGTGGTTCAGCACGCTGCCCAGCGCATACCGGGTGCCCGGGTCACCGGCCGCGACCTCGACCGCCTCGCTGATCGCGATGCCCAGGCTGCCGGTGGAGTCCGGGTGCTCGGCGAGCACTGCCCGCCCGGCGTTGGTCACGTCGGACGGGCTCGGGTGGACGGCTGCCCCGTAGGTCTCCATCAGCAGCTTGCGGTACGGCTTCTGGTCGTAGGAGGCGCGGACCATCCACACCTCGAGATCCAGGCCGAATAGCGCGGACGCGAACGCGAGCGCGCTGCCCCACTGGCCCGCGCCGGTCTCGGTGGTCAGCTTGGTCACGCCCTCGGCGGCGTTGTAGTAGGCCTGCGGTACCGCGGTGTTCGGCTTGTGCGAGCCTGCCGGGCTGCCGCCCTCGTACTTGTAGTAGATCCGGGCCGGGGTGCCGAGGTCCCGCTCCAGCCGCCGGGCCCGGAACAGGGGGGTCGGCCGCCACAGCCGGTAGACGTCGAGCACGTCGTCCGGGATCGCTATATACCGCTCCGGCGTGACCTCCTGCATGATCAGCGCCGCGGGGAACAGCGGCGCGAGGTCATCCGGCCCGACCGGCTGGCGAGTCCCCGGGTGCAGCGGCGGCGGTGGCGGCGACGGGAGGTCGGCGATGACGTTGTACCACTCCCGGGGCATCTCGGATTCCTGCAGAACGTACTTGACCTGGCGATCCATGGAATGCCCCTTGATGATCGGAACGGCGGGAAACGGATGAACGCAACGGTAGCGGAGAGCCCGGCGCGGGAGGAAGTGACGGGTGGGCCGCCGCATCCTTCCATCCCGGCCCCGGCGGCAGGCCGGGCGGACCCGAGGGCGGGAGGAACGGCATGCGCGTGGACATCTGGAGCGACACCGTCTGCCCCTGGTGCCACATCGGTCGCAGTCGTTTCTCCCGCACCCTGACCGTGCGCGCCGACGAGGACCAGGCGCGGGCCGTGGGCATCACGGGAGTGCCGTTCTGCGTGGTCAGCGCGAGTACGGCGTCTCGGGCGGACAGCCTGCCCAGACGTTCACGCAGGCGCTGCCGCAGGCCCGGGGGGTCCCGCTAAGCCACGGGGCCGGGCGCGCCCGGGCCTCGCGGCTTGGGCGCTATTGCCATGTTTTCGCCACCTCATGGTTCACTAGAAACCCCGCATTGCGCGCACCCTGCATGCGATGGTTGGCCAGTGAGGTCAGGTTCAATGGCGCAAGCGCGGTTCCGGCTCGCCATATGCCTGACGATCCTCGGCGCAGCGTCGCTCATCAGCGGCGTGATGATGATCGTCGTCGGCGAGGCCATGCGGCTGAAGTCGCACGACAGCCAGGGGCTCGTGCGTGCGGGTGAGTTCGTCGCCATCTGTGGGCTGGCCGCCGGCGTCGCGCTGCTCGTCGTGGTCGCGGTCGGCCTATCCGACCGCCCCGGCCGGAGCCACCGCAGCCCGGAGGCCACCGCCGGAACCCGCCCGGCCCGTGGCCCGGTCCGCAGTCCGGAGCCGCCGCGGCTGACCCCGCTGCCTTCCCCGGCATTGCCTGCTGACGAGGCCGAGGCGGTCCCGCCGCCCGCTCGCTCGTCCCCGCCGCGCAATCACCCGCCTGCGCAGGCCAGTCCGGCGCCTGCGCAGGCTGCCCGTCCGCCTGCGCAGGCCGACCCTGCCTCCCGGCCGCCCGCTCGTCCGTCTCCGGCCCTCGCCCGCCCGTACTCGCCGCCCGCCCGCTCCTCCCCGCCGCATGCCCGTCCGTCTCCGGCCCTCGCTCGCCCGTACTCGCCGCCCGCCCGCTCCTCTCTGCCGTCCGTTCCCCCGTCGCCGGCACCCGCTGGCCAACCTCCACGGGACCTGGCCGACCAGGGTCGGACCGGGCCCGGCCCGGCGGATGATCGCTGGCACCCCAGCGCCGACGGCGGCTGGAGCCCGGGCCCGGCCCGGGCCTGGGATTCCCACGGCCGCGATGACTGGGATCGCGGCCCGGGAGACTCCTGGGGTCCAGGCGGCCCGGATGCCTGGGTTCCCGGAGGCCAGGACGACTGGGCCCAGAGCGATCAGGGTGCCTGGGATCCGGACGGACGACAGGACTGGGTCCCCAGCGGGCAGGGTGCCTGGGGCCCCGGCGGGCCGATTGCCTGGGGCCCGGCCGGTCAGGAGGACTGGACTCCGGACGGGCAGGGAGCCTGGGTCCCGGCAGGCCCGGACGCCTGGGCCGCCGCCGGCCACGATGTCTGGGGCCCGGGCGGTCAGGACGACTGGGCTGCCGCCGGCCAGGACGAGTGGGTCCCGGCCGGCCGCGATGCCTGGGGTCCGGGTGGTCAGGAGGACTGGGCTACCGGCGGGCCGGATGCCTGGGTTCCCGGCGGGCGCGATGAGTGGGGTCCGGCCGGCCAGGGTGACTGGGCTGCCGCCGGCCAGGATGAGTGGGTCCCGGCGGGCCGCGATGGCTGGGGTCCGGCCGGTCAGCAGGACTGGGCTGCCGGCGGGCCGGATGCCTGGGTTCCCGGCGGCCGCGATGAGTGGGGCCCGGCCGGCCAGGACGAGTGGGTGCCCGGCAGGCCGGAGGAATGGGTGCCCGGCGGGCACGAGGAGTGGGGTCCCTCGGGGCACGAGGAGTGGGGTTCCGGCGCCCCGCCTGGCTTGGTTCTCGTCGGCCGGGAGGACCTGACGCCTGGCGACCAGGGCAACTGGGCTCGCGGCGGCCGGGCGGACTTCCGGACCGCCGGCCGGGACGAGCGGACCCCCGCCAGGCCGATGGCCGAGCCGGCCGCCTTGGCCGGACCCGCGCACAGTCCGCGGATGCCCGCCGAGCGGGACCGAGAATCCGAGCCTGCCAACGACCCGCCGGCCTGGCATTTTAGCGGCCCGGAGCCCGCGCGCCTGGAAGGGTATTTAACTGGGCCGCCGCCTGGGCGCGCGACAAGGCCGCCGACGATCGGCGAGCCAGCATCAGGTCGTTCCGGCGAGACAGCTTCGAGGTCCCCGAGATCCTCGCGGGCCAGCGGGCCGGCGACCGACAATACGTCACCGCTGCCGGTGATCCCCGGCGCAGACCCGTCCGCGCCACGGCCGCACCCAGGTGAGCCTGCTCCCGCGGCGGAGCCCGGCCGGGATGGGCCCGTCCCGGCCGCGGAGTCCCGCCCGGGCCAGCCCGCTCCCGTGGCGCGGCCGCAGCGCCGTGAGCCGTCGCCTGCGCCGCCGTCCCGCCCAGGCGAGCCTGTCCCGGCCGCGAGGCCAGGTTCCGGTGAGCCCGTTCCGGCCGCCAAGCCGCGCCCAGGTGAGCCCGTTTCCGGGGCGGAGCCGCGCCCGGATGGTCCCGTCCCGGCCGCCAAGCCGCACCCGGGTGAGCCCGTTCCCCCGGCGGAGCCGGGTTCCGGTGAGCCCGCCGCAGCCGGGAAGTCCCGCTCGGGTGAGCCTTCTCCTACTACGCCAAAGCCCTTCTTGGTCTGGGAGAAGGCTCCGAAGCCAAACCAGGAACCCAGTGACATCCCCGGCCCCGGCCGCGACAGCCGCCGGGACGGCGCCTACGAGCCCGGACACGCCGAGCCGCCGTCTGCGGATACGGAGCAGAAGCTGGAGCAGCTTAAAGATCTCTACCTGACCGCCCAGGCGATCGGGGAAGACGCGCTCGACAAGCATTTTGACGAAGTGAGCGAGATGCAGCGCTCGCTGATCCGCGAGTTTTTCGAGAAGGCCGGCCTGGGATCGAAGGGCAAATCGAAACTGTTCGGCGACGGCTCCGCGCAGGACGACGCGTCCCTGCCCGGGTAAGTCCCTGGCGCGCCGCGGGCCGCGTCAGTCCCGCCCGGCCCAGAGCACGCGGAACCCGGCGATCAGCCGGTCCGCTGCTGCCTGGCTGATCTCGACCAGGTCCGCGCCTACCTCGCCGTATTCCCACTCGACGATCGCCGAATCGGGGCCCCAGGTGAGGTCCCGCCGCAGGGCCTCGTCAACAGGCCCGGTGGCCCCGTACGTGCGCCGGGCCAGCCCGGACGGGGCCTGCGCGGTCCGGCCCGCGCCGACAATGGCGTAGTAGCTCATCTCGTCCGCCACGGACTACTGGCTTTCCTTGCGGAAGTCTGGAATGGCCGTGCACCCGGGCGGCACGGGAATCACGGCTGACTTCTCCGCGTGGTCGGCCCGAAGCTGCATCCGCTCCAGGGGTGATGTTCTCGGGTCGATGATCCGCTTGTAGGAGTCGTGAGCCTGCTCCCAGGCATCCCAGCTCGACGCCGTGTGGAATTGAACCTCGAAGACCAGATCGTGCGCCGGGTCGCGCCAGCGGCTGTTGATGCCCTTGTACTCGCGGCTCTCCCAGCCGTTCCACCTGGCCTCTAGCTCGAATCCGTTGACCTTGAGCCTGCTGTGGACCTGCAGGGTCCCCTCGGCGTAATGCTCGGTGTCGAAGATGAAGGCGTAGCGTATGCCGTCGTGCACTTCGTCGGAGAGTTCCTCGGCCGACTTGTCGGGGTGCCTCAAGATCAGGTCGGCGAGCCTTTCCTTGAAGCGGTCGGGAGACTTGAGCGCTCGGTCCTCGGTGTCCGGCAGTAGCTGCCCGCTCGCGAGCTGAGCCTCGACGCGGCGCATCGCGGGCGTCAGGCCGCTATGACCGTAGCTGCCGAACACGTTCCGGCCCTCGGCTACCCGGTACCGGCTCAGAGAGTTCTCCGCGATCAGGCGCTCGTCCGGAGTGAGGTATCTGCCGTTCCATTCCCAGGAGCCATCCGGACCGGTGCGGGGCTCGCCGCCCGGATCATCCAGGTCCGCGTCGATCACCGGCTGGGAGAGGGTCTCCGCCCCGGGCTCCGCTTCGGTCCAGTCCGGCTCGGCGGCACCGTCGCGATCAGCCGTGCCGTCTTCTTCGCGCGTGGTGCTCCACTCGTCGGCGATGTCCGCGTCGGCCACGGCACTCCAGGCGGGGGCGCTCAGCCATTCGCCCGTGGTGCCGAGCCCGCCGGTGCTCCCGAGGCCGTTGACCGTGGCGAGGTCGCCGGGCGGGTCGTGATCGTCAGGCGTGCTGGGGCCGTCATCGGCCGGGGAGGCCAGGCCATCCATGGTGCCGAGGTCCTCGGCGCCGCCGGGGGCGTCGGCTACGTCCTCGACGTCAGCGGTGGCGCTCCAGCCGGGTGTGCTCAGCGTGTCCGCTACGAGATCCCGGTCGCCGGCACCGTTATGGCTCGAGGCCTCGGCGCTCGCGTCCGCGGCTTCGGCGCTGGCGGCGGGATGCCCGCCTCCGGCCAGCTCGTGCTCGAACTGCTTAGCCGCGCCGTCGAGGTCGCGCTCGGTGCCATGCAGCGGCAATTCGAGGTCCTTCAGGCTGGCGACCGGCAGCTTCCGGGTGAGGTCGTCGTTGTAGGGCGAAGACGGGTGGCCGGCCGGCAGCCGTTCCAGCCGCTGCCGCAGTTCGGCGAGCGATCCGCGTTCTGGCCGGTCAGCCAGCCGCGATTGATCGGGCGGCGTTGCCTCCTGGCTGCGCACGCTCGGTTCGGTGAGCCTATCCCACCGTTCCTGCGCCCCTGGCATTGCGACGTCTCCCCCACATAGGCGACGAGGTCATCGTAACCGCCAGCTCAGCCGTGCATCCTGCGAAGCGTTCTCAGGCCTGCTCCGAGGGCATGTCAATACGCCTTGACATCCGCCTCGTCCTGAAGGAAGAGGATTCCCCGGGTGGCTCACGCCACGGCCGGGGTGGTTCCCGCGGATGGCTGGCCGGGTACCCCGCCCCAGCATCGATGGCCGGGGTTAACCCCGACCTGAAGGACTCCGTTGGTGAATGCGAATTTCCCAACGGAGTCCTAAAGGGGCGGGCTTGCGCCAATCCAGTCAAGATCCTGCCGGCCTTCCTGGGCTCCGGGGCCGCCACCCTCCGGGGCCGCTAGCCCGTGACCCGGTGCACGGCGACCGGGCCGCCGGGTGGGTCCACGGGATCCACGGGGTGCAGTATCGCGGCGATGGCCTCGACCCCGTCTACCAGGCGGGGGCCCGGGCGCACCACGATGCCGTCGGCGTCGATGGCCCAGACGGCCGGGCCCGGCAGCGCCCGGGCGACCGTCCGGGCCTGCTCGATCGCGCCCGGCAGATGGTAGCCGCACGGCGCGACCACGATGACCTCGGGCACAGCGGCGGCAATCTCCGGCCAGCTCGCCTGCACCGACGACGCACCGGGGTGGGCCGCGACCGGCTGGCCGCCCGCCGCGCTCACCAGGTCGGGCACCCAGTGCCCGGCGGTGAAGGGCGGATCCACCCACTCGACCACCGCGACCCGGGGACGGGGCCGCCCGGCAACCCGCGCCGCGGTGCGGTCGAGCCGGGCCCGCAGCTCGCCGACCAGCCGCGCAGCCCGGCCCGGCACCCCCGTGGCCTGGCCCACGGCCAGGACCGAGTCCAGTACCTCGTCGAGCGAGTGCGGGTCCAGCGACAGGACGTCGGCCCGGCACCCCAGATAGTCCAGGGCGTCCTCGACGTGCCCGGACGGCAGCGCGCAGACCCGGCACAGGTCCTGGGTCAGGATCAGGTCTGGTTCCAGCTGCGCGAGAGCCTCGGCATGCAGCGTGTAGAGGTCCGCGCCGGCGGCCAGGTGCGCGCGCACGTAGCTGTCGATCTCGCCGGGGGTCATCCCGCGGGTATCCCGGCCGCCCACGACCACCGTCTTCTCGCGGCGGGCGGCCGCGGGCTCATCGCACTCGAACGTAATCCCGACCAGGTCGTCGCCCAGGCCGAGCGCGTACACGATCTCGGTCGCCGACGGCAGCAGGGAGACCAGCCGCATCACGCCAGGATAGGCGCCCCTGGCCGGACGTTCAGGCCCGCCGCATCGCCAGGTGCGGCGATAGCCAGTACGGGGGCAGGTAGCCCGCCAGGTCGGACAGCGGCAGCACCTCCGGCCGGAGCCGGATCCCGAGGGCCTCGGCCATGAAGTTGCGGCGGGCGGTCACCCGCTGCCACAGGCCGGGGTAGCGGGCGGCCAGGTCGTCCCGGGCCGCCTCGTCGGCGAGCGCGACCCCGTCCTCGATGTTCGTCGTGTGGTACGCGGTGCCGGTGGCCGGGATGATGTCGAGCTGCAGCGCCATGCCGGACGTGAGCACCACGTCCGAGCCCGGGTACACCGGAGAGCTTGGCCACTCGTCGAGGTGGATGAAGTGGCCGGGGTTGAGGTGCACGCCGAAGAACGGGTCGCCCAGGTGGCGCTGAACCAGGTCGAAAAGCTGGCCGCCGGTGACGCCGATGCCGACCGTCTCGTACCACTCGGCGCAGGCGAAGTACGGCGCGACCAGGCGCTCGACATAGTCGCGGGCGGCCTTGGCCGTACCGGATCACGCCGTACATCTTCGTCGTGGCGCTGATCGTCGGGTTCGGGTACATGCAATGGCGCGAGCGCCGTAACCTGGGCGCGCTGAAGCGAGGCGCCACGGCGCTGGTCGGCCGCGTCGAGGACGCCGCCGGGGGCGTGGACTGGGACGCCACCGACACGCCTGCGCCGCAGGCTGACGCGTGACCCGAGTCGGCCTGGCCGGCGTCGAGCTGGGCGCGGTCGAGTTGTCGGCTTACGAGCTGCCGGCCGAGCAGCCGTCGGTGCCCGCGACCACCTATCTGCAACGGATGGCCGCCGCCGAGCGCGCGACCGCCGAGGCCGGCCTGGATGCGCTGATCGTCTACGCCGACCGGGAGCACTTCGCGAACCTGTGCTACCTGACCGGGTACGACCCGAGGTTCGAAGAGTCGCTGCTGCTCCTGGTCCCGGGGCGGGCGCCCACCCTGCTGGTGGGCAACGAGGGCGCGGCGTACGCCAAGGTCGTGCCGCCCGCGGTCGAGGTGCTGCTCTACCAGACCCTCAGCCTGGTCGGCCAGGACCGGTCGGCCAGCCCGCCGCTCGCCAACATCCTGCGCGGCGCCGGGATCGGGCGCGGCGGACCGCCTGGCCCAGGTCGGCGTCGAGCTGCTGTTCGAGCGGCGCCGTGTTTACCTCCGACTGCGCGCCGCACTGGGGCCCGCCGGAGTTCCTGGACTGGCCGGGCTACGCGCCGCTCTGGGCCAACCTGGTGACCTGGCTGGCCGGGGGCGCCAGGTCCTGACCCGGGCCGGCCGGGCTGCCCGGGTCCCGCTCATAGTGCCGGGCGGGGTGCGTCCGGGCTAGCCTGCTGGATGTCGCCGGACTTCCCGTGCCATTCACGTTTCCGTCCGGGACGGCGGAGGGACGATCATGCTCGTGGCCGGCGTGGACAGCTCGACCCAGTCCACCAAGGTCGTGCTCTGCGATGCGGACGACGGCACGGTCGTCAGCCGGGGCAGCGCGCCGCACCCGTCTGGCACCGAGGCCGACCCGGCCGACTGGTGGACGGCGCTGCGCCGGGCGGGCGACGGGCTGCTGGACCGCGCAGCCGCCGTCGGAGTGGCCGGGCAGCAGCACGGCATGGTCGTCCTGGACTCCGACGGCGAGGTGGTCAGGCCCGCGCTGCTCTGGAACGACCTGCGGTCGGCCGACGCCGCGGCCGAGCTGGTCCGCGAGCTCGGCGGCCCGCAGTGGTGGGCGGCCGAGACCGGCAGCGTGCCCACCGCGTCGTTCACGGTCACCAAACTGCGCTGGCTGGCCGAACACGAGCCGGCCAACGCCAGCCGGGCCACGACCGTCCTGCTGCCGCACGACTGGCTGACCTGGAGAATGCTGGGCGGGATGGGTGAGCACCCGGCCCCGATGGTCACCGACCGCGGCGACGCGTCCGGCACCGGCTACTTCTCGCCCGCGCGAGGGATCTGGCTGCCGGACGTGGTCAAGGCGGCGATCGGGCGCACGCTGCATCTGCCCCGGGTGGCGAGCCCGGGCGAAATTGTCGGGCAGACCGCGTGGGGCGCGGCGGTATCCGCCGGGACCGGGGACAACATGGGTGCCGCGCTCGGGCTCGGGCTCGAGCCCGGCGACGTCGCGGTGTCGATCGGAACCTCGGGCACGGCGTTCGCGGTCAGCGAGGTACCCGCGGACGACCCGTCCGGCGCGGTAGCCGGGTTCGCCGACGCCACCGGGCGGTTCCTCCCGCTGGTGTGCACGATCAACGCGGCCCTGGTGCTGACCGCGGCCGCCTCGCTGCTGGGCACCGACCTCGACGGGCTCTCCGAGCTGGCCCTGGCGGCGGAGCCCGGGGCGGGCGGGATCACCCTCCTGCCGTACCTGGACGGCGAGCGCACGCCGGACCGGCCCGGCGCGACCGGGGTGCTGCGCGGGCTGACCACCCGGAACGCGACCCAGCAGAACCTGGCCCGCGCGGCGGTCGAGGCCCTGCTCGCCTCGCTGGCCGACGCGGCCGACCGGATTGCCGCGGCGTGCGGGACCGGGCCGCCTTCCGGGCGGGTGCTGCTGATCGGCGGCGGGGCGAGATCGCCGGCGGTGCGCCAGCTCGCGCCGGGCATCTTCTTCTCGCCGGTCAGCGTGCCCGAGCCGGAGGAGTACGTCGCGCTGGGGGCCGCGCGCCAGGCCGCGTGGGCGCTGGCCGGGACTCCCGAGCCGCCGCCCTGGCCGCCGCGTCCCGCGGCCGCCTACACCGGCCCGCCGCAGCCGGAGATCCGCGAGCGCCACGCCGCGCTCCGCGACGACACCGCCACCTGGAACGAGAGGACCGACCTGTGACCACCGACCGCTTCGCACCCACGCCCGCCGACCGATTCTCATTCGGGATATGGACCGTTGGCTGGCAGGGCGTGGATGTCTTCGGGACCGCGGTGCGGCCGCCGATGCCCGCCGAGCGCGCCGTGCGCAAGCTGGCCGAGATCGGCGCCTACGGCGTGAACTTCCACGACAACGACGTGTTCGGGTTCGACGACACCAGCGAGGAGCGGGACGATCGGATCGCGGCGTTCCGCAAGGCACTCGACGAGACCGGCCTGGTGGTGACGACCGCGACCACGAACCTGTTCTCGCACCCCCTCTTCAAGGAGGGCGCCTTCGCCGCCAACGACCGGGACGTGCGCCGGTTCGCGCTGGCCAAGGTGATGCGCAACCTCGACCTCGCGGCCGACCTCGGGGCCAAGGTCTACGTCTGCTGGGGCGGGCGCGACGGCGCGGAGTATGGCGCGGCCAAGGATATCCGGGCCGCGCTGGACCGGTGCAAGGAGGCGTTCGACATCCTCTGCTCCTACGTTCTCGACCACGGCTACAACATCCGCTTCGCGATCGAGCCGAAGCCGAACGAGCCCCGCGGCGACATCCTGCTGCCGACCGCCGGGCACGCGCTGGCGTTCATCAACGAGCTGGAGCACCCCGAGCTGGTCGGGCTCAACCCTGAGGTCGGGCACGAGGAGATGTCCGGGCTCAACTACGCCCACGCGGTCACCCAGGCCCTGTGGCACGGCAAGCTGTACCACATCGACCTGAACGGCCAGCACGGGCCGCGCTACGACCAGGACCTGCGGTTCGGGGCGGGCAACGCGCAGGGAGCGTTCTGGGTGGTGGACGCGCTCGAGGCGGGCGGGTACGACGGGCCGGTGCACTTCGACTACAAGCCGCCGCGGACCGAGGACGACGCCGGGGTCTGGGTGTCCGCCGCCGCCTGCATGCGCAACTACCTGATCCTGCGGGAGAAGGTGCGGGCGTTCCGTTCTGATCCCGAAGTCGCCGAGGCGCTGGCCGCGTCCCACGTGCCGGAGCTGGCCCTGCCGACGCTCGCCGACGGCGAGACCTGGCGGGACGTCCGCGGCTTCGCCCCGGACGTCGAGGCGCTGGCGGAGCGTGGCATGGCCTTCGAGCACCTGGACCAGCTCGCGCTCGAGTACCTCTACGGCGTCCGCTAGGGCTTCGCTGTGGCGTCGGCTGGAGTCTCGCCGCGGCGCCCGCTAGGGCCGGCCAGCCAGTGCAGCCAGCTTCCGTGGCCGTCCGCGAACGCCAGCGGCGTCCGGCCGTCCCGGACGAGCAGGTACGGGTCACCGGGGTAGGCGGCCACCGGCACGCCGGCCAGGACCTTCGGGCCTTCCTGGGACAGCCAGACGTCCGCCAGGCCGCGCACCACGTCGGCGAACTCCAGGCGGCGCTCGGGCGCGACGTAGGCCAGCACGGACGAGTGGTACACGACCAGGGTCGCCCCGGCGGGCGCCTGGGCCGCCAGCGCGGGCAGGTCGTCGACCAGGTCACCGCGGTGTACCACGGGCGGCTCGCGCCGGGCCGCGGCGACCGCGGCGGCGAGCCGCTGCTCGCGGTCGCCTTCACCGGGCCACACCAGGCACGACAGCCAGCGGACGTCGTCGTCCCGGCGTACATCGAGCGGGTTGAGGTCGAGCCCCGCGCGCCAGGCGACCGCGGGAAGCCGGGCCGGCAGCGGCGCCGGCCTGCGCAGCCCGCACCGCAGGGTGGGCGCCCGCGGATCCTGGCCGGCGATCCGGTGCCCGCCGTAGTCGTAGGAGTAGCGGTCGACGAGCAGGGTGAGCCCGGCGCTGGCCCCGACCTCGATCAGCGCCAGCGGCGGCGGCAGCTGGGCCAGGGCCGGCAGCAGCGTCGCGCAGCGGGCCGGCTCGTTGGTCTGGGTGCGCCGGGCCAGCATCACCTCGGACAGCTCGGCCCCGCGCTGGCTGACGAGGTCCCGCAGCCCGGTGATGTCCGCCGCGGTGCCCAGCAGGTAGCGGGCGGCCGCGAACAGCAGATTGGGCTGGCGCTTCTCCGGCGGCAGCGAGCCGAGGAAGCGCAGCACGGCCGGGTCGCGAGCGACCGTCTCGGCCAGTGACTCATACGCCGGGCTGCGGCCCCGGGCCTCGTGCCGGGCGAACGTCCGGTAGACCGCCCCGATGTCGGCCGCAGGATCATGACCATGCCGCGCCACGCCCCGAACGCTACAGTCACGGCGCGACCGCCTCGCCCAGTGCATAGCCCGGCGCCCCGGCGCACGGCAGGGTTAGCTGGACAGGTGCCGAAAATGCTCGTGCCCGATGACGTGGTCGCCGCGGCGGCGACGGCCGAGGCCGCGCTGCGGCCGGTCGCCGGCCGCGACTGGTCGGTCCGGGCCGGCCCGCTCGACTGGGACGTCGAGCAGACGATCACGCACTTGACTACTCCCCGCCCTGAAGGACGGGGATTCCAGCCCTCGCGGGCTGGGGTTCCTGTTTCACGGCCGGCTGCACCGGAGGGGTCTTCCGGTGTCTGACGTCAGCTCCGCAGGCGTCGCCCGGGTTGCCCCGGGCTGCGGCAAGACCTGCCGCAAGGATGTTCTTGGCCGCGTTGAGGTCCCGGTCGTGCCGGGCGCGGCAGGACGGGCATCGCCACGCCCGGACCTTCAGAGGAAGCCCGGCGAGCACGAACCCGCAGGCCGAGCACGTCCTCGTGCTGGGGTACCAGCGGCCGGTCACGATCAGGCGCCGGCCGGCTCGCTCGCACTTGTATTCCAGCTGGCGCCGGAACTCGCCCCACCCGCAGTCGCTGATCGCCCGGGCCAGGCGCCGGTTGCGGACCATGCCCGAGACATTGAGGTCCTCGATCGCGATCAGGTCGTTGCCGCGGACCAGGCGGGTGGTGGTCTTGTGCCGGAAGTCGCGGCGGGCGTCGCGGGCCTTGCGGTGGGCCCGGGCTACCTTGGCCTTGGCCTTGGCGCGGTTGGCCGAGCCCTTCTGGCAGCGGGCGAGGCGGCGCTGGTAGCGGGCCAGGTTGCGGGCCTTGCGCTGCAGGGGGCGGGGGTTGGCGACCCGGTCGCCGTCACTGGTCACCGCGAAGTCGTGCACGCCCAGGTCAACGCCCACAGCGCGGCCGGCCGCGGGCAAAGGCTGCGGTGGCTCGGCATCAACGGCCAGCGTCACGTACCAGCGGCCGTCGGGCTCTTTCGAGACGAACACGGTCGCAGGGTCCAGCCCGGCCACGTCGATGCCGGGCCACGACCACACGAACGCCAGCGGGCCCGGGGTCTTAGCCAGGCGCAGCTGGCCGCCGCGCATGGTGAAGGCCGACCGGGTGTACTCCGCGCCCTGGCGGCCCTGGCGGGACTTAAACCGCGGATAGCGGGCTCTTTTGGCGAAAAACGCGGCGAACGCCTGCTGCTGGTGGCGCAGGGCCTGCTGCAGCGGGACACAGGACACCTCGTTCAGCCAGGCTCGCTGCGGGTCTTGCTTCATCGCCGTCAGCGCCGCCGATGCCTGGCCGTACGACGTGCCCGTGCGCTGCGTTGCATATCGTTCCTGCCGCACGGCCAGGATGGTGTTCCATACCACGCGGACGCAGCCGAAGGTGCGGTTCAGCACCGCCTGCTGCGCCGCACCGGGATAGGCCCGGCACCGGTACGCCGTCCGCACGCCGACAGCCTGCCAGACCGCGCCGACAAAACCCTGCCCTGCCCCGCAGAGCACCAGATTCCTCCCCGGCCCGAAGGCCAGGGTTTCCTCCGGAGGTCCAGATGATCGGCGCCACCGCGAAGTACACCCTGTACCTGGCCAGCCGGTGCGAGCATTTCATCGCCCTGTCCATGACGCGCTGGCCCGACGCGACCAACGAGGAGGTCATCGACTCCGTCGTGCCGGTGGCCAGGGGACTCGCGGCCGTCGCCGCGGTCACCCCGTCCAGCGTGCGGGCGTACCACGTCACCGGCCTGTCGAGTCCGGCTGACTACGTCGGCCGCGGCTGCGTCGAGCTCCTGGTGCACACCGACGACGCCCTGAGCGGTCTCGGCGCTGCCTTCGCGCCGCCCGCGGACCTGTGCCAGCGGGTGCTGGCGCAGCAGTTCCCGGATGCCCCGGGATCAGATAACGCCTGGCACGGCCTGCTGGCGGCCAACGGCAGGCCGATCCGCTGAGCCCGTCCCGCCACGGATTTTCCATAACGCTCCGCCCCGGGCCGCCCGAGCCCGGCCCGCGAGCCGCCGCCGGGGGCATGCGAGGGAGAATGTTGAGCATGACACTACAAGGCGAGTACGAGCCGAGCCCGGCGCAGTGGGTGCGGGACCAGGTTGAGGCCTACGAACGATCAGGCGGCCGGGAGGCTAACACGCTGCGGGATACCGGGCGGCCGGTGCTGATCGTGACCATGCGCGGCAACCGCAGCGGGAAGGTCCGCAAGATCGCGCTGATGCGCGTGGAGCACGACGGCGAGTACGCCCTGGTGGCGTCCAAGGGAGGGTCCCCGGCCCACCCGGTCTGGTACTACAACCTCAAGGCCCACCCGGACGAGGTCACCATCCAGGACGGCCCGGAGCCGTTCCCGGTGCGGGTCCGCGAGATCACCGGCGACGAGCGGGCCGCCTGGTGGAAGCGCGCGGTCGCCGCCTACCCGCCCTACGCCGAATACCAGCAGAAGACCGACCGGGAGATCCCGGTCTTCGTCGCCGTCCGCAAGGAGGATCAGGCATGACAGCCCAGCCAGGTGCGCCCGAAGACGTACAGTTCTGGTTCGATCCGGTATGCCCGTGGGCCTGGATCACGTCCCGCTGGATCCTCGAGGTGGGGAAGGTCCGGCCGGTGCGGCCCGACTGGCGGATCATGTCGCTCGCCTACCTGAACCTGACCCAGCACGAGGGCAAGGACCTGAGCGAGGACTACCTGGAGCGGATGGGCCGGGCCTGGGGCCCGATCCGGGTCTGCGCCGCAGCCGCCGACCAGGCCGGCCCGGGCATTCTCGGGCCGCTGTACACCGCGCTCGGCACCCGGTTCCACGTCGAACGCCGCCGCGAGGATCCCATGGTGATCCCCGAGGCCCTGGCCGAGGTGGGCCTGCCGGACACGCTGGCCGGCGCGGCCAAGAGCACCGAGTTCGACGAGGAGATCAAGCGCTCGCACCACGAGGCGTTCGACGACGTCGGCCTGGACGTGGGCACCCCGGTCATCCGCATCCGCGGCCATGCCATCTTCGGCCCGGTCATCACGCCCGCCCCCAAGGGCGAGGCGGCCGGGCAGCTGTGGGACGGCCTGGTGCTGGTCACCGGGACCGACGGCTTCTTCGAGCTCAAGCGCACCCGGGACCGCAAGCCCTCGTTCGAGTAACCGGCGCGCCGGAACAGCAGCGGGGCCTCGTGCGGTAATACAGGCCGGGGGTCCAGGGCGGCGCGCGCCAGGCGCGGCCCGGGCTCCAGGCCCGTCGCCTGACGGCGGCTCAGGCGCGCAGCGACCGGATCCGGAATGCCGCCACGATCTCCATGATGCCGAACACCAGAAGCCAGATGCCGAGCACGAGCGCGAGCACCAGCAACGAGGGTGCGGGATAGACCAGCACCACGATGCCGGCCAGGATGCCGAGGATGCCCGAGGCTATGGCCCAGCCGCGGCCTTCCATCTGGCGGTTGGACAGCGCGTTGAACAGTTCCACCGAGCCGCTGATGATCCAGAAGATGCCCAGCAGCAGCGCCAGCGCCAGCACCGTGATCAGCACGTGCCGCAGCGCGTACAGGCCGACGATCAGCGAGAACACGCCGAGCAGCGCAAACAGGGTCCGGGTCCCGGCGGTCAGGTCGTGCCCGAAGGCGCTCGCGAACCGGAAGATGCCCATCACGACCAGCTGAATGCCGAACAGCACCGCGACCACGATCAGCGTACGGCCCGGCCACACCAGGACCAGGAGCCCGACCAGCACGGTGACGATGCCGAACGCCAGCGCCCAGCCCCAGTGCCTGGCGTACGCGGTCGAGAACGTCCGCGGGATCGTTCCTCGTGTGTGCCGCCATCTGCGCCCTTCCCGTTAACGTCGGCAACTGCCGACAGCCCAGGTTTCACAGAACCGGGCCGCATCACGAGATTTCACTTGTGGCCCCCATTGCACACTCAGGCAACAGCGGTTGGCAACCCTCCGGCGTCACCAGCGGCGCGCAATACGGTTGCGTCGCGGCCGGCACCGGGGAACGATCCGGTGCGTGGAGCCGGTACTGGTGACCGAGCGGTTGGTGCTGCGGCAGTTCACCGCCGCCGACGTGGACGGCCTGCTGGAACTGGACGGGGATCCGGCCGTCATGCGGTTCATCACCAGGAAGACCACGTCGCGGGCGGAGATCGAGGCCGAGGTGCTGCCGCGGTTCCTGAGCTACTACGCGCGGTACCCGGAATTCGGGCACTGGGCGGCGGACACCATCGGCGACGGGGAGTTCATCGGGTGGTTCGGCCTGCGCCCGGTGCGGGCCGCGGGCGCCGCGATGGTGGACTGGGTCGACGCGCCGCTTCCCGCGCAGACCGCCTCGCTGGGCTACCGGCTGAAGCAGCGCGCCTGGGGCCGGGGGTACGCGACCGAGGGGGCGCGGGCCCTGGTCCGCCGGGCGTTCACCGACCTCGGCGTCGAGGAGATCGTGGCCACCACCATGACCGTCAACACGCGGTCCCGCGCCGTTATGGAGAAGGCCGGGCTGAGGTACGCACGTACGGTGCACCTGAACTGGCCGGACCCGCTGGATGGCAACGAGCACGGCGACGTGGAGTACCGGCTGCGCCGCGCTGACTGGCTCGCGGCCGGCGGCCGCTGAGCAATCAGCCTGCCACTCCCGCGTACGCCTTCTGCAGCGCGGCGATGTCGAACTTGGTCATCGTGAGCATCGCCTCGGTGGCGCGCCGCGCCTTCTCCGGGTCCGGGTCGGTGATCATGTCGGTGAGCACGGCGGGAACGACCTGCCAGAACAGCCCGTACCGGTCCTTCAGCCAGCCGCAGGCGACTTCCTGGCCGCCTGCCGACAGCCGACTCCAGTAGTAGTCCACCTCGTCTTGGTCCGCGCACGTGATCGTGAGCGAGACCGCCTCGTTGAAGGTGTACTGCAGGCCGCCGTTCAGCGCGACGAACTTCTGGCCGTTGAGCTCGAACTCCGCGGTCACGACCGTGCCGACGGCGCCTGGCCCGGCCTCGGTGTAGCGCGCGATCCGGCCGATCCGGGAATCGGGGAAGATGCTGGTGTAGTAGTTCGCCGCCGCCTCGCCCTCGGTGTCGAACCACAGGCAGATGGTGAACCCCTGGTCGGGCATTGGTCCTCCCTAGCACGCGAGCGGGTCTGTTTAATGACCGGTCCCGGGCTCAGAACTCATCGCGCCGGTGCGCCCGTCTGCTCCAGGTCACCGGTGAGCACCGCGGCCAGCCCCGCCCGGGAGCGAACCGCCAGCTTCGCATGGGCGTGCCCGAGGTGGTACTCGGTGGTCTTGACGCTCAGCACCAGCTCGCGCGCGATCTTCCGGTTGGTCAGGCCCCGGGCGGCGAGCCGGGCCGCCGCATGTTCCTGGGGCGTGAGGCCGAGCACGCGTCCTGGCGGGGTGCCGGAGGGGGCCTGCCCGCAGGCGGCGAGCTCGTTATGGCAGCGTCGCCGGAAGCACGAGGGCCCGCCCGCACGCCTTCTACGATGTCGCGGACGGGACGCAATGCGGAGCGCCCGGGACCGGGCGCGCGCTAGCCAGGGCGGCCAGCTGGCCGGGCCCGGCGGCGGCCAGCGCGGGAGGTGGTCACGGTGGCGGACCGGGCGGGCGCTCACACGGCGATCGTGACCGGCGCGAATCACGGCATCGGAGCGGCGACCGCCGAGGCGCTGGCCCGGCGCGGGTGCGCGGTACTGTGCACGTTCCTGCGGGTCGAGGACCCAGCCGACCCCGGCACGCCGCACGCCTACCGCGACCGCCGGATGCGCGACGCCGAGCCGGTGGCCGCGCGGATCCGGGTCGGCGGCGGCCAGGCCGTGGCCGTCGAGGCCGACCTGTCCGACCCGGCGGCCCCGGCCGCGCTGTTCGACGCGGCCGAGGCCCGGCTGGGGCCGGTGGACATCCTGGTGAACAACGCCACCGGCTGGGTGGCCGACACCTTCACGCCGGAGGCCAGCGACCGGCTCGGCCGGTCGCTGCGGCCGGTGAGCGCCGAGACCTGGCGGCAGCAGTTCACGGTCGACGCTATGGCCGCGGCCCTGCTGATCGCCGAGTTCGCCCGGCGGCACATCGCCCGCGAGGGAACGTGGGGCCGGATCATCGGGCTCACCTCCGGCGGCGACCTGGGCTTCCCGGAGGAGGTCTCCTACGGTGCGGCCAAGGCCGCCCAGGAGAACTACACCATGTCCGCGGCGGTGGAACTGGCCAGCTACGGAGTCACCGCGAACATGGTCCACCCGCCGGTCACCGACACCGGCTGGGTCACTGAGAACGTCCGCCAGGCGGTCGCCGCGAGCCCCACGCTCTTCCACGTCGCCACCCCGGCCGAGGTGGCCGAGGTCGTCGCCTACCTGGCCTCGGACGCCGCCGCCCTGATCACGGCCAACGTGATCACGCTCCGCTGACCGAAGGCGGGGCGCGGGCGGCTCGTACCATGAGGCCCGTGCAGGCGTTCGAGTCGGTGTCGACGTGGCGGCAGCCTGTCCCGCCGCCGGCCTCGGCGGCCCGGGCCGCCCTGATCAGCGACGTGGCCGCCCGGGTCGCAGGCCTGGGCCCGGGCCGGCTCCGGGTCGCGGTCGACGGCCTGACCTGCGCGGGCAAGACCGGCTTCGGGCACGAGCTCGCGGCCGCGCTGCGCGACCTGAGTCGGCCCACGGCCCGGGCCTCGATGGACGACTTCAAGAACCCGTGGCGCGAGGCCCGCGAGCTCGGCTACGACCGGGTCAGCGGCGAGGGCTACTACCGCAACGCCTACGACTTCCGCTCCGCCCGGGACCTGTTGCTGGCCCCGGCCGCCCCGGGCGGATCCGGTCGCCTGGTGCTCTGCGCGCATGATCCGCTGACCGGCGAGGACCACCGGGACACGACGATCACCGCTCCGGCCGACGCCGTGCTGATCGTCGACTCGGTCTTCGCGTTCCGGCCCGAGTACAACAGCTTCTGGGATTTTCGCATCTGGCTCGAGGTGGACGCGGGGCTGGCCCTGCGCCGCGGCATCGCGCGGGATGCCGCGATGGAGGGCGCGCAGCAGGCCGAGCGGGTGCACCGCGACCGCTACCATGCTGCGGCGATGATCTACATGGCCGAGGTCGGCCCGAGGCTCCTGGCCGACCTCATCATCGACAACAGCGATTTCGCTTGCCCGGTGATCCTGGGCGGCCGGGACAGCGGCGGGCGCGCGAGCCGGGAGGAGCCGCGGTGAGCTGGGACTACGGGACGCTGGCCACCGAGGTCTACGAGATCGACAAGCCCATCGGGCACTCTTTCGGGGATGTCGAGTACTACATGGGCCTGCTGGCCGGGGTCGGCGGGCGGATCCTGGAGCCGGCCGCCGGAACGGGACGCATCCTCATCCCGCTGCTGGAGGCGGGCCACGAGGTCGAGGGCCTGGACACCTCCCCGCAGATGCTGGCCGTGTGCCGGCAGCACTGCCAGGACCGCGGCCTGGACCCGGTCCTGCACGAGGCGGACATGACGGCCTTCGTGCGGCCGGGGGCCTACCAGGCGGTGATCATCCCGGCCGGGTCGTTCGAGCTCCTCGACGGTACGCCGGCCGCACGCCACGCCCTGGCCTGCTTCCACGAGTCGCTCGCGCCGGGCGGGCGCTTGATCCTCGACATCGATCCTCCGCAGCTGATCGCCAGCCCGGAACCCGTGCGCTACTGGCGGCGCGATTCGTTCCTGTGGACGCTGCAGGTAATGCACGCCTGGTACGACTCGGCCGCCAACCAGACGACCCGGCTGCTGCGCTACGAGAAGTGGCAGGCCGGCGGGTTGATCGGGACAGAACTGCAGTGGTTCCGGCTGCAGCACTGGAGCGTGCGGGAGTTCGAGGAGCTGGTGGCCGGGGCCGGGTTCACCGACGGCCTGGTGACGGCCGACCACCGAGCCGGCGGCCGGCCCGGACCCGACAGCCGCATCTGGACGTTTCACGCCACCCGGCCGTTACCAGCCGGGTGCCAGTCCCCGGGAGATGACAGGGCGGCCGGCCGAGGAGACTACCTCCGCCCGCCCGTGCCGTGATCATGTGTCCTGTTTGACCGTGTAGGCCTACGCTGCTGGTAACTGGATTTGCCCGAGGTTCAGGAGCCCCAGATGGCCGAAGCAAGTGCCATTCCCCCGTCTCTGGAAACGGCGGCCGCGGTCCAGGAGAAAGCCAAGCTCAGAAAGGTACTGGGCCGGTTCGACCTGGTGCTGTTCACCGCTTGCGCGATCTTGGGCTTCGACACCGTGGCCGCCTCGGCGCAGGCGGGCGCGCAGGCGGTCACCTGGCTGGTGGTCTCGCTGGTGATCTTCCTGATCCCGTACGGGATGCTCACCGCCGAGCTGGGGTCCACGTTCCCTGTGGAAGGCGGGCCGTACGAGTGGGCGCGGCTGGCTTTCGGGCGGCTGGCCGGCTCGGTGACCGCCATCCTGTACTGGCTGTCCAACCCGACCTGGATCGGCGGCACGCTGACCGCGTCGACGATCGCCACCCTGAACACCCTGGTCCTGCACAAGCCGCTCGGCACCACGGCCGAGATCATCGTCGGCCTGGCCTTTGTCTGGGTCACGGTCGCGGTCGCGATCGTGGCGTTCCGCATCGGTAAGTGGGGCCCGAACCTCGGCACGTTTGTGAAGATCGCCGTGGTCGCCATCTTCACGATCCTGTTCATAGCGTTCCTGGTCCAGCACGGGCGCCCGGCCGGCGCGTCCGCGGCCGCCGACCTGAAGCCGTCGCTGAACGGGTTCCTCACCGTGGTCGGCCTGCTGGTCTTCCTGTGGGTCGGCTTCGAGCTCGCCAACGGCGCGGCCGAGGAAATGCGCAATCCGCAACGCGACGTCCCGAAGATGATCTTGCGGTCCGGCATCATCTGCGCCATTGTCTACGGCCTCGTGATCATCGGGATCGTGCTGGTGATCCCGAAGGCGGGGCTGTCCAGCGTGAGCGGCTTCGTCGACGCGTACAGCGCGGTGTCCGGGGTGTTCCACTCGCACGGGCTGGACGTGCTGTTCGCGGCCCTGCTGATCGTGACGCTGCTGGCCAGCGGCGCGGTGTGGCTGGAAGGCGCCGACCGGACCCAGGCCATCGCCTCCCTGGACGGCGCGGGGCCGAAGTGGATGGGCCGGTTCACCAGCTTCGGCACCCCGATCGCGGTGAACATCTCCTCCGGCGTCGTGTCGTCGGCGTTCGTGCTGTTCATCTTCCTGGTGACCAGCGGCAAGCTGGCGAACTTCTTCGCGGTGATGCTGTCGCTGACCGTGTCCACGACCGCGGTCAGCTACTTCTTCATCTTCCCGGCCTTGGTACGGCTGCGGCAGAAGTACCCGGACGCCAAACGCCCGTACCGGGTACCCGGCGGCATGGCGGGCGCGTGGGCCGCGGCCATCATCAGCGAGCTGTTCGTGGTGATCACGGCCGTGACCCTGCTGTGGCCGGGCGCCATCAACGAGTTGTTTGGCCAGTCCTACTCGGTCGAGGCCAGCTGGGGCGTGTCCCGGGCGTTCTTCGAGTGGGTGACGCTGGGCGCGTTCGGGGTCATGGTCCTGCTCGGGGTCGCGTTCTGGGCCATCGGCGCCCGCAACGTCCGGCGCGGGCTGCTCGCGCCCGCCGAGGTGGAGCAGGACGCCTCGTAGCCGGGCGGGGCCGGAGCCCCAGGTCGCACGAGGGTCGCGCGAGGGTCGCGCGCGCGGGCAACATGACAGGCATGTCACGGTCACATGGCGGTGAAGCAGGGCTGGCCAGCCCGCGCAGCGGCTACTGTCGGGTGTCGTGCCGGTGACGATCCTGCTGGCGGGCGGCGCGCCCGCCCGGCTGTCCATGCCCGTGGTCTGGGAGACCGCGGTGGCTCGTTGGCTGCTGTTCGCCGGGCTGGCCGTCGCCCTGGGCGGGCTGGCCGGCCGCGGGCTGGCCCGGCAGTACAAGGGCTCGTTCCCGGCCCCGCTGCCGACCCCGTGGGCGCTGCGCGGGTCGGTGCTCGGCGTGGCGGCGAGCGCGTGGCTGGCGCTGATCGCGCTGAGCGGGGCGGGGCTGGTGACCGGGCTGGCCCACGCGTCGCGGCTGGCGTCCACCACCCCGGGCAAGATCGCCGCCGTCGAGCTGATCGCGTTCGCGATTGCGGCACTGCTGCTGCGGCTGCGGCAGCCGCGCTGGAGCGTGCTGCCGCTGTTGGTCGTGGTGGTGGCCGAGGGGGTGCGCGCCCACCCGGAGAGCATCATCCCCGTCGTCGGCGCCCTGATCACGTACTGCCACCTGGTGCCCGCGGTGCTGTGGGTCGGGATGCTCGTGTACGTGCTGCGCGCGGCGATCGCCTGGAGGGACCACCCCGACGAGATGCGGGGCCTGGTACGGCTGTACGCGGCCGCGGCGGCCTGGCTGTTCGCCTTCCTGGTGATCACCGGCGTGATCTCCGCCCTGGTGCTGGTGCCGCTGGGCTCGCTGCTGACCACCACGTACGGGCGGGTGCTGATCGTGAAGGCGGTGCTGGTCACGGTGGCCGGCTGCCTGGCCGTGGCCGGCCGTGTCTGGCTGCGGCACCGACCCGACCGCGGCGCCGGCCCGGCGCTCGCCACCCGGCTGGAGCTCGCCGCGCTCGCCGCGGTACTGGCCGTCACCGCCCTGCTCACCGCGCTGACGCCGCCGGCCACTCCGATCCGGCCCGCCGCGGCCGTTCAGCAGCACCTGCCCGGCCGCTGACGTGGCGCCGCCCGGGTGCGGCGCGGTGTGGTGCGGCGCCGTGCGATGCGGGGCGGCGCGGTCAGTCGGCGGTGGGGTCCTGGGCGGGCATGACCTGTCCGCGGGCCTCGCCCAGGCCGACGCGCGGCCCGTCCGGTCCGTCCGGCCCGGGCGCCGTGGCCGTGATGACCAGCTCGTCGCTGTCGTCGAGCCAGGCCCGGGCGGTCCCGTCGGGCAGCGTCAGCGCCTCGGTCCCGCCCCAGGTCAGCTCCAGCAGGCAGCCGCGCTGGCCCGGCTCGGGACCGCTCACGGTGCCGGACGCGTACAGGTCCCCGGTACGCACCGACGCGCCGTTCACCGTCATGTGCGCCAGCATCTGCGCCGGGCTCCAGTACATGGTGGCGTAGGGCGGCCGGGAGATCACCTGGCCGTTGAGGCTGACCTGGAACTCGATGTCCAGGCCCCAGTCGTCCGACTCGGCCAGGTAGGGGAGCAGCGCGCTGTCGCGTGACGGCGGCCGCACCCGGGCGTACTCCAGGGCGGCGAGGGGAACCACCCAGGGCGAGATCGTGGTGCTGAACGACTTGCCCAGGAACGGGCCGAGCGGCGTTGACTCCCAGGCCTGGATGTCGCGGGCCGACCAGTCGTTGACCAGGCACACGCCGAACACGTGCTCGGTGAACCGGCCGACCGGGACCGGCTCGCCCGTGATGCTCTCGACGCCCACGACGAAGCCGAGCTCGGCCTCGAAGTCCAGCCTGGCCGACGGCCCGAAAACAGGCCCGGCGGCTCCATCCGGCCGGAACTGGCCGTACGGGCGGCGCACCGGGGTGCCGGATACGATCACCGTCCCGGACCGGCCGTGATATCCGATCGGCAGGTGCCGCCAGTTCGCGGTCAGCTCCTGCCCTCCGGGCCGGAAAATCTGGCCGACGTTTCGGGCGTGGTTCTCGGACGCGTAGAAGTCGACGTAATCGGGGACCGTGAACGGCAGGTGCAGCGTCACCTCCGAGGCGGGCACCAGCAGGTCCTCCAGCGCCGTGCCGTACTCGTCGCTAGTGAGCCAGACGATGATCGCCTCACGGACCTGAGCCCAGGCCAGGTCCCCGGCGTCGAGGAACGGGTTGAGCCGCCCGCTGCAGAACAGGTCCGCCCGGCCAGGGAACAGCCGGTCGGTCGCGGCAGTGAGATCGAGCACCAGGTCACCGACGGCCACCCCGGTCCTCGGCTCGGTCGGCCGGTCCCGGGTGGTGAACGAGCCGTACGGCAGCGTCTGCAGCCCGAACGGGTGGTCCGGCGCGATCCCGAGCCAGCTCGCCGCATGGGTCCGAGCCATGGGTCCTCCTCCGGTTGCGGGCCCCGGATGGCCTGCGGGCTCTGGGGGCCGGGCGAAGCGACGTCGACGCTATCAGGCCGAGGGTGCGGGCCTCTGATCAAGGAAACGGCGATCCCGGGCCGGGCCGCCCGGCACAAGTAGCTTGACGTCGAGATAAATCCGGGTTAGGTTGGGCGTAGATAGCTTGATGTCGAGATACTGATCTCGAGATGCTGTCGCCGGCGGGTGCCGCGGGCGCGGGCCAGGCCAGGGGCAGGGCCGGATCGGGATCAGGGCCGGGGGTACGGGGGAGCCGCGGTTGCGGGAAGATGCGATAGCGGCGTGAGGCACCGGCGGCGGGACCGGGGCGGGCGGCGGGACGCACGGCGGGGGGCAGGGACGAGCAACAGGCTGGAGGGCACACGATGACACCGGACAGCTTCGGCAGCCGCGGCACGCTGCAGGTCGGCGGGACCAGGTACGAGATACACCGGCTGAGCCAGGCGCCGGGCAGCGGCGACCTCCCGTTCTGCCTCAAGGTCCTCCTGGAGAACCTGCTGCGGACCGAAGACGGCCTGAACGTCACGGCCGACCACATCACGGCGCTCGCGTCCTGGGATCCCGCGGCCGAGCCCGCCACCGAGATCCAGTTCAGCCCGGCCCGGGTGATCATGCAGGACCTGACCGGGGTTCCCGCGGTGGTCGACCTCGCGGTCATGCGCGAGGCGATGCGGGACCTCGGCGGCGACCCGGGCCGGATCAACCCGCTGGTCCCGGCGGAACTGGTCATCGACCACTCGGTGATCGCCGACGTGTTCGGGCGTCCGGACGCGTTCGAGCGCAACGTGGAGTTCGAGTTCCAGCGCAACTCCGAGCGGTTCGGCTTCCTGCGCTGGGGCCAGCAGGCCTTCAGCCAGTTCAAGGTGGTGCCGCCCGGTACCGGGATCGTGCACCAGGTCAACATCGAGCACCTGGCCCGGGTGGTGATGACCAGCGACGCGGCCGGGAGCGGCCTGGCCGCGTACCCGGACACCTGCCTGGGCACCGACTCGCACACCACCATGCAGAACGGGCTCGGCGTGCTCGGCTGGGGGGTGGGCGGCATTGAGGCCGAGGCGGCCATGCTCGGCCAGCCGGTCTCCATGCTGATCCCCAAGGTGATCGGGTTCCGGCTGACCGGGGAGCTGCCGGACGGGGCGACGGCTACCGACCTGGTGCTCACGATCACCGAGTTGCTGCGCAAGCACGGGGTGGTCGGCAAGTTCGTCGAGTTCTACGGCGAGGGCGTGGCCGCGGTGCCGGTGGCCAACCGGGCCACGATCGGCAACATGAGCCCGGAGTTCGGCTCCACCTGCGCGATCTTCCCGATCGACGCCGAGACCATCAGCTACCTGCGGCTGACCGGGCGCAGCGAGGAGCACGTGGCGCTGGTCGAGGCGTACGCCAGGGAGCAGGGCCTGTGGCACGAGCCGGGCACCCCGGCGCGTTACTCCGAGGAGCTCGAGCTCGACCTGTCCACCATCGTCCCGTCCCTGGCCGGTCCCAAGCGGCCGCAGGACCGGGTGGCGCTGACCGACGCCAAGACCGCGTTCCGCGAGGCGCTCGGCTCCTACGTGCCGCTCGACACCCTGGACGAGGAGATCGCCGACACGTTCCCGGCCTCCGATCCCTTTGCCCCGGAGAAGAACGGGACGATCAGCGAGAACGAGCGCGAGGCCGCCCCCGCGCCGCAGCCCGCCGCGGCCGGCAACGGCAGGCCGTCCGCCCCGGTCGCGGTGACGCTCGACGACGGCACGAAGACCTCCGTCGACCACGGTTCGGTCGTGATCGCCGCCATCACCTCGTGCACGAACACCTCCAACCCGTCGGTCATGGTCGGCGCCGCGCTGCTGGCCAAGAAGGCGGTCGAGGCCGGGCTGGAGCGCAAGCCGTGGGTGAAGACCACGCTCGCGCCGGGCTCCAAGGTGGTCATGGACTACTACGAGCGCGCCGGGCTCACCCCGTACCTGGAGAAACTCGGCTTCAACCTCGTCGGCTACGGCTGTACCACGTGCATCGGGAACTCCGGCCCGCTGCCCGAGGCGATCAGCGAGGCCGTCGCCGACAGCGACCTGGCGGTGGTCTCCGTGCTGTCCGGCAACCGGAACTTCGAGGGCCGGATCAACCCGGACGTGAAGATGAACTACCTGGCCTCGCCACCGCTGGTGGTGGCCTACGCGCTGGCCGGGACGATGGACATCGACCTGACGTCGGAGCCGCTCGGGACGGGGAAGTCGGGGCAGCCGGTGTACCTGTCCGACCTGTGGCCGTCTCCCGCCGAGGTCTCCGACGTGGTGCAGCACGCGGTGGCCGCGGAGATGTTCACCCGTGACTACGCGGACGTGTTCGCCGGGGATGACCGCTGGCGGGAACTCGAGGTGCCGCCGGGCGAGACGTTCGCCTGGGATCCCGGGTCGACCTACGTGCGACGTCCCCCGTACTTCGACGGGATGCCCGCCCAGCCCGAGCCGGTGACCGACATCCGCGGCGCGCGGGTGCTGGCCCTGCTCGGCGACTCGGTGACCACCGACCACATCTCGCCGGCCGGGGCGATCAAGGCCGACAGCCCGGCGGGGGAGTACCTGATCTCCCGCGGGGTGCAGCGTCGCGAGTTCAACAGCTACGGCTCACGGCGCGGCAACCACGAGGTGATGATCCGCGGCACGTTCGGCAACATCCGGCTCCGCAACCAGCTGGCCCCGGGCACCGAGGGCGGGGTCACCGTCAAGCTACCCGAGGGCACGCAGACCTCGATCTACGAGGCCTCCCGCGGTTACCTGGCGGAAGGGACCCCGCTGCTGGTACTGGCCGGCCAGGAGTACGGCTCCGGCTCGTCCCGGGACTGGGCGGCGAAGGGAACCGCGCTGCTGGGCGTGCGGGCGGTGCTGGTCGAGTCGTTCGAGCGGATCCACCGGTCCAACCTGATCGGCATGGGGGTGCTGCCGCTGCAGTACCGGCCCGGCGAGTCGGCCGCGTCGCTCGGGCTGACCGGGCACGAGGTGTTCGACGTCCTCGGGATCGAGGCGATCAACTCCGGGCCGGTGCCGAGCGAAGTGACCGTACGGGCCGACGGCCGGGAGTTCCGCGCGGTGGTGCGGATCGACACGCCGGGCGAGGCCGAGTACTACCGGCACGGCGGCATCATGCAGTACGTACTACGGTCCCTGCTGGCCCGGGGCTGACCGGCCGGCGGGTGGCCGCGGCGGCCTGCTCAGCCGACGGGCGGCGAGCCCGGCACGTTCGCGAGGCGACGCATCAGCGCCCCGAACTGGTCGAAGGACAGGCTCTGGTCGGCGTCGGACAGGGCCTGGTCGGGGTCGGGGTGGACCTCGATGAGCAGGCCGTGCGCGCCCGCGGCGCGTGCGGCCCAGGCCATCGGTGCGACGTAACGGCGCTGTCCCGTGCCGTGGCTGGGGTCCACGATCACCGGTAGGTGCGATCGCTCGCGGATGACGGCCACCGCGGACAGGTCGAGGGTGTTGCGCGTGGCGCTCTCGAAGGTCCGGATGCCCCGCTCACAGAGGATCACCTGCTGGTTGCCCTGCGCGACCACGTACTCGGCGGCCGCGAGCCATTCCTCGATGGTGCTGGACAGCCCGCGCTTGAGCAGCACCGGCCGGTCCACCTTGCCGAGCTCGCGCAGCAGGTCGAAGTTCTGCATGTTGCGCGCGCCGACCTGGAGGATGTCGGCGGCCTCCGCCATCCGCCGCACCTGGTCCACGGCCATCACCTCGGTGACCACCGGCAGGCCGGTCTCGCGCCCGGCCGCGACCAGCAGGTCCAGCCCCTCCCAGCCGAGGCCCTGGAAGGCGTACGGCGAGGTGCGGGGCTTAAATACGCCGCCGCGCAGCACGTGCGCACCCTGGTCCCGGACGAACCGCGCGGTCGCGCCGATCTGCTCCTCGCTTTCGACCGAGCACGGCCCCGCCATGACCACGAAGCCATCGCCGCCCACGAGCACGTCGCCGACGCGGATCACCGTGTCGGCCTGCCGCGCGGCCCTGTCCACCAGCTTGTACTGCCGGGACCGGCCCGTGGTCGGCCGGGGCGCCGCGGCCACGGCCTCCAGCATCTCGGCCGGGTCCTGCGCGGCGTGCTCGGGCCGCGCGGGGGCCTGGGCCGCAGGCGCCTGGCCCGGCACGTCGCCGGGCCGGCGCGCGCAGCGCTTTGGCCGGGTAGCTGCCGAGGATCTTGACGAATAGCGCCGCGGCCCGCAGCTCATCGAGCGCGGTCGCGGTTCGCGGGTCGGCGGCGTTGCCCTCGAAGTCGATGAAGAACATGTACTCCCAGGGTCGGCCGGGCCGCGGGCGGGACTCCAGCTTGGTCATGGAGTGGCCGCTGCCCGACAGCACCTCCAAGCACCGCAGCAGGTCGCCTTCCTCGTGCCCAGTGACCAGGATGAGGCTGGTCTTGCACGGGATCCTGACGTCCACGGTGGCCGGCTTGGCGGACAGGACGACGAACCGGGTGTAGTTGTCCTCGGCGTCGGCGATGTCGTGGCGCAGCACGACGAGCCCGTACGCGGCCGCTGCCTCGGGCGAGGCGATCGCCGCCGTGCCCGGGTCGCCCGACTCCGCCACCGCCTGCATCGC
>CAWIDQ010000004.1:0-4612 GCA_963834695.1 uncultured Actinomycetota bacterium
CGTTGCTGAGGCCAGCGCCGCATCCCCCGGTATCCGCACGCGGGCAGCACTATCCTGAAGTTCGTCCCTTGCCCTGATCCTGACTGAGCCAGCGCTCCGGGCCCGTCCGGAACGCCACGTTGCTGCACCCGGGGTCCGGGTTGTCCGCGACGTAACGGTCACCGCCAGCGGCGCCCAGGTAGCGGCGCGCCATCGCAAGCCGCTCAGCGGGATCGAGTTCCTCCTCGCTGACGACCGGCCCCTCGACGCTGACATAGCGGTAGGGCGGGCGCTCGTCCTGGACGCACAGGCTGAACCGGCCGGCGGCGCGGACCGCCGCGGCCTTGCGCGACCGGCGGCCGGTCAGCCACGGTCAGCAGGCCGCCGGGCTGGTAGCTGTACCAGACCGGGACGGCGAGCGTCCGGCCCGCCGTGCCTGCCGCCGCGTTTAGCACGCCGATCCACGCCGGCGAGGAACTCCTCGCGCTCGGCGGCGCTCGTCACGGGCATGGCAACTACTTGGATGTCCGGGATCGGCCAGCGGTGTCCCGCGACCGGCCACTGGCCCGGAAAATGGCGAGTCCCCGGGCTTGCCATCGACCCGTATCTCCGGTCATCTCGCCGTGGGGCCTATCGAAACCATCGGCCCCGGGCGGGCCAGGAGCCGGTTGCGAACGGTGTATCCGGCCGGTCCGGCCTGCCGGGCAGGCCGGCGGGCCGAACCAGCGGGACATTACTGTGTTGTCGGAGGCGCCGCTGTTGGCGCGTCCGGCGGGCATGGTTACGGGTAAGGACTGTTGCGGCTGATCGTGGTCGGCTCGGGCATCGTCGGGGCCTCGTGTGCGTATGCGGCCAGCTCGCTCGGCGCCGAGCTGGCGGCCGCGCTGGCCAGGGCAGCGGTCCGGCGGGGCGCCGTGGTCAGGGACGGCGAAGCAGACCTGGCCCGCGGCAGCGGCCGGGTCGCCGGGGTGCGGCTCGGCAGCGAGCTCATCGAGGGCAACGCGGTCGTCGCCGCCACCGGCGCGTGGACCAGGTCCTTCCTGCAGGCGGCCGGCCTGGCGGTCCCGGTCGAGGCCCAGCGCGGCCAGATCATGCACATCTCGCTCGGCGAGGTCGACACCAGCCGGTGGCCGGTGGTGCTGCCCGGCGCCAGCGGCCACTACCTGCTGGCCTTCGACGGCGGCCGGATCGTGGCCGGCGCGACCCGCGAGACCGGCTCCGGCTTCGACTACCGGATCACCCCGGCCGGCCTGGCCGAGATTCTCGAGCAGGCCCTGGCCGTCGCCCCCGGCCTCGCCGACGGCACCTACCTGGAAACCCGGGTCGGCTTCCGCCGATGGGCCCCGGACATCCGACCGCTGCTCGGACCAGTGCCCGGGCTGGACGGGCTGGTGGTCATCGCCACCGGCGTGGGCGCCTCGGGGCTGATGACCGTCGGCCAGCTGGCCGGCTCGCTGGCCGCGCAGGCGGCGCTGGGCCTGGCCGGCCCGCCATCGCTACCTGGAGCGCCTCCACCCCGCTGCCCGGGCCGTCAGCCAGTCGGTAACCCGCGGCCACCCGGCTGCGGCCACCCCGGCCGGAGTCGTCTCGGGGTCCGGAGACTATCCGGCCGAGGAAGAGCTCTACGGACTGGAACCGCAGGGCAATGACTTCCGAGAACAACTGGTTCGGGGAAGTCTGGCGGCCAGGACTTCCGGGAACGCAGGCCCGGACGTCCCATACGGCCAGCTCAGCGCTTCCGAGAACAGGGACCCGGGTCTTCGGCGTCGCCGTTGGAGCTAATCTCCGGCCGGATAGTCCCTCGGGTCTTACTCAATCCGCCAGGACCTCGCAGATGCGCTGGTCAGCGCGGTGCAGCAGCTTCGGAGGACCCAGGCGCAGACCGGTGAACCGGTGTTCAGTGCCCGCTCTGCCCAGAGTCCTCGTCAGTGGCGGGTCGGGGATCGGCTGTCCGAGGCCGACATGGAGCGGCTCATCGACGCCTTCGCTGCAGGCATGTCGAAGCGGAAGCTGGCCGAGCGCTACGGGCATCAGCGAGAGCAGCGTCAAGCGGCTCATCCGGCAGTATGGCGCGTCCAAGCGGTCGAGCGGGTTATCACCCGCCTGCTCGCGGTGATCACGCACCGCCTAGGTAGCGAGCACCTAGTCCCGGCGGAAAAGTGGTGGCGTTCCGGGTCGCGACCCTCTGGGCGCCAGCCCGGCTGCGAAATCCCTGGTGGAGAGGCTAGTCCAGCGGGTGGCAAGGCGGGCGAGGCCCGGTCAGCCTCATTGTAGGCGTTCGCCTACAATGGCCTTGTGGTCTACCCGACACGCACCTCACCGCTGCAGGCCCCTTCCCGAACCGCCGCGTGGCCGGTGCCCAAACCTCGGCGGTTCACCGTCGCGCTGGGCCTGCTCGCCAGCGTCGGCGCCGCCGCCAGCTCGCTGCGGGCCGCGCCGCCAGCCCTGCTGGTCCCGCTCACGATCTTGTGGCTGCTGGTATTCGCGGTCGGCGCGCTGTGGCTGCGTGGCGGGCCGGTCGTCCTGACCGTGGCGGCCGCGATGGTCAAGGCGATTACCGCCGCGCTCATCATCTGGGCGATCACCCATCCGCACTCGCCCATCGGACCACACGACGCACTGGACTGGGTGCCCCTCGGATCGCTCAACGCCGCCACTGGCATCTGGCTGCTGCGCGTCATCCGGCACCAGGCAAGCTGATGACGCCACCCGCCACCGGCCCCACCCCAGCAGGCACGCCGCCTGGCGGCCAGGCGTCCCCGGCGGCCCTCCGCAGCCCGCCGGGCCGACGTCCTAACCGCCGCCCGGCAGCTCTTCGCCGAGCGGGGGTTCCACGCCACCAGCACGCGCGAGCTGGCGCAAGCCGCCGACATCAACGACGCCCTGCTCTACCGTTACTTCCCCAGCAAGGAGGCGATCCTGACCGCACTGGTGAACGAGGCGATCACCGCCTTCCAGGACCTCCCCGGCACCCCGCCCGCCAGCGACCTGCCCGCGGCCGAGCTGCTGGAGCTCGTCGGCACCGCATTCGTCCATACCGCAACCGAGCAGCTCGACCTGCTCACCATCCTCGTCAGCGAGCACCACGCGCTCGCCGATGACCGCCGCTTCGCCGAGTTCATCCACTACGCCGCAGTCAACCTCGGACACCCCCTCGACCGTATGACCGGACCGGACGTCCACGCCTCGGGCTATCTCACCGCCCGGGCCTACATGGGTTCCCTCATCGCCTTCGTCATCGCCCAAGACGTGCTCGGCCTCTCCGCGATCCAACCGCTCGACCCCGCCGAATACGTTCACCACCTGGCCACACTCACCGCCCGCGGCCTCAACGCCAAGCCCGAACCCGGGATGCGGTGAACCGGACACCGCCGCCCCGCCGGGCGATCCTGCACCAAGACGAAAAGAAGCGTCCACTCGAACCCCTCGCGCCCGGACGAGGGGTCCTCAAGGCCCAGATCAGCCAGCTCAGCGACTCGTCCCCGCCGCAACCCAGCATCCTCGCTGACCTGCGGCCCAGGGCTTATCGAGAAATCCCGGCCGGATATGACCACGACCCCTTACCTGGCCGTGACTCCTGCTATACATTTTGCGGCTTCGGTCCCAATGGGGGCTGGTCCCCATCGATGCGGCTGGTCATGCGGATGGGGGTTTCAAAATCGTTGATTGTCCCGGGAACCGGATCCCGCCCCGCTCCCCCGCTCCCCCGCCACCGGCCTGGATCGAGAACGTGACTGGCCTGACGCGCGGAAGGCGCCGGGACGGAGCGGGGTGCCGAGCACCTGGCTGACGAGGGTGCGGTGGGCGGCGTGGAGGGTGCGGACGGCCGCGCGAGTCAGGCCGGGCTTGACGGGCTCGCGGCCGCCTCGGGGCCGCCCGGGCTTGGTCGGGATCCACAGGAAGCCTGGGTCGCTGCCCTCGAGTTCGGCGATGATCTCCGCTCGGGCACTGAGCCACCGGGTCAGGATCTGCACGGTCGGATCGCCAAGCGGGCAAGATCCATCGGCGAGTTCGACGCGTGCCTCGCCCTCCAGATGCAGGGCACTGACATTGAGCCGGGCGAGTTCGGGGACGGTCCGGCTGGTGTCGGCGACGAGTGCGGCAACGGCGGCGGTGCGCAGCGATGTCGCGGCGTTAGCGTGGACTGGCCTACGGACGGCCAGGTCGTGAAGCAGGCGCTCAGTATCGGCAGGGGTTAGGTAGTAGCCGCGGGCGGGCGCCTGGCTGTCATGGCGGTCGGGCAGGCAGAGGAATTCGGCGAAGGCGTTGTAGGAGTCGATGCGCACGCGCATCGAGTTGGGGTAGGCGGCGGCATCGGGGCCGCCTAGGGTGTTACGGGTCCGGGTGTTGCCAGCGGCCGCGTCGACGAGCCATGCCTCGGCACGCGCAGGGTCCATGAGCTCGCCGACCGCGATATCGATGGCGCCGGCGGCCTGCTGGGCATGCTGCAGGTACTCGATGAGGAAGTGCCTGCGGATCCGCTGGGTGGTGACGGCGAACTGGCAGTCGGCCAGATGACGGATGAAGTCGTCAATGACGTCTCGTGCCGACCTGCGGGCTTTCGGAGCTGGCATGCTCCGAAGAATATCCGCCAACGCTGATAACAGCAAGAAGCGGAACAACATACAGTCGC
>CAWIDQ010000005.1:0-31076 GCA_963834695.1 uncultured Actinomycetota bacterium
GGTGCGACCGCCGCTGCCCGGCGTAGATGCCGTCGGCGTGTTCGGCGTGCAGCTTCTCGATGATGGCGCCGCGCTCCTGGCGGATCTGCGCCGCACGCAGCCGCGGCGGGCCGTGGTGGTTGGCGGGGGCGACACATTGGCGTGGAGATGGGCGAGGCGCTTGTACGACGCGGGGTCGCCGTAACTGTCGTCGATCAGGCCGCGCAGCCGATGACAACGCTCGACCCGGACATGGGGGCGGCGGTACACCGGGCCATGGAGGACATCGGCATCGATGTGCGCACCGACACTCGCCGTCATCGGATTCGAGACCGGCGACAACCACAGGATCCGCTCGGTGCTGACCACCGACGGTTCAATCCCGGCCGACGTCGTCGTCCTCGGCCTCGGGGTACGGCCGAACACCGCGCTCGCACAAGATGCCGGCGCTGGCCGGGCGATCACGGCGGGTTGCGGACGAACGTACAGATGCAGGTTCTGGGCCGCGACCATATCTGGGCCGGCGGCGACTGCGTGGAGGTCCTCAACCTGGTTTCGGCTGACCAGCATGTGGCGCTCGGCACCCACGCCAACAAGCAGGGCCGGGTCATCGGGCACAATCTGGCCGGCCTCTAGCCACGTTTCCCGGGGTGGTCGGCACGGCCGTGAGCAAGGTGTGCCATCTGGAGATCGCCCGGACCGGGCTGCGCGAGCCCGACGCCACACGCGCCGGGTTCGAATACGTGACCGTAACCGTGCGGTCCACTACGAAGGCCGCGACTTCCCGGGTACCCAGCGGATGAACGTCAAGATGACCGCCGAACGCCGTACCGGACGTCTGCTGGGAGTGAACAACCCCGTCGGCCAGGAGGGATCGGCCAAGCGAATCGACACGGCTGCGACGGCGCTATGGAACCAGATGACAGTAGAGGAGATGACCGCCCTGGACCTCGCATACGCTCCGCCGTTCGCGCCGGTGTGGGATCCGATTCTCGTGGCGGCACGGCAGGCCGCCGGGGCAGTGCGCCAGGCGGCGATGGCCGGCGATGACGCGCCTTTCATCCGCGAGGTGAGCCAACTGCCCTGGACCGGGACACCGGACGAGGCCAGGGAGAGTGGGATTCACCTGGGAGCAGTGCCGCTAGCACCGTCCCCGACGCCCTAATCCTCGCCGGGCACGTCAGGTCCGCCTACGGCCGAGCCGCCAGAAGCAGAACCCGGCCAGGGCCAGGGCAAGGGCCAGGAAGATCCCGGTCTCGATCCACTGGAGCGGCCAGTAGCGGCTGGTCGGCAGGTAGGAGATGGCTTCCCGGTAGCCCCGGCTTTGCATGCATTGCGCTGGGGTGATTGCTGAGGCTCCGCCTTTTTTGCCTGGGAGGCTGGGGCTGATGCAGGCGGCGGGGATCGTGATGACTGGCTGGCCTGCCCGGTTGAGGGCTTGGCTGGAGAAGATCCAGGCGTCGGGCTGGCCGGGGACGACGTCGGCGGTGAGGGGAGGCGGTAGGCCAGGTCCGCGGCGCCGATCGCGGCCGTGGTGTGGCTGGGCGGGATGAAATGCGGCCGGATCACAGCGGCATTGCGAGCTGCGCGGCGGCGAAGACGGCCAGGGTGATGGCCATGGCGGGCAGGGCGCGGCGGGTGAAGGCGCCGACCGCGGCCCCGAGGGTGAAGGCGAAGGCCGCGTAGCCGAGCGGGGCGATGCCGTGGCTGGCGAAGATCACTGAGCTGAACCTGCCTTGGCTGAACAGCTGGGGGCCGCCGGGAAAGCCGAGGCCGACGGCTTTGCTGATGGGACTGTCCCACCAGGCGTAGATGAGACTGAGTGCCTCGGTGACGGCCATGGCGGCCAGGCCGATGAGGGTGAGTTTGACCGCGAGCCACTGGGTGCGGGTGACGCCCCTGGGTCCAGGCCAGGTTGAACGTGCGGGTCTCCAGTTCGCGGGCGATCAACGGGGCGCCCCAGAAGATACCGATGATCGCGGGCGCTATCAGGATGAGCCCGATGCCCAGCAGGTACACGAGCGTGTCGAGGCCGGCCAGCTGGCCGAGGAGACCGTTGACCGCGGTGCCGCAGCCGAAGCTGTGGCAGCCGATGATCTTGCTGGTGGCGTACAGGCTGGCCAGGTGCGGTCCGGTGGCCGCCAGCAGGATCGCGAACGCGGCCAATGCCGCCGCTGCCGTGATGGCCTGGATTCGGAACTGCCGCAGGTCAGCCAGATCATTTCTGCACCTCCAGGTGGCGGCGATTGTCGCGGCGGCGGCGTCCGGCGCCCTGGCTCATGTAGGCCAGCACCAGGTCCTCGAGGCCGACCTGCGAGACCGTCCAGGCGGGGTCCAGCACCACGCTGCTGCTGCGCACCAGCAGCGTGGTCTGCATGTCCGGTGTGGCTGGCCGAGATGACCTCCAGGCTGTCCGGCAGCGTGACCGGGTCCCGGCGCGGCCCGGACAGCAGGCGGTGGGTGGCCAGCAGCTCGTCCACCGGCCCGGCGATGCGCACCCGCGATCCGAGGGACACCAGGTAGTCGCAGACCCGTTCCAGGTCCGCGACCAGGTGCGAGGACAGCACCACCGACAGTTCCTGCTCGGCGACCGCCTCCATCAGGTCCTGCAGGAACTCCCGCCGGGCCAGCGGGTCCAGGCTGGCGACCGGCTCGTCCAGGACCAGCAGCTCCGGGTCGCTTGGCGATGGCCAGGGTCAGCGCGAGCTGGGCGCGCTGCCCGCACAGCGTGCCGTCCTTCCGACCGGGATCCAGGTCCAGCCGCTCGACCCGGCCGTGGGCCAGCTCCGCGTCCCAGCCCGTGTTGAGGTGTGCGCCCAGCTTCAGGTGATCGGCTACCGATAGCCCGGCGTAAACCGGCGAGTCCTGGGCGAGGAACCCGACCCGGGCCAGCTGCGCGCGGTCGGCCGCCGGAACGCCGCCGAGCACCTCGATCAGGCCCGCGTCCGGCGCCAGCAGGCCGACGGCCAGGTTCAGCAGCGTGGTTTTCCCCGCGCCGTTGGGGCCGACCAGTCCCACGACGTGCCCGGCGGGAATCGACAGGGTGCAGTCGGTCAGCGCCCACTTCCGCCGGTACCGCTTGCCGAGCCCGTCGGCTTCTATGACGGCACTCACGCTATGTCCTCCTCGCTTGCGGACCGAAACGTGCTGGTGAACAGCGCCTCGATGGACTCGTCGTCCACGCCGGCCCGGCGTGCCTCGGCCAGCCAGCGCTGTAGGTCGCGGCGCAGCGGCTGGTGCGCGGCCAGTGGCCCGCCGTCCAGCGTCCCGGTCACGAACGTGCCGATCCCCGGGCGGGCCGCCACCAGCCCCTCGTACTCCAGCTCCCGGTAGGCCTTGAGCACCGTGTTCGGGTTGATCGCCAGTCTGGCGACCACGTCCTTGACCTTCGGCAGCTGGTCGCCCTCGCGCAGCAGGCCCAGCCGCAGCGCGTGCCGGACCTGGTGGATCAGCTGCCGGTACGGTGCAACCCCGGAGCGGGCGTCCAAGTGGAACTCGATCACCACGACCTCACTTTAACTAGGTACCTAGCACTATAGCTTCATGGCGAGCTGGCCTGTCAAGGAGATGCGGATCTCTGGCCCTGCTGGTGAGCTGAGAGGGTCGCCGGGTTGACCGATCACTCACGCTCGATTCTTCGAAGCCCTTGCGTGGGCGTCCACCACTCCACGACGAGCATCGTGGCCCCCTTGTTGAGGTGGGTGTGCACCACCTCGGCGATGTCGGCGTGGAAGCGGTCGCCCTCTGGTCCTTCGGTGACCGGTCCGGCAGCGATCGCCCGGCCGGAGATCTTCGCCTCGCCCGGCCACTGCGCCTCGGAGCCCTCGACGGGGTCGACCGTGGCGCTGTGCAGGGCGAACCGCGGATCCCGGCGGAGATCTGCGCCCTTGCGCGCGTTCGGCATCGAGCCGAATACCAGGTCGCCGTCCTGGAAGGCCGTCTCGATCCCGGAGATTCGCGGCGATCCGTCGGCTCGCAGGGTGGCGATTGTCTTGTGTCGGTGAGCGTCGAACAGCGCCCGCACGCGCTGTGCAAACTCCGGCTCTGCCTGTTCGACGTCTTGCCTACGCCGTCATGCGGCCCATGATCGCACCAGGTGAGACTGTAGGCAAGGTCCCGGTTGGCTGACGATCATGGAATCTCGGCTGGCTGGGCAGCTGCGCGGTCATAGTGCGCCTCCCTGCGGCCTCCCGGTCCTCGGAGTTGACCAGCTACTGTCAGCGTCCCTGGCTGTCAGGCAGCCGTCAGTCACGTGGCTGACCTGTCGGCTGTCAGCTTGCTGACAATCGGTCACGCGCGGACAATCGGCCGGGATTGGCGTCGGCGGACCTCAGGATTCCTGCCAGCGATGCCGAGTCGGCCAGGGCGGGCGGCTCTATCTAGCCGCGGGCCAGCAGAGGGATGAGCCCTCTGCGCGCAGCGACAGGGGCAGGGTAACCACCGCAAGCCGGTCAGCGGGAACTCATCCCGGGAGCGTCGCGCCCGTCTCGGACGCGGTTTTCCTTCTCATGGTGCTGGCAGAGGCCCCCGCGAAGGCGGGACCGGGCGGTCGGCCTTTTCGTCAGGACAGGATGAGCGCGGCGCAGAGGGCCGCGACGGCTGCGGTCTGCAGCGCCGCCCGGGCGTTGATGACGCGGTCCCATTGCCGCTGCAGGGCCCGTGCGTCACCCGGGGTGCGTCCCTGGTGGGCGGCGGCGGTGAGCTGGCGGTTGACGGGGGCGCTGACGTTCCGGTAGATGAGCAGCCAGGCGGTCATGGCGAGCACTGCAGCGGCGCTGGCGACGGCGGCGCCGGGGTGCCCGGCCAGGGCCGCCACGGGGTGCCCAGGACCGTGGCGGCCAGCCCTATGGCACCAGGTACGGGGAGGCGCCGGTCGGCGTAGTCGTGTATGTAGCCGGTTGCGCCGGTCAGGGTGCGGTCATCAACGTGGGCGAGGGCTGGCCGGAGCACGATCGCCGGGGAAGACGTCGGCGCCGTAGATGACGGCGGTGGCGACCAGGGCCGCGGCGATGAGCAGCTGGGCCAGGACAGTCATGATGTGGCCTGCGGGGCGGCCAGGTCCAGGGCGGGGATGACACCGAGCTGCTGGAAGACCTGGAGCAGGTTGAGTTCGTCCCAGTGCTCGGCGAACTCGCCGTCCTGGACCCGCCAGATGTCGATCGACCGCATCTCGATCGGCCTGCCGGTAGGGGCAATACCGTAGAACGGCCCGCGGTGGGTGGCCCGGTAGGTGAAGCGCCCGGCCACCCGGTCACAGTGGCAGGACTGCGGGCGTCGCACGCGTTCTTCGTCTCGGCTGGTGAGTTGATCGCCGGGTAGGGTCTTATGCCGCCCGCGGACCGCGCAGCGGCCGCGGGAGAGGAACGCGTCCGGCACCTGGGATGCCCGCCAACAGCCGCGGGCGCTGAGCCTGCCGGGAGCGGCGGAGCCGGTGGGCGCGCCCCACTGCGATCCCAGTGGCCTGTAGTTCTCTGGTCCGTTCCGCGGCGATGGCCTGGGTAATCACCGGATGCATGACATCCTCCTCGCGTGCGGACCGCCCTGCTCGGGCGCTGTCATTGCCATTGTCGTCAAGGGGTACGACAATTCTCCGGGCCCGGACTCACCGGGGGTGAGTGACACATATGTAGGGGTCCCGCATCTTCCCTGGTTATGATGGGAGTCTGGTTTTGATCGTCAAAACCAGATGAGGAGTGCCATGTCCGAGCCGTCGCTTCCGGAGCTGGAGGCCGAGCGGGACCGGCTGTTCGCGCAGCTCAGCGTGGTCAGGGACTTCCGGCGGGGGTCGGTGAGCGAGAACTGGCGCAGGTGCGGGAAGCCGAACTGCGCGTGCGCGGCCCCGGAGCATCCCGGGCACGGGCCAAGGTTCTTGTGGACCCGGTCGGCGGGCCGGCGGAAGACCGTCGCCCGTCAGCTCGCGGCGGGCGAGGTGGGCAAGGTGCGCCGCGAGATCGCCCGGCATGCCGAGTTCGCGACGACGGTGGAGCAGATCATCGAGGTGAACGAGAAGATCTGCGAGGCCCGCCCGGCGGCGGCGGCGCCGCCGGCGAGGACCCCTCCGGGACGGGAGGGGGAAAAGGGGGCTCCGGGGAGGCGCTCGCGGCGGAGAAGTCCGCCGGGGTAGACGCCCTGGCAGCCGAGGCCGCCAGGGCGCTGGGCTGCGAGAACGGCCTGGAGACGGCCGAGGCGGTGCTGCGGGCCGGGCTGCTGAGGCTCGGCGGGGCCATGCTCGGGGAGGCGCTGTCCGCCGATCCCGGCCACCGCGGTCCCTGGGCGGACTGCGGGCACGGCCACGAGGCCGTCTTCGCCGGCTACGGGAGAAGGTCATCGATACCGTGCTCGGGCCGGTCGCCCTGCGGCGCGCCTGGTACCACTCCGCGACTGCGGGCACGGCCTGGCCCCGCGCGACGATGAGCTCGGCATCGCGGGCACGTCGATGTCGCCCGGCCTGGCCGCGATGAACGACCTGGCCGCCGCGGCCGGGCCGTTCGCGGGAGCCGCGCGGCTGCTGGAGAAGCTGGCCGGGGTCCGGCTCACCGCCAGGCGCGTCGAGTGGGCAACCAGGTGAAAGCGGCGAAGACGCAAGCCTGGCGCCTGCAGGTAGCACCCGCGCGTCACCAGGCCGTTGCTGCCTGCGCCACGTGCCCTGATGCAGGCGGCCGGGCCGGAGGAGTCACGTCGCCGATGCGGGTGGTTCGGTCAGTGAGGCGATGCATGCAGTGAGCAGGCGCCGCATCTGATCTTGTTCGCTGACATCCAGATTGGCCAGCATGTCTTGCTCGACGCGGCGAACCGCGGCGCTGGCCACCTCGAGCTGGCGGCGCCCGCGGGCGGTCAGCTCGGTCGGCAGGGCCCTGCCTACGGGTGCCTGTGCCGGGCGGACAACGAGTCCCTGGCGTTCGAGGGCCTGCAGGAGCACATTCATCGACTGCCGGGTGACGAAGGCGCCGCGGGCAAGCTCAGAGTTCGACAGACCCGGCCGCTGGGCAAGCAGCTCCAGGCAGGCGTAGTGGGTGATCGTCATGCCCAGCGGCCTCAGCACGGCCTCCAGGGCAGAGTGCAGGGCGCTCGCGGCCGCCTTCAGCATGTACCCCAGCGATGTGTCCAGCTCGATTCCGGGCTCGCCTTGACTCATGTCAGTAGTCTGACATACATTGGTGGTGTGTCAGAAGACTGACATACGATGAGGAGGCAGGAATCGTGGCCGTCACCGGACCCGACTTCATTTCACTGCAGGTGCGCGATCTGGAGCGTTCCGCCGCTTTCTACGAGCGGTACCTGGGGCTGAAGCGCTCCGACGCAGGACCGCCGCACGCCGTCGTGTTCAACACCAAGCCGATCGCGTTCGCCGTCCGCGACGTCGTCGCGGGCGTCGACCTGGACGCGATCGCGCAGCCGGGGCAGGGGATGGCGCTGTGGCTGCACGCCCCCGACGCGCAGGACATCCACGACGCCCTCGCCGCCGCCGGCACGACGATCATCTCAGCGCCCGTCGACGGGCCGTTCGGCCGCACTTTCACGTTCGCGGACCCCGACGGCTACCAGGTGACCCTCCACGACCGCGGCTGAGCCGGGCGTCCTGGTCTTCGGCGCGGCAGCGCCCTGAGCGGGCTTCTCACAGCGGCAGGCCGGCCGCCCGGGTGCGGCCGGGGCCGCCTCCCAAGCAGCCGCACAGTTGCGTGTTTTTCATCTGACGCGTAGCCGAGCAAGGCTGAGAAAACGAGCGGGAGGGCCCGTCAGTCGTCGTGACCGCCTCGGCGACCCGCCGGGCGTGCGCCCAGCCGAGTGAGCTGGTGACCACGGCGGACAGGTCAACGGGGCGGCCCGGGCGAATGAGGCGGCGATCTTCAGGAACGACGTGAACGACGCCGTCGCGCACGCGGCCGACGACAAGCCGTTCACGCTGACCGTGATTCGCCCCTCCTGACCTGCCTTAGCTTGTTATCTAACCTGCTGGGCCCGCGCCAGCCACGCGCCCGCAGCACGCTGAAGCTCATGAGTTGCCGGGCCGCTTGCGCGGTTTCTGGGCGGTCCTTTTGGCCACGTCACTGACTGGGGTCAGCTGCACCTTGTGCGCATCGAGGAACCTGCTGACCTCGCCAAACTCCTCGGGCGTCAGCTGGGACACCTGCTTGCCGCGCAGCTTGCCCGGCAGCAGCGGCGCGACGGCCGCCGTGCCGGCCTGCCGCCCCAGCGCGGCCGACAGCCTATCCTCACGATAGAGAAACGCGTGATCGAGCAGCCGCTTGAACGCTTCGGCGGACGCGACACCGAACGGGTCACTGACCGGCCACAGGCGCACGATGGCGCTGTCGACGTTCGGTGCCGGTGAGAACGCCGAGCGAGGCACGGTATCAAGCAGCTGCGTTCGGGCCAGGCGCTGGATCGTCACGCTGATCCTGCCGTAGCTCGCTTCCCCCGGCCCGGCGCAGATGTGCCTGGCCATATTCTTCTGAAGCATGACCACGCCGCTGGCGAACGGGTAATTCAGCAGCCTGAGAATAATAGGCAGGGCGACACGGTACGGCAGATTTGAAACAACCTTGCTGAACGGGGGGAGCGGGATGGCCAGCGCGTCTCCCCATAGTGGCGTGATATTTCCATGGGACTCGGCCAGGCTGTCCAGTCTCGCCCGGAACTGCTGGTCGCATTCTATGGCTATGACCTGCCCGGCACGTGTAGCCAGGCGCTCGGTGAGGTTGCCGATTCCGGCGCCGACTTCCAGGACCGTATCCTCGGCGCCAACCTGGGCGTAGTCGATTTCGCATTCCAGAACGCGCCCCTCCATCAGGAAGCTCTGCCCCAGCTGGGGTTGCGGCCTGACGTTGCGCAGCAGGCCAGTCATGGTCGAAGCCCTGCTCCGGGACAGGCGCCGGTAGCTCCACGTCGTCACGGTCCTGCCGAGCAGGCGCACGGGAAACGCGCCGGTCGGCTGCAGCGACGGGGGGAGGGCCGCGGAGGGGATCTCCGGGGCGAGCAGTACGACATGGCCACCAGGCCTGGTCACGCGGGCTATCTCCTGCAGGACTGCGGCCAGCCATGGGGTCGTCTTCCCCTGGACCCGGTACTGGCGGCCGAACGGCAGGTTCGTCACACACGCGGTGGCCGAGGCGTCCGGAAGGCTTATGCGCCGCGCGTCGCCGACGTGAACGGTCGCCTGGGCCGCGTTGCCGCGCGCGATCGCCACCGCGGACGGGTCGATATCGAGCCCGGTGGCTGTCCAGCCCGCGGCAACCGCCTCGGCGAGGATCGTCCCCGAGCCGCAGCACGGGTCCAGCAGCATCCCGGGCGGCGTGCCCGCCAGGTCAACCATGGCGGCGGCGAGCGTCGGTCGCAGCGCACCCGGTCGCTCCAGGCTGCGGCCGCCATGCTGGCGCATGCGGACGTCAGTGAGCCGCAGCCCGGCGACAAAACGGCCCGGCCGGTATTCACAGGCCCAGATCTCCAGCTCAGCGGGGTCGGCCGCCGTCCATCTGCGCCGGTCCCGGCGTACCGCCTCGGTCAGCTGGCGGCGCAACCCGGTGCGCAGGAACGTGTTCTCGCTCAGCACCCTGGTGATGACGCGGAACGTCATCGACCCGGCCAGCGGGTGCTGCTGCTCGGCCCAGACGGACAGGGCCCGCTGGACCGGCTGCGGGCGCCAGATCGCGGCGGCGATCCGCCGGGGGTCGTCGGCCTGGGCCCGGTCGGCGCGGCCGACCTCCACGAACACGTCCTCGGTCGTGCGCAGCGCCAGCGCGCGATCCCGGTGGCCCCGCCCGGCTCCGAACAACACGACGTCAGCCCGGCCGTCGAACCCATCGCCGGTCGCCGTGATGCCGTGCAGATCATTCAGTTGGTGACGTACCAGCGGGGCCAGGCCCGGCAGGCACGTCACGAACATGCGCGTCACCGATGCCGTCACGAATCGCTCACAGAGTTGCGCTGGGCAGCGGGAATCTCGCTTCCGATGCTGTGATCAGTACTGCGCTCATCGGTGTCTATCGTCGGCCAGCCCGGAAGGCGGCGCAAACGGGTTTTGGTGTCTCTCCTGCTCCTTCCGTGCGTAGCTTGGCGCAGGGGGTGAGGTCTGGTTCGCTGGCCGGGCCGCACGATAGCCGACAACCTGGCCGCGGCTGATAGCGTGAGGAATTGCGCGCCCCAAAGGTGCGCAGATATCTGATCTTGAGGTCCGGCAGTGGCGACCCACCAGTTTCACGGTGATAAGCGGCGATTCGAAGTGACGGCTGACTTCATCGCAGCCCGGTTTCCGCAGGCCCGGACCGCAGCCGACGTTGCGGGCGGGCAGGGAATGCTGGCGCGGCGTCTTCGTAAACGGCACAACATTGATTGCGATGTCGTGGACCCGCGCGGCTGGGTTCTTCGCGGAGTTTCGAGCCGCGTCGAAGAATACCGTGCCGATATGGCAGATTATTACGACGTCATCATTGGCTTGCACCCGGACGACGCGTTGCGTGAAGTAGTCAACTCGGCGCGGGTACGGCCCGTCGTCGTCGTACCGTGCTGCAATTTCTGGCTGCGGGACACCAGGCTCTGCCGGGACGAGCTGCTCGACGCGATCGAGAGGTACCACGCCGCGCACGGCACCTCCGAACGGGTCATCCTGGGCTTCCGTGGTCCGCATAACCGGGCGCTGGTGCTGCAGCCAGCTGGCTAGCCCGCCGGGCCTGCCACCGAGGGTCGCTATTGCCGGCCGTCCGCCGTAGGAGTGGCCTGGCCGACTCCGGCAAGGCTCCGTGCGCGCGCCCCGCGCCGGGCGCTTGGCGCTGCGGCCTGGAGGGTCGCTTCGATGTTGGGCCAGGGCATGCCGGGTGGCAGCAGGACTGTGATGATGTCGGCCGCGCGGTCCCAGGGCTCGAGTTGCTCGCGGACCTGATCGCAGGTTCCGTACGCAGCAAGCTGGTCGAGCACGGCCTGGGCGTTAGAGGGAACCGTCCCGCGCCGTGGGCTAGGGCTTGGGTTCGCGGCGATGATCGCCTGGACCTGGGCGGCATAGCCTTGGCCGGACACGGACCGGGCGTAGACCTCGCCCATAGCGCTCAGGTACCAGGCGATGCAGCCGGCGGTGATGCCGCGGGCCGCATCGGCGTTTTCGTCTACGGCAGCGAAGGGCCCGGCCGCTACCGTAAGGGGTTGCGCGTGTGGTGCGGCGGTTTCGCGTAGCTGCCGGAGCTGAGCCGCCCAGCCGGGCAGGCGTTCCCGGGCCACCAGCGCGGGGATCCAGCCGTCGCCGAGCTCGGCGGCCACCCGGATCGTGTGATGGCCCAGCGCGGCGACCCAGATGGGTATCTCGGGGGCGGGCGGCTGGCCCAGGCGCAGCGGGCGCGCCGCCGGGACGTGGCCGAGCTGGGCGGGCTGGCCGGCGAGCAGCGCGCGGACCTTAGTCACGACGTCGCGCAGCTTGGCGGCTGGGTGCTCGAATGCGGTGTCGTGGAACCCCTCCACCAGCGCTTTGGTGCTGGCACCCAGGCCCAGAACGTAACGCCCGCCGCAGACCTGGTGGAGAGTGGCGGCGGTCATCGCCAGCGTTGCCGGAGTGCGTCCCCAGACCGACAGGATGCCAGAGGCGAGGTAGATCCTGTCGGTGCGCAGCGCGATCTCGGTCAGTACCGGTGCCGGGTCCAGTCCCCAGCCCTCGGGCAGCGCGAAGATCTCATACCCCAGCTCGTCGGCGAGCACGGCGGTGCGGACGACAACGTCCCGGCGGGTCTCCATCGGCGTGAGTGCCACGCCGCGGCGGGAGGTCACGACACTCCTTCAGCGGCCAGCGCGGGAGCCGGGCGCCGTACGGTCAGCCACACGGTCCTGGCCGTGGCGAGCACCTGGCCGCCGGGCCCGAGCAGCGCCGAGGAGGCCAGCAGCTTGCGGCCGTCACGCCCGTCCGGCCAGGCGATCACCAGGCACTGCTCGCCAGGCGCGGGCAGCGCCGCCAGGCTGGCCGTCATCCGGCCCAGCAGGATGGCGGTATCCCGGCTCAGGTCGGCGGCCTCGGCAGCGGCGATCCCGCTGGGGCAATCCAGCGCCGCCCAGGCCACCTCCGGCCGCACCCTCCCGTCGGCGCCGGCAACCGAGGGGTCTGGTGTCCACGGCGCCGCCCACAACATCCGCCCGGGCACAGGCCCGGGGAAGATCCGCAGCCCGTCGCCTGGCTGGCGGTTCATCCCGCAGACAAAGCAGTCAGGGAACACCGGGTCGGCGTAGTAGCGCGCGCGGCCGGCCGCCATGCGGGCTTCCGCCGCCCCGACCGGGCCCGGTATCTCCGGTGCCGGGCTGTCCGGTGAGGATGTCGCCTCGGCGATCAGCGTGCGGCCGTCGTAGACGCGGGCCGGGCCCTCCTTACCCTGTTCGACGGCCATCGGCGTGGCCAGCGGAGGTGGCCGGCGCAGCGTGACTATCGCTGGGCCGTTGACGTAGGCGGCGATGCGTCCACAGACGTAGCCACCGTTGCCGCTGCCCGGGGGGCCGCAGAAGCGGGGCGGGATAACCAGGGAAGCTGTGACGCCGGCGCCAGCAGTCTTCACTGCGGCCAGGCCCGGCTTCGTGACGTGGGACATACCTCGACGCTAAGAGCGGCCAGGGCCGGGCGGCTATCGGGTGAACTACCGGCAATTTCCCGTTTCCCATGGCCGGGGCGGCGGTTCCCCCGCGCGCACGTCGGGCGAACTACCGAGCCGGGCTCAGGTACGCAGCCGTTGCTCGGTCACCCACGCCGCGATCTGGGCCCGCGAGCGTACCTGCAGCTTGCGCCGGATGTTCTCCACGTGCGCCTCGGCTGTCCGCGGCGCGACAGACAGGCGCCGGGCGATGGAATGATTGGTCAGCCCTTCGGCGACCAGTTCGGCCACCTCCAGTTCACGGTCGGTCAGTCGCGGCCCCGGGCTCGCGGGCTGGCCCAGGAAGCCGAGCGTTGCGTCCAGGACCGCTGGCCAGTCGCCGTGATAGAACAGGTGGCTCGAGCCGGGCAGCGGGATCAGCGCGGCCCCGGGGATCAGCGCGGCGACCTCCCGTCCGAGCTCGAACCTGGTGCCCTTGTCCGCCTCGCGGTGCAGCACCGCCGTGCGCGCCCGGACCGCCGGAAGCGAGGCCCTGATGTCGGTGTCGTAATAGACCTCCAGGAGCCCGGCGGCCACGTCGGCCGAGGCGCTCGCCCGCTGGAACCGGGCGAACGCGTCCACGTCTTCGGCCGTGGGCTCGGTGACAAAGGCCCCGGCCAGCGCCTTCAGCCCCAGCCCCCAATGGGCCCGTACCAGCGCGACGATCGAGTTCCGGACCTCGGCGGGCGCCAGATCCCTGCCGCTGGCGCACGTCCCGTACAGCACCAGCGCCTCGACCCGGTCCGGGTACCTCGCCGCGATCGCGGCGGCAAGCTGGCCGCCTTGCGAAGCCCCGAACAGGCGGAAGCGGTCGGCACCCACCGCGTCGGCCACCGCCAGCGCCGCGGCCACCTGCCCGTCGAACGACAGGTCTATCCCGTCCCGGTCCGACAGGCCGCACCCGGGCTTGTCGTAGCGGATCACGGTAAAGCGCTCCGCCAGGCGCTCGACGAAACTGCCGAAGGAAAACAGCTCCAGCTGCCCGCGCAGGTGGGTGATCCAGCCGGAATCGCACAACAGCGCCGGGCCCGCGCCCGCCATAGAGTAGGCGACGCGGCCCGCAGGCGTGGCGCAGTACCGGACCGTCATCCTCATCCGTCCAGGCTGACACCCCGGCCTGGCCCAGTAAAGAAGTAGTAAGGAGCGCCGGCAGCGGGGTGGCCTGCTGCGGCGTAGGCCCGTCACCCACGATGTGGTCAATGGCGGGATTGCCGGGTGCGCTCCTTTGCCGTGATCCGCGAGAAAGGCGCACAAGTTGGGCAGCGAAGGCACGCAGGGAACTGGCCGGGGACCGGATGACGCTGCCGCAGGCGGGGCAGAGCGTGCATCCCTTGACACGAGCGTGGCGCATATCGCGCGGGTGTATGACTACTGGCTGGGCGGTAAGGACAACTTTGCCGCTGACCGGGCGGCCGCCGAGCAGGCGATCGCCGCCTGGCCGGACATCGTCTTGTCGGTCCGCGCTAACCGGGCCTTCCTCGCCCGTGTGGTGCGCTACCTGGCTGGCGAGGCGGGCATCAGGCAGTTCCTGGACATCGGCACGGGCATCCCGGCCGCCAACAACACCCACGAGGTCGCCCAGTCGGTGGCACCCGAAAGCCGGGTGGTGTACGTGGACAACGACCCGGTCGTGCTCGCCCACGCCCGGGCGCTGCTGACCAGCGGCCCGCACGGGGTCACCAGCTACCTGGACGCCGATCTGCGCGATACCGGGCGGGTGCTGAGTGCCGCGGCCGGGACGCTGGACTTTTCCCGGCCGGCGGCCGTTATGCTCATGGCGATCTTGCAGCACGTGGACAATGCCGAGCATCCCTACGCCATCGTGGCGGCGCTGCTCGACGCGCTGCCGGCGGGCAGCTACCTGGCGCTGTCCCATCCGGCTGCGGACATCGAGGCCGAGGCGCAGGGCGAGCTGGCCGAGCGGCTGAACCAGACGATGGCGGAAAAGGTAACCATGCGCGACCGGGCTCAGGTAGCGCGTTTCTTCGATGGCCTGGAACTGGTCGAGCCGGGGCTGGTGCGGGTTCCGGAATGGCGGCCTGCATCGGAACTCGAGGCCAGGAGCCCGGCCGGGCTGTGGGGCGGCGTGGGCCGCAAGGTGCCTGCTGGCGGCTTATGGCCGCTTGACGTCCACGAGCCGAAGGCCTGCGAGCCCTGAGGCGATGACCGTCCGCACCGCCGGCCGGGACTCCAGCCGCCAGTCGACGCCGGCCTTGTCGTAGTTAAACCAGACGAAGCCGAGCACGTCAGACCGCTGCCGCACCCCGCTGACCAGGCTCTGCGCGGCCGCGGCCGCGTCCGGGCCGGTCTGCACCGAGGTCTCGGCGATGATGAACGGCTTGGTGGTAAAGCCTCTGATCTCCTGCATGGTCGGCCCGTACAGGCCGTCGAAGGTGTCCGGGCCGTTGACGGTGAAGTAACCGGTGATCCCGACCCAGTCGACGTACGCATCGCCCGGGTAATAGGCGCCGAGGTCGAGCTGCGGCTCCGCGGAGATGACGTTGGGATTCCACACCCAGATCACGTTGGTGGCGTGCGCCGCGGCGAACAGGCGGTGGATCACCCGCCACGCGGCCACGAACTCGGCGGCGGTGGTGCCGGTCGTACCCCACGGGTACCAGAAGCCGTTGAACTCGTGCCCGAAGCTGATGGCGATCGGCAGGTTCAGCGCACGGACCTGCTGCGCGAACCGGGAGATGTAACGATCGCTGTGGCCGTCGGCGATCGCGGCGATGGTCGTGTGGTAAGGCTCCCAGACCATGTAGTAGAGCGCCCCGTATGACCAGGCGTTGGTCACCGCCTGGTCGTCCAGCGGGTTGTTCCAGGACACGTACTGGCCGATCAGGTTCGGCCGGGCCCCCGCGCTGGCGGCGAACGACTGCACCGGCTTGAGCGAGTCCGGCGCTCCGGGGGCCTGGACCCCGAGGAACTTTCCGCCCGCGGGGTCGCGGAGCCCCGCCACGTCGTACGGTCGGCTGCCCGGGACCAGGGTCGGGGTCGAGGCGGGGGACTCGGCGCCCGGAACACCATAAAGGATCGACGATCCGCACGCTGCCAGCGCCGCCGCGAGCGCGAAGCCGCCGAGAATTCTCAGCTTCAGCAAGGCCATAACGGCGCTGCGCCCGGCCGACCCGGCGACCCGAGGCTGCCGACGACGCGGCCCGCCCCTACTGGTTAGCGTCATTGCGGCACCATTCTGCTCCCGTCTGGCCAACAAGCGCACCCGGCGCCCACCATCCCGGCTCTGGGCGTGTGCTCATCGGATTGGCGTGGTGGCCTGGCATGCTCACCGGCGGGGGTGGTCATGTCCGGGGGCGGATATGCGGTGCAGCGGGCGTCAGGTCACGAGGACCCACTCATCGTCACGGATGATCTCCACTGTGCCCTTCGGGCCCCTGCCGGTGACGGTCATGCCGTCGCCGCCGATCACGACATCGGTGTGGACAGCTGAGTCGTTGAGCCCGATCTCGTAGCGCTCCTCGTTGCTCTTGCTCAGGCCGCCTGCCACCGCGAACGGGAAGCTTTGTCCCCACGCGACGTGGCAGGCCGCGTTCTCGTCGAACAGCGTGTCATGGAACAGGATGTCGGCCTTCGCGATCCTCGAGTCCCGGTCGACCAGCGAGACCTCGCCCAGGCTGCGCGCGCCCTCGTCGGTGTCGAGCTGAGCCAGCACGGTCCCGGTGCCGGCCGCCGCGGTGACGTCGGTGATCCGCCCGCCGGAGAACGCGACCTTCAGCCCTTCCACCACCTGACCGCCGATGATCACCGGCTTGGTCAGGCTGATCGTGCCGTCGGCGCGGCACCGGTCGGGACTGGTGAAGACCTCCTCGGTCGGGATGTTCGGCAGGTAGGTGATCCCGTCCGGGTCGTCCATGGAACCGCCGGTCCACCGGCTGTCCGGCACCAGCCCGACCAGCAGATCCGTGCCGGGGCCGCGGTAGCGCACCTCGGTCAGCTCCAGCGCGTTCAGCGCGCGGGCCCGGGCGGCCAGCTGCGCGGAGCGCTCGTGCCAGCAGGCAACCGGATCGGCCTCGTCAAGGCGCATCGCCGTCGCGACCGCATCCCAGAGGCGTTCGACATCCGGCTCGCCGAAGACCTGCCGCGCCCAGCCCGGATTCGGCGCCGCGACCACGGTCCAGCGCAACTGCTGCACGAGGATCGCCTCACGGAAGGCCAGCCTCTCTTCCAGCGGGAACGCGGCCGCCTTGGCCGGGTCGACACCGTCGAGCAGGTGCGGGTCAGGATCCCCCGTGAGCTGGATGGCGACGCCCCGCGCGGCCGCCCACTCCCGGGTCCGCTCGATCGCCCACGGTCGCGACCTGGTCAGCGTCTCGATGCTCGCGTGGGTGAGCTGCGAGCGCCGGATCGGGCCGTCCGACCACTCGATCTCGACCCACGGGGCGCCAGCGGCGTACGCGCGCTCCACCACCGCACGGGCGATCTCCAGGTGGGCGATGTCGGTGCGGAGCAGGACGCCCGAACCGGGCTGGACGTTGGCGCCGACCCGGACGACCAGGTCGGCGAACCGCTCAAGGCGATCGTTGTTGGCCATGTCTGGCACAGTAAGACATGGGCCGGAGCTGATCGACAGCACCGGCCACGTTCACGCCGCGTCTTCGGTGCTGATCAGGGCGGCGATCGCCGGGTCGCGGCGCAGCTTATCCATGCATCGGCTCCGGCTGGGCCCGATGCTCCCGACGGGGATGCCCAGCCTGGCGCTGATCTCGGCGTACGGCACGGGCGGGTCTTCGACGAGAATGGCCATCAACCGCTGGCATGGTGATGGCAGGCGGTTGAAGGCTTCGCGCAGCGCTGCGTGGCGCTCCGCCAGCAGCAGCTCACGTTCTGCCGACCCGGTCTGCTCCCCGGGAACGCTCTCAACGTCCAGCACATGCTCGAGAGCCTGTTGTCGTCGCGCTCTCTCCCGGAACCGGATGCATTCTCGCTGGGTGGTGGTAGCGAGCCAGCCTCCCAGCGCAGCCGGATCGCGAACCGCCGCGAGCTGGTCCACCAGTCGCAGCCAGACGTACTGGCCGACGTCATTGGCGTCGGTCGGCTGTAGCCGGTACCTGCGGCAGACGGACCAGATCAGCGGGGCAAATCGCTCCACGAGCGCGTCCCAGGCATCCGAGTCGCCTTTTCTCGCCTGCATGACCAGGTCAGCTGTGGGCGGGTCATGGCACATCGTGGTTGCCTTCCCTCGAGGTGCGCCGGCTCGTGGGTCAGACGCGATCAGGGTGCCCGGCCACCAGGTCAGGACGGTGACAGAGCTATTGCGATTCGACGCTATGTCCGGGCCCTCGGCCCGGTCTGTTTCGCGGACAACACGGCCGGTGTCGGCTTGCCAACACATGCCCGCGGAGTACACGCGGGCTGGTGGTGGCCGCGGCTGGCTGCGTCCCTAGAGGCCTGCCCGCCGCCGGAGCTCGCTGCGGTTCACGACCACGATCTGGCCACGGCTCACCTCAACCACCTGGCTGGCGGCAAGCCGCCCCAGGACCTGGTTCGCGGTCGGACGCGTGGTCCCACCCAGGCTGGCCAGCATGTCCTGGGTCACAGGGACAACAATGCGCTGCTCGTCGTCGCTGGCATACAGCTGGCACAACTCGAGCAGTCGGCGCAGCACGCGCTTTTGGGCAGGTACGTACAGCGCCTCGAGCAAGTAGCCGTTGAGCCTGTCGGCTCGTGCGGAAAGGAGTTCCACCAGGAAGCGGTCGATGCCGGGATACGAGGTCCGGAGGCCTTCGAACTGGTCCCGGCTCAGTGACAATGTTTCGCACCGTTCCAGCGCGGTGACCGTGGCTCCGCGGGGACGGGGGCTGCCGACGAGAGCGACCTCGCCGAAGGCGTCTCCGGGCCCGAGGATGGCGACGATGACGAATTCGCCCCCGGGCGCAGTCACCCGCACGCTGGCGTGGCCCTCGGCGATCAGGTGGAGCGTGTCAGCCGGGTCGCCCTGATGAAAGATCACCTCGTCTCGGCGGTAGGCACGCCATCTCATCCTGTCGACCAGCCTGCGCCGGTCGGCTGCAGGCACCGACGCGAGAACCGGCCAGTCCATTGCTCCACTATCCCGCGGACGACGGACCGCGAGCCAGATCCTGGCGAAAGGCTTGACACCGCGAGCGCGACTTGAGTTAGGTCTGCCTTACTTAGGCAAGGCTAACCTAATCACACTTGGGGTCGATGGCTGTGGCGGAGGAGGGCGACGGGTGCTGCCCACGTTGGTAATCGGACTGCGGGAGGGCCTGGAGGCGGCGCTGATCGTGGGGGTCATCGCCGCGTTCCTGGGGCAGCAGGGCCGGCGTGATGCCCTGCGCCAGGTCTGGATCGGTACGGCAGCGGCGGTGGTGATCTGCATCGCGATCGCGATCGCGATCGTGTTAACCAGAACACCGCTGGCCTGATCTCCCACACGCGGGCGTTCTGCCAGGCCATTGACGCCGGGGACCTGAGCCAGGCCGAGATCCTCTATCCCAGGGCCCGGATCTACTACGAGCGGATCGAGCCCGTCGCAGAGATCTGGGGCAGCCTGGACACCGACATCGACGGCCGGTGGGAAAACCCGGCGTCATCGTGACGGTGTTCGCGTTCGACATCGCAGACGACCGGATCAGGCACATCTGGGCCATACGCAACCCCGAGAAACTCCAGCCCTGGAAGCGATGATCTCTAGGGCACGACAATCAGGGGTACCGGTGAGTGGCGGGCCAGGCTGACGGCCACCGAACCGACGACACGGTGCATGACTTGGGACGAACTCCCGACCACGATCACCACGGTAGCGTCGGGGTGGGCGGCGCGGAGGTCGTTGGCTGCGGCGATCAGGTCTTCTGCGATCAGGCCCTGGCGCCGCTCGAAGCCCCAGCTCACCTCGTGGCCGCGCAGCCGCTCGCCGACCAAGGTGCGGAGCTCCTGCTCGACGTCGTCAAAGTCCTCTTCCAGTTCGGTCACGGCATCGGCCGACAGCGAGGCCATGCTGAGCATATGGGCCACATACACGACGTCAATCCGGCCCGTCCGGCCCCGCAGCAGGTTGACCGCGGCGTCGAGCGCCCGGCTGGCCGGAGGGGATCCGTCATACCCGACGACAAGGCGCAGATCCGTCGCGGGCGGCGTGATAGTGCTCACCGGAGGGAGGATAGCCCCTGTGCCGTGGCGCGGAGGGGCCCGGCCAGTGGTCAGTGTCAGCGGGCCGGTGCGGCCGCCGACTGCCGGGCCAGAATTTACCCGTCCGTGGAGTGCCGCCAGTCGGTGGCGTGCGGCGGGTCTGCGTCGACGGCGGCAGCCAGTTCGGTCGCGGAGTCCTGGCCCACGATCGGCGCGAGCCAGGCGGTGAGCTGGGCAGCATCCGGGCGGGAGAACTCCTGGGTGCCGTACATGTTTTCGGTCCCGGCCGGCCCAGGGAGCAGGATTTCCCACACCGCGGGACCTTTGCCGTCCGTCCCCGTATTGAAGGCAAGCACGCAGCGCAGGGCCCCGCGCTCCCGCAGTTCGTACCGCGTCTCGTGGGTCATATGGGTCCGTTCAACCGTCATGTCGTCACCATCACAGTCGGCTCGGAACGCTCAGCGGCTCCCTCAAGGCATATCCTGCCCTGGATTTCGCGGGGAACCGCGGCCGGAGGCGCGGCGGGTTATCAGCCGGGGGTCGCTCCCGATTCGGGACCCGGGCCGGCGGCCATACGGTCGCTGTGAACTCATCCCGCGCCGAAGAAGGTCGCATGCCGTGTATCTGCGCGCGCCACGCGTGCTCTTGGTCGGCATAGCTAGCCGCTGCGTCGGGGGAGAACATGCCAGCGCTTCCTGATCTGGAGACACCATGCCCGGTAGTCAATGAAACCGGGCCGCACATCAACGGGGGGGCGCCGGACGCCGCAGGGCCCACCGTTCTGCTGACCGGCGCGTCGGGTGTCGTCGGGCGCGCCCTGTTGCAGCGGCTGAGTGATCTCGACGTCGTGTGCCTGGTGCACCGTTCGCCGGTCTCCGGGCTGGATGTGACTACCGCGCTGGGCGACATTGCCCAACCGGTGCTCGGGCTCGGCGAGCAGGCCTACGCGGAGCTGGCGGCCAAGGTCGACGCGGTCATCCACTGTGCGGCGGTCACGGACTTCAACCGCGGTGACGGCAGCCTGCAGGCTACGAACGTTGCGGGCACGGGGAATGTGGCCGCCTTCGCAGCGGCGGCTAACGCCGTGCTGTACCACGTCAGCACCGCATTTGTGCACACCACGGTGGACGGCGACCGCGGCCGCACCGCCATCGGCTACGCCTCGTCCAAGGCGGCAGCCGAAGAGCTCGTACGGTCCAGCGGCGTCCCGCACGTCATCTTTCGGCCGTCAGTCGTCATCGGCGACTCGGTCACCGGCGAGATCGCCGCGTTCCAGGGCCTGTACCAAGTCGTGGCCGGCATGTTCGCGGGCATGGTGCCGATGATCCCGTTCGACCCGGGCTGGCCGATCGATTTCGTCCCGGCCGACGTCGTCGCCGACGCTATCGCCTGCGCGGTCGAGAGCGGAATGAGCGAGGGCGAGTTCTGGATCAGCGCCGGCGATAAGGCGCTCCGCCTCCACGAGGGCGTCGCGGTCACCGTCGAGTTCGCGCGCGCTCTCGGGGTAAGCATCGACGAGCCACGGTTCGTGCCGCCGGACATGTTCGACCGGCTGATCGGCCCGGTGTTCCTGGATGCGCTGCCGGTCAAGATCCGCCAGAACGTGGTGCGGATGCTGGAGTTCTTCACGATCTATCTGCAGTCTGGCGAGACCAAGCCCAGCAGCCTGGACCAGCTCGCGGCGCTCGGCGTGAAACCACTGCCCGACCAGCGCGAGTCGCTGCGCAGCAGCCTGGGGTACTGGGCCGCGCAGAAGGGATACGCCCGGCCCGAGACCCACAGGGCGGCCTGAGATGACCGCGGCGGCCAGCCGGGATCGCGTGCTTGATCGTTACACGAAGCACGTGAACTCTTCGCTCGCCAGCCTGGCCCGGCTGATCGCTGCGCCCGTCGAGGTGGCCGCGGCCGGGTCGAAGGTGCGGGGCAGCGACGGGCACACCTACCTGGACTGCGGGGGTTTCGGGGTCTTCCTGCTCGGCCACTGCCACCCGGCCGTCGTCGCCGCAGTCCGCGAGCAGCTGGAGCGCAATCCCCTGGCCACGAGGCTGTTCCTCAACCCCGAGCTGGCTCAGGCGGCCGCGGGCCTGGCCGGCATCGCGCCGTCCGGGCTGGACTACGTCTTCCTGACGAACTCGGGAGCCGAGGCGACCGAACTCGGGCTGAAACTGGCGCGCCTGGCCGGCAAGCGCCACGTGATCGCCATGCACGGCGGATTCCACGGCAAGACGCTTGGCGCGCTGTCGGTGACCGGGCGGGCCCAGTACCGCGACCCGTTCGGCCCGCTCCTGCCCATGGTCGACTTCATGCCGTTCGGCGATCTCGCCGCGCTGCGGGCCGCGCTGACGGCTCAGTCGGCGGTGCTGCTGGAACCCGTCCAGGCTGAGGGGGGCGTCAGGTTGCCACCCGACGGCTACCTGCGGCAGGTCCGGCGGGCGTGCACCGCGGCCGGCGCGGTGCTGATCCTCGACGAGATCCAGTCCGGGATGGGCCGACTCGGCGCCTGGTGGGGGGCTGACCTCGCCGGCGTCGTCCCGGACGTGCTGCTGACGGGCAAGATCCTCGGCGGCGGCGTCATGCCGGTCGGCGGCGTCGTCGCGTCCGCACAGCTGTTCGCGCCGCTGAACGCCGACCCGCTGCTGCACTCCTCGACGTTCGCGGGCAGCCCGCTCGCGGCCGCCGCGGTCACCGCGACCATCGGCGCGATCACGTCCGAAGGCCTGATCCAGCGCGCCTGCGAACTCGGCCCGCAGATCCGCGCCCTCGCCGCCGACGCCGTCATAGCCCACTGCCCGGACCTGGTGACCGAGGTACGCGGCGAGGGCCTGCTTATCGGCATCGACTTCGTCTCGCCGGACGCCGCAGCCGAGTTCCTGATCGGGCTGCTGGACTCCCGCGTCATCCCGTCCTACTCGCTCAACTCGGCCAACGTGCTGCGCCTGACGCCGCCGGCGATCCTCGATGCGGCAGACCTCGGCTGGCTCGCACGCGCCCTGATCTCGGCCGCCAAGCATGTCTCTCACGCCGTGCCCATCGCCACCTGACCACTAATCGCAAGGAGATCACATGCGCGCCGTCCGCCTCCGGCTACACGTGCCGCACAAGTCAGCGAGCGACGTGTACGGAGCACTCGCCGACTTCGAGCGCTATCCCATCCTCTGTGAGGCTGTTCGCAGCGTCGCCGTCACCGAGGTGTCCGAGAACCTCACCGTGTCGCACTGGGAGGTCACCTTCCGGGCCGGCCTGCTGCGCTGGACCGAGGAGGACGTGTTCGACTCCGGCGCCCTGACGATCACGTTCCGCCAGCTCGACGGCGACATCGCCGTCTTCGACGGCTCCTGGCAGTGCGTCGACGCCGCGCCGGGCACCGAGGTCCTGTTCTGCGCGAGGCTGGACATGGGCATCCCGAGCCTGGCTGACGCGCTCGAGCCGATCGCGGCGCGAACACTGATCGACAATATTGTTTCGATCGTGCGCGGACTGGTCGGCGGCGCCGAACTCGCCGAATCCGATATAGCGACCCCGGCAAGGAGCGCGTCATGAACCTGTTGCGAACCGAACGAGACACCCTGGACGGCTACATCCCGGGACTAGACAAATACCTCGGCGAGATTCCGCTGCTGGAGCTGGAGAAACCCGGTAACGGTGCGTTGCAGAAATTCCGCGAGCTGGGCGGCCCGGCACTGCTGGTACCCGCCGAGTATGAAGGCAAGGGCGCCTGTCTGCTCGACGCGGTGCGCATCCAGCGCGCGGTGGGCAGCCGGTCGCCGTCGCTGGCCGTGGCCACGACCATGCACCACTTCTCCGTTGCCTGCCTGGCCGAACTCGCCGCGGCTCGGAACGGATTCGAGTGGGCGATGCTCATGGCCATCGCCGAGAACTCGTGGCTGCTCAGCTCCGGCTTCGCCGAAGGAAAGTCGGGCCAGCACATCCTGACGCCCACCATGCGCGCCGTCCCGGCAGATGGCGGCATCACTGTCAGCGGCGTGAAAAAACCCTGCAGCCTTACCTGGTCGATGAACCTGATGAGCGCCAGCGTCGCCGTCGCCGACCCCGCCACCGGGACCGACCGGCTGGCGGTCGTGCTGATCCCCGGTGACTCGGCAGGCATCGAGCGTGCGCCGTTCTGGCAGACCACCGCTCTCGCCGCTGCGGAAAGCGATCAGGTCACGCTCACTGAGGTATTCGTCCCCGAGTCGCTGATCTTCTACCCGCAAGACGGCGAGGCGATGGATCCGGTCCAGGCCCGCGGGTTCGTCTGGTTCGAGCTGCTGATCTCGGCGTCCTACCTCGGCGCCGCCACGAACCTCGCCGAGCGCGCCATCGCGCGCGGCCGGGGCTCCGATGAGGACCGCGCCAGCATGGCCATCGACCTGGAGACCGTGGCCGCGGCTCTCGAGCAGGTGGCCTCCGTCGCCGCGACCGCCGACGACAACGATGTGCTGCTCGCGCGGGCCCTCTACGCGCGGTTCGCGACTGAACGAGCCATCGAACGTGTCGTCATGTTGGCCGCCGCGGTCCTCGGCGGCATGTCGTTCATCGAGTCGCCCGAGGTCGCCTACCTGCTGGGCGCCACCCGTGCCCTGGCCTTCCACCCGCCCTCTCGCGCCGCTGCTGCAGGCCCGATCGCCCGCTATCTCGCCGACGGCCCGCTGGCCCTCTGACGTAAACAGGTACCGCGGGGTGGCTAGGACGAGGGAGACGACCTCCGGCGGCGCTGCCTGGGCGATCTCGCTTACGGCGGTACCGGCCGGTGCGCGGGCGTGTTAGCCGACCGCGCAGGAATCGCCGTCGCAGCTCGCTTCGGAGCCGCTGTCGGTCGTGACGGCAACGGGCGTGAGCTGGCTTGCCTCGTCGTAAGCGCGCTGCAGGAGCTGCAGGAGCACCTCGGGCGGCTGGGCCCCGCTGACCGCGTACTTGCCGTCGGCGACGAAGAACGGCACGCCGGTGATGCCGTACCTCGCGGCCTGCTGCTCGTCGGCTCGTACCGCGTCGGCGTAGGCGTCCCCGTCGAGGACGGCCTGTACCTGCGCGGCTGGCAGGCCGGCCTCGGTGGCCAGGCGCAAGAGGGTGGGCTTGTCGGCGATCGGGAGGCCTTCGGTGAAGGCGGCGCGCAGCAGGCGCTCCTTCATCTCGGGCTGTAGCCCGTGATCCTTGGCCAGGTGCAGCAGCCGATGGGCGTCGAAGGTGTTGCCGCCACGGATGAGGTCGAACCGGAACTCCAGGCCGTCAGCGGCCGCACGCTGGGTCATCTGCTGGCTGGCCTGTTCGGCCTCGGCGATCGTCATCCCGTACTTGCCGGCCAGATGCTCGGCCTGGGTTCCCGCGCGCTGCGCGGGCGCGTCCGGGTCGAGCTCGAAGGACCGGTAGGTGACCGTGACCTCGCCAGGATGGCCGAACGACGCAAGCGCGCGTTCAAACCGGCGCTTGCCGATGTAACACCACGGGCACACGACGTCAGACCAGATCTCGATATTCATGGCAGTAACAACCTTCGTGACGATGGCGTGATTCCACCGCAGACGACTCCCGGGAGCGTGTCAGACCGGTGCTGGGAAGGTTCGAGCCAGACCAGCCGCCGACTCCGCTTATGACCCGGAACCGCCGGTGCCGGGGGGCAGCGCGGGCAGGCTGAGGCAGCTCGGTGCCGGGGGCGAGGTCAGGGCCCCTCCGCCGAGCGAGCTGTGCCCGTTGGTCTCCACGCCGACCACGAGGATGTCCCCGGCCGGGATGCCCTGCGCGTTCACGGTGACCGACCCATCGCGCGAGATGGATGTCTCCGTCGCGATCCGGTGGCCGCGCCCCGACACGGCGGGCGGCGGCAGCGACCCTGGGCTCGGGCAGCCCGGCTCGACCGGCACCACGACCACCTGCTTGTCGCCAAGCTGACGGAGCCGGGCGTTGGCTCCCGCTATCCCGGATGTCTGGTAGACCGCGAGCGTGATCGTGCCGTCGGGGTTCTTCGTCACCGCGTAGGCCGGGGTTCCGCTCCTCGCGACCAGCGTGCCGGCGATGGCAGCGGCGACCGCGAGGGTGCCGCCGCCGGCCAGCAGCGTCCGGCGCGCCGTGACCCGGCGCTTGGAATGCGCCGGCGGCCTGGCGTGTGCCAGCGCCGGCCCGTGCTCGCGCATCAGGTCATCGAGCAGCTGGTCGGAGAATTTAGTCATCGTTGTCACCCCTGATCTGATTCGTGGTTATGGCGTGCCTGCGCAGCTGGGCACGAGCCCGCATTAGCCGCATCCGGGCCGCGCCCGATGTGACGCCGAGCACGGCCGCCGCCTCCTTCGGGCGCAGGCCGGCCAGGTCCACAAGCTCGACCAGCGCGCGGTCCCGGTCCGGCAGCATGCCCAGCGCGGTGACCAGGTCGCGGCCCGCCCGTTCGGCGTCGATGCGGTCGAGCAGCTCCTCGACCTGGTCCGGTTCCAGGTCGCGGCGGCCGGCCAGCCGCTGCAGCCTGTCCTGCTGCTGGCCGTAGGCCTCGCAGTGCGCGGCGTACACGTGACGGGCGATCCCGAACACCCAGGCCCGCGCGGTGCCCCTGCCCGGATCGAAGGACCCGAAGCTGGTGATCGCCGTGACGAAGGTGTCCGCCGTGAGGTCGGCGACCACGTGCGGGTCGGCGCTGCGCCGGGCGAAGTAGGCCGTGACCGCCTCCACGTTCGCCCGGTACAGCCGCTCGAACTCGGCCGCCGCGCCATCTCCGGCGCCCCGCGCCCCGGTACCGCCCGCCTGGCTCATCGTTGTTGTTCTGTCGGCCACGTCTCTAGTTGCCCTTCGGCCGCCGTCGCGTCACGCCACCCCCGCCGTCCCGCGCTTCCGTGACAAGTACAGTGCACGTGACGTGGCGGAGTACTACCCGCACCCGGACGTGGCCGTCGAAGTATCGCTCGGTTGATGGCCCGGGGCCTGCCCGGCGGCGCGCGGGGTGACCAGGCCGGTCTGGTAGGCGAACACGACGAGCTGCGCCCGGTCGCGGGCGCCGAGCTTGATCATCGCGCGGCTGACGTGGGTCTTGGCGGTGGCGGGGCTCAGCACCATGGCGTCGGCGATCTCGTCGTTGCTCAGCCCGTGCGCCACCAGGGCCACTACCTCTCGCTCCCTGTTGGTGAGGATTTCCATCCCGGCCGCGGCGACGCGGACGCTGTCCAGCCGCTCGTCCGCGACGATCTGCCTGGTGGCCTCGAGGCCGTCGAGCACTGGCATCTGGATGTCGACCAGAGCGATGTCCGGGCGGTGTTCGGCGGCCAGCGCCACCGCCTGCTGCCCGTCGGCGGCCTCGGCGACCACCTGGATGTCGTCTTCGGCCTCGAGCAGCGACCGGATGCCACGCTGGCCTGAACCTGAATCACCGAGATGCTGTGCGTCAGGGAATCGTGCAGCTCACGGGCGATGCGCAGTCGCTCCTCCATCGCCCTGCGCTGGGCGGCTTCGTCCCTTGTCCGCTCCGCCTCTTCCGCGCGCTGCTCAACCTCGCGGACGTGCAGCTGCCACATGCGGAACGTCACGACCATGACGCCCGCCGAGATGAGCCATCCGGCCGCGTAGAACCTTCGCCGGGAACTATCTGTGCGCATTCTTCGAGCGTACGCATCCTGTCCGCGAGCGCATCCGCCCGCGGTAGCTATTGCCGACTACACCCCACGCGGTACGCCGACGTCCCGCGGCATCCCCGCTGACCAGGCAGAAGTCACTTCCTGTGCACGACGACGGCGGACCGTCCGGCCGACAGCATCGCATGTATGGCCACGACATCTTCTGCTCCCACGCCGCGTAGCCGCGGCACCACGTCCATGGAGGAAGCCATGAGCTCCACCCCCGTCCTGCGCGCCGCGCAGGCCACCGCACCCCCCAACCCCCGCCGGTGGCTGATCCTGGGTACCGTCGGCCTCGCCCAGCTCATGGTCGTGCTGGACATTGCGATCATGAACATCGCGCTGCCGTCCGCGCAGCGAGACCTGGGCTTCACCACCGCGGACCGGCAGTGGGTGGTGACCGCCTACGCGCTGACGTTCGGCAGCCTGCTGCTGTTCGGCGGGCGGCTGGGCGACCTGATCGGACGCAAGATCACGTTTCTGGTCGGCGCGCTCGGCTTCGCCGCCGCGTCAGCCGTCGGCGGGGCGGCCACCAGCTTCGGCATGCTGGTGGCGGCCCGGGCCATCCAGGGCGGGTTCGGTGCGCTGCTCGCGCCCGCGGCGCTGTCGATCCTGTCCACGACGTTCAGCGACCCCAAGGAGCGCGGCAAGGCGTTCGGCGTCTACGGCGCGATCGTGGGCGCCGGCGGCGCGATCGGCCTGGTGCTCGGCGGGATCCTGACCGAGTACCTGACCTGGCGCTGGTGCCTGTACGTGAACTTGTTCTTCGCCGGCCTCGCGGCGACGGGAGCGATGCTGCTGCTCGCCCGCCAGCGCGCCCGCACCCGGCCGCGGCTGGACCTGCCCGGCGTCGCGCTCGTCTCGGCCTCGATGTTCTGCCTGGTCTATGGGTTCTCCAACGCCGCGAACCACAGCTGGGACACGCCGTCCACCTACGGCTTCCTGGCCGCCGGCGTGGCGCTGCTCGCCATGTTCGCCTTCTGGCAGGCCCGCGCGGCCAGCCCGCTGCTGCCGCCCCGGGTGGCACTCGACCGCAACCGCGGCGGCTCCTACCTGGCCGTGCTCATCACCGGCGCGGGCATGTTCGGCATCTTCTTGTTCCTCACCTACTATCTGCAGCAGACCCTGGGCTACTCCCCGGTGGTCAGCGGCCTCGCGTTCCTGCCGATGATCGCCATGGTGGTCGCGGCCGCCAACCTGTCCAACGTGGTGCTGCTGCCCCGGCTCGGCCCCAGGCCGCTGGTCACCGTCGGCATGCTGCTAGCCGCGGGCAGCCTGGTGTGGCTGACCAGGATCGGCGCGGGATCGGGCTACGCAACGGCAGTGCTCGGCCCGCTGATGGCGGCCGGCCTGGGCCTCGGCTTCACGATCGCGCCGTCGATGAACACCGGGACGCTCGGCGTGGCGCCGCAGGACGCGGGCGTGGCCTCAGCCACGCTCAACGCCGGCCAGCAGGTCGGCGGCTCGATCGGCACCTCACTGCTCAACACGATCTTTGCCAGCGCGGTGGCGAGCTACCTGACCAGCCACCTGAGCCCGGCCACCCTGGTCCACGGACGCCCCGCGCCGTCCCTGGTGACCATGTCGCTGATCCACGGCTACACCACCGGGTTCTCGGTCGCGGCGGCCATCTTCGGCGCTGGCGCGGTGATCTGCGGCGCGCTGCTGCGCTCCGGCCCGCTCCAGGCCTCCGGGCCCGCGGACGCCTCGGCCCGGCCCGCCACGCAGGAAGCCATCACCGCCCACGCGGCCTAGCGGCACGACCCTCAGGGAGGAAGCCATGAACTCTACCCCCGCGACCGTCGCGGCACCCGGCTACCTGGTCGGCATCTGGAAAGCCGACCCGGCGCACTCCGAGATCGGCCTTTCCGTCCGCATGCTGATGGCCGGCAAGGTACGCGGCCAGTTCACCAGCCACGACGTCACGATCGTCACCAGCGAGGACCCGCTTTGCTCGTCCGTCACCGCGAAGATCGACCTCGCGTCCATCGACACCGGCAACGAGCGGCGCGATGACCACCTCCGCTCCGCCGACTTCTTCGAGGTGGAGACGTACCCGACGATGAGCTACCGCTCCACCGGCATCTGCCCGAGCGGAGATGGCTGGATCATCGACGGTGAGCTGAGCCTGCACGGCGTCACCCGGCAGGTGCCGCTCGCCGTCGGGGCGAAGGGGTTCGGCCCGGACGGCAGCGGCGGCCAGCGGGCTGCTTTCTCCGCGACTGCGCAGATCAACCGCGGCGACTTCGGCATCGGGCGATGGGCCGGCGGCGGCGCCGTGGTCGGCGACAAGGTGCAGATCAGCCTCAAGATCGAGGTCGTCCTCCAGCAGTGACCTGGGCCGGGCGGGCTGCCGCACACCGGCAGCCCGCTCCCCGGCCGACGGCAGCGACCACCACCGAATGTAGGTCGGGCCGGTACGCGGTGGTCGCGGGGGTGGGCGCATGGATCAGGCTCGTATGAAGGTGTCGGTCCTGGGGGCCGGGCACGTCGGCTCAGCTATCGCGAACGCGCTGGTGTTGCTGCGGGCGTGTGATCTGGTCGTGCTCTACGACCGCGATCTGGCCGTGGCGGAGGGGCAGGCCTGGGACATCGGCGACGCGGTGCCGCTGCTGTCGGAGATGGAGATCGTTCCGACCGATGCTCTTATGACGATCTGGCCGGGTCTGACGTGGTGGTGATCACCGTGGGGCCCACGCGGACGGTCGGCCAGACCCGGCTGGACCTGGTCTCGGTCAATGCCGGCATCATCGCCCGCGCGGTGCGTGAGCTCGACCGGTTCTGCCCGGACGCGGTAGTGATCTTGGTGAGCAACCCGGTCTACGTGCTCACCCGCATCGCGATCGAGGCTTCCGCTCGGCCGCCCCGCCTGATCTTCGGCTGCGGGACCGTGTTGGACGGGGCGCGTCTGCGTCATCAGCTCGGCAAGCTCCTCGGCGTCGACCAGGACTCGGTGCACGCCTACGTCATCGGCGAGCACGGCGACAGCTCGTTCCCCGTCTGGTCCAGCGTGACCGTAGGGGCGATCATGCTCGAGCAATATGGCCTGCCCGACGGCGTCTCGCTGCCGATGATCCAAAAAGATCTGGGGGCCGCGGTCCGTGACCGCGGCCGGAGCATCCACGAGCACAAGGGATTCACCAGCTACGGCGTGGCGGCGGCGGTGGCCCGGATCGTGCGCGCCATCGTCCGCGACGAAAAGCGGATCTTCATGGTTTCCGTGCTCGCGGCTGAAGAGTACGGAATCGGCCCGGTGGCGCTCAGCCTTCCCTGCATCGTCGGACGCGGCGGGATCGCCCGCCGGCTCGTGCTGACCATGTCCGAACAAGAGCGCACGATGCTCGAGCGCTCCGCGTCGATCCTGGACCAGGCGTACAAGTCACTGAGCCTGGGCCAGAACAACGACGCGCCGGGCAGCGATGCCTGACTAAGGATCTTCACGAAGGCGTGTACGACGTCACCACCGGACGCGTCACCACTACTGTTGACGCTCGCTATCCATAACGGCCAGTCGCGCCGCTACCTCGCGCTGAGCAGGGTGCCGACCATGACGGCCCGCTCGGACGAGCGGTTCTGCCAGTCGTGCGGGACGCCCGGCTGCTGAACGACACAGTCCCCGGGCCCGAGCGTCACTTCGGTGCCGCCCACCACGAGCGTCACGCGACCGCTCAGGACGGTGACGTAGTCGAGCGTGTCCGTGGCGTGGGCGCCTTGGAACTCCTCGTGTTCCGCGCTGGGCCCGTCGTCGCCGGGACCCGGCGCGATCTCGACGATCCGGAAGCAGGTTCACGGGCGCTCCTTCGCT
>CAWIDQ010000006.1:0-78477 GCA_963834695.1 uncultured Actinomycetota bacterium
TGATCAGGGCGGCGGCCTGACACGGTCGCCGCCCGACCACGGAGGGCCGCCCGGGCTCATGAGCCCGGGCGGCCCTTTTGTGCGCCCAAAGATCGCTAGTCGCTGCGGCGAGGCCGGGCGGGCCAGGCACTCGGCGATATCGGCCGCCAGCCGGGAGGCTTCCTCGCCGGTCAGCGTCCCGGTGCCGATCCGGATCCCCGGCGGGCTGGCGATCCGGAACCGCTCCCCTGGCGCTACCGCCCAGCCGCGTTCCAGCAGCCCGCCGGTGACGGCGGGCTCGTCGGCCACCGGGACCCAGACCGCGAGCCCGGACCGCCCCGTGGCCGGCACGCCGCGGCGGGCCAGCGCGCCGATCAGGCCGCGGCGGCGGCGGGCGTACTCGGCGGCGGCCCGGGTGAGCAGCCGGCCGGTGGCGCGGTCCGCCCACAGCTCGGCCACGGTCTCCTGGAGCAGCCCGCTCACCCAGCCGGTGCCGAGCGCCTGCCGGCCCTCGACCCGGGAGACGGTGACGGCGTCGCCCGCGAGCACGGCCAGCCGGAGGTCAGGGCCGAGGGATTTGGAGACCGAACGGATGGCCGCCCACCGCTGCGCGCTGCTCGCGACGGTGTGGGCCGCGGCTCCGGAGACCGGGCCTGCGTGGTCGTCCTCGATGATCCCGACGCCGGACCGGGCCGCGAGCAGCGCGGCCAGCTCGCCAGCTCGCCCGGCGTCCCACGCCGCGCCGGTCGGGGCCTGGGCCCGGGGCGTGAACAGCGCCGCCTGGCAGCCGCGGTCGAGCGCGTCCCGCAGCGCGCCCGGCGTGACGCCGAACTCGTCCACCGCTACCGGCACGGCACCCAGGTTCATCGCGGTCAGCAGGTCGAGCACGGGAGGGTAGCCGGGGTCTTCCACGGCCACCCGGTCACCCGGCCGCAGCCAGGCCTGCAGCACCCGTTCCACGCCGTCGAGCGCACCGCCCACCACGGCCAGGTGCTGCGGGTCGATGCCGTCGGCCCGCAGCCGCTCGGCGGCTAGGCGGCCCAGCCGCGACAGAACCGGGGGATCGCCGTAGAGCCGGGGCGGCGGCGTCACCGCAGGCAGGCTCGGCAGCAGCGCCGGATCGGGGCTGCCCGCAAGCAGGTTGCGCACCCCGGCCGGCACCACGAGCTGCGGCCGGGGGCCGATCGGCGGGGCTCCGGTGATCCGGGTCCCGGCGCGGCCATTCCCCCGGGCGATCCCCTTCTCGCGCAGCTCGCGGTAGGCAGCGGCCACGGTCACCGGACTCAGCCCCAGCTCCGCGGCCAGCCCCCGCACCGGAGGCAGCGCCACGCCGGGCGCGACCCGGCCCTCGCGGACCGCGGTCTCCACGTCGCGGGATATCTGGCTGGCGTTCCGTCCCTGCGGCCGATATTGTATCAGCATAAATAAATTATGTCCTGTAACGTACTTGGTAGTCAATGTGTCGTGCCGGAGGCGCGCAGATGAGCAGTCCATACCGCCCGCCGCCACTCCCCAGGGAGGCCCCGCGATGATCACGCTCCCCGAGCTTGACGGCCTGGCACGTCCGGCTCGAGCCGCTGCAGCGCCGGCATGCCGCCGGCCTGGCCGACGCGGCCGCCATCGACCCTTCGCTCTACCGGCTGAGCCCGGTGCCGCAGGGCCGGGCCGCAGCCGCGGCCTCTATCGAGTCCGCGCTGGCCCAGCGGGACGCGGGCACGGCGGTGCCGTTCGCCGTCCTGCGGGCGCAGGACGGCACGGTCATCGGCTCCACCAGGTTCTTTGACCTGGAGTGGTGGGCGTGGCCGCCCGACCACCCCCGGTGCCCGCGCGGCGACGGCCCGGACACGTGCGAGATCGGCTACACCTGGCTCGCCCGCCCGGCGATCGGCACCGCGGCGAACACCGAGATGAAGCTGCTCATGCTCAGGTACGCGTTCCAGACCTGGCAGGTAGCGTCGGTGTGCCTGCATACCGACGCGCGCAACGAGCGGTCGCGGAGGGCCATGGAGCGGATCGGGGCGCAGTTCGAGGGCATCCTCCGGGCCCACCGGCTGGCCACCGACCTCGCCCCGCGGGACTCGGCCCGCTACTCGATCACGGCGCCGGAGTGGCCGGGGGTGGAGCGCCTTCTCGAGGAGCGGCTCGCCGCGCGGGAGGAACGAGCCGCGGGCGGGGAACTAGCGTCCCGGCCGTGACCGAGCCGTCGCGGCTGGCGCGAGTGCGCCGCCACCCCGATCGCGCCCGCTACGACGTCGCGGCCGTGCACGCGGTGCTGGACGCGGCGCCGTTCTGCCACGTGGCCACCGTGCGCCACGGGCGCCCGGTGGTCCTGCCGATGGCCCACGCCCGGCTCGGCGACACGCTGGTCCTGCACGGCTCGGCCGCGGCGGGACTGTTCCGCGACATGCGGCGCGCGAGCCCCGTCTGCGTGACCGCCACCGTGCTCGACGGGCTGGTGCTGGCCCGGTCGGCCCGCAGCCACTCGGTGAACTACCGGTCGGTCACCGTTCACGGCGAGGCCGCCGAGGTCACCGAGCCCGACGAGAAGATCACCGGGATGCGGGCGCTGGTCGAGCACCTCGCGCCGGGCCGGTGGGAGCAGCTCCGCCAGCTCACTCTCGATGAACTGCCGGACACCGGCCTGTGGCGGGTCCCGATCGCGGACGCCTCGGTGAAGGCCCGCAGCGGGCCGACGCTCGACCCGCCGTCCGACGTGGCCTGGCCGGTCTGGGCCTGGCCAGGTGCCTGCGCGCCTGGTCTTCGGGCCGCCGGTCCCGGCCGAGGACCTGCCCGCCAGCGTCGATCCGTCTGGCCGTTCCGTGGCGCTGAATCCGGCCCTGGGCCGCGTCGCCTGGTGACAGGCGGCGCGGCATCGCCGTGCGCTCAGGCGAGACCGTCCGCAACGGCCACGCCGCACTCGGCCTGGCCGCCACCCTCCGCTGGCTCAACACCAGCTTGGGCGGCACGGCCCAGTCCCTCCATGAACACCCGTGTCATGTGCTGATTGAAGCTCGGTTGCTCGCCGGGAACCGGCTGACTGATGAGGGCGATGGTCGTGAGGACTTCCCGGGCCGTAACGTCGTCGGCACACGTCACGCTCACGTCTGGAGGACCCTCATGCGGTACCGGAACCTTGGCCGCACCGGCATCAAGGTCAGCCCTTACGCGCTCGGCGCGCTCATGTTCGCCACTCAGATCGGCAACTCCGACCCCGAGGACTCGATCCGGATCATCCACAAGGCGCTCGACGCGGGCATCAACCTCGTCGACACCGCTGACGCGTACGGAGACTCGGAGGAGGTTGTCGGCCGGGCCCTCAAGGGCCGCCGTGACAACGTGGTCCTCACGACGAAGTTCAGCCGCCCCATGGGTACCGACCCGAACCAGCGGGGTGCCTCCCGGCGGTGGATCACCACGGCCGCCGAGAACTCCCTGCGCCGCCTCCAGACCGATCACATCGACGTGTATCAGATGCAGCGCCCCGATCCCGACACGGATATCGAGGAGACGCTTTCTGCGCTGACCGATCTCGTCCGCGGCGGCAAGATCCGTGCGTTCGGAACCTCGACGATGCCGGCCTCGAACCTCGTGGAGGCGCACTGGGTGGCGGAACGGCGCGGCCTGGAGCGGTTCCGTACCGAGCAGCCGCCGTACTCGATCCTCAACCGCAGCATCGAGCGTGAGGTCCTTCCGGTCGCGCAGCGCTACGGCATGGGCATTCTGGCCTGGGGACCGCTCGGTCAGGGTATGCTCACCGGCCGGGTCCGTCGCGGACAGGACACCGACGTCACTCGCGCGAAGTTCCACACGGCGTTCAGCGATGAGCGGCGCCTGGACGCGGTGGAGCAGTTGATCCCGCTCGCCGAAGAAGCCGGACTGTCGATGCCCCACCTCGCGATGGCGTTCGCGATCTCACACCCGGATGTCACGTGCGCGCTGCTCGGTGCCCGCACCATGGAGCAGCTCGACGACCTGCTCGCGGGGATGGACATCGCCCTGTCCGACGATGTCCTCGACCGGATCGATGAGATCGTCCCGCCCGGAACCGACATCGGCACCCTCGACCAGGCCTACGTGCCGCCGGCGATCCAGAAGACGGAGCTGCGCCGCCGCCCGCTCAGCGAGCGCTCCGCCGCCTGAGACAGGCGCCATCACGGCCGCGTTCCGCTACCGACGAGCCTTGAGCAGCACGCCCTAGTGCTGACCCGGCTGCGGGCGCAGGCCGTCCAGGATGAACCCGAGCATCCGGTCCCGCTGGCCGGGGTCGGCGGGCCCGTACTGGGCCGCGAGGTTGACCGCGTGCACCAGCCTGATCAGGTCCTTGGCGTCGGCGTCCGCGCGTACCGCCCCGGCCTCCTGCGCGCGGGCGAGGAGCGCCTCCGCCGCCCCGCGGATGACCGCGGAGCAGGACGACAGCAGGTCGGAGTCCTTGTCCATCGTGGCCAGCAGCGCCGTAGTCAGGCTGTGCTTCGTGCTGCTGAAATCGACCAGGACCCGCAGCCACGCCGCGAGCGCCTCACCGGGCGCATCGGACTGCAGCTGCTCCTCGGCCGCGGCGCGGACCGCCTCGACCTGCTCGCGGTAGACGGCCTCCAGCAGCGCCTGGCGGGTCGGGAAGTGGCGGTAGAGCGTGCCGATCCCGACGCCGGCCCGGCGCGCGATCTCCTCCAGCGATACGTCGTCCGCGCCGTGCTCGGCGAACGCGGCCGCCGCCGCCCTCAGCAGCCGCTCGTAGTTGCGCTGGGCGTCGGCGCGCATCGGACGCGGCGTCGCCGCCGGGGCGGCGTCCCGGTCCTGGGCCGCCACGCCGTCGCGGGCCTGGGCCGCCGTGCCGGCCCGGATCGAGCCGGGCACCCCGGTCCTGCTCATCGGCCCTCACCTGACGCCCTCATCAGTCATCACCATAATTCGAGTTGCAAAGCGGAGGGTACCTCCGTATAGTTATCGGAGGCGACCTCCACTTACATGGTAGCCAACGCGGGCCAGGCTCGCGGACATTCCCGCCCGTACGGCCCGCCCACAGCTTCTCTCCAGAAGGGGATCAATGTCGACTTCGTCCATAGCGCAGGTCACGACCGCCGGACGACAGCGCACTACCCGCCGCCAAGACCGCCGGGGAATCGCCCTGGCCCTCGTGCTCGGCGCCCAGCTCATGATCATCCTCGACATGACCGTGGTGAACATCGCCCTGCCGAGCATCGCCCGCGGCCTGCACTTCTCCGAGCCCAACCTGTCCTGGGTGCTCAACGCCTACACGCTGACCTTCGGCGGCCTGCTGCTGCTCGGCGGGCGAGCCGGTGACATCCTCGGCCGGCGCCGGGTCTTTATCGCCGGGATCGCGCTGTTCACCGCCGCCTCGCTGGCCGGCGGCCTCGCCACCTCCGCGGCCTGGCTGCTCGCCGCCCGCGCCGCCCAGGGCGTCGGAGGCGCGTTCGCCTCCCCCGCCGTGCTGGCGCTGATCGCGGCCAGCTTCGCCGAGGGCCGGGAGCGGACCCGCGCGCTCAGCATCTACACCGGGGTCGCCATGGGCGGCGGGTCAGTCGGCCTGGTCCTCGGCGGCGTGATCACCGAGTGGGTGTCCTGGCGCTGGGTGCTGTTCGTCAACGTGCCCATCGGCATCGCCGTCGCCCTCACCGCGCCGCTGTTCCTGCCCGAGTCGCAGCGCCAGCCCGGGCGGTTCGACATGGTGGGCGCGCTCACCTCGACCCTCGGCATGACCTCGCTCGTCTACGGCTTCATCCAGGCCGCCTCGCACGGCTGGGGCGACCGGATGGCCCTGGCCGCGTTCGCGGCGGCCGCCGTGCTCCTGACGGCGTTCCTGGTCAACGAGTCCCGGGCCGTCCAGCCGATCACCCCGCTGCGGCTGTTCGCCGACCGCGGGCGCGCCGGCTCATACCTCACCCGGCTGCTGCTCGTGGCCGGCATGTTCGGGATGTTCTACTTCCTCACCCAGTTCGTCCAGGACATCCTCGGGTTCAGCCCGCTGGAGGCAGGGTTCTCGTTCCTTCCGATGACCGCCGCGCTGTTCGCCGTGTCGCGCCTGTCTCCCCGGCTGCTGGCCCGGTTCGGCGCCAAGCCGCTCATGGTGGCCTGCTGCCCGCGGTGGCCGGGATGGCCTGGCTGTCCCGGATCTCGCCGGGCACCGACTACGTGTCCGGCGTGCTCGGCCCGATGCTGCTGCTCGGCGCCGGGATGGGGGTGGCGTTCGTGCCGCTGACCATGGCCTCACTGGCCGGCGTGCGGCCGCAGGACTCGGGGGCCGCGTCCAGCATGGTCAACGTGACCCAGCAGGTCGGCGGGTCGCTGGGGCTGGCGATCCTGGTCACCGCGTTCGCCACCGCCACCAGGAACGCGATCGGGCACCCGGCGGCGCGCCTGACCTCGCTGGCGCAGGCGCACCAGCAGGTCATCGTGCACGGCATGGCCAGCGCGTTCACGCTCGCGGCGGTCTTCGACGTCCTCGCGCTGCTGATCGTCCTGGTCGTCATCCGCGACCGCGCCCCGGAGCCGGCCGTGGCCTGACCCCGCCCCGGTCGGGGCACGCTGCGAGACCGCAGCGTGCCCCGACCGTTCAGGCGCTCTGCTGCTGATCCAGTTCGTGCTGCAGGCGGGTGATGTCGCGGGCCGAGTTCATGGTCGCCTCGAAGTGCGCGTCGGCCCACGTGAAGAAGTTGCGGGTATGGGAGGTGAACCACCCGGACCATACCGGACCGCTCAGCCCGCAGGCGGGCGTCGCGGTCGCCCCCTGCGCCACGGGAACCGTGTCGCTGCAGGACGCGAACGCGGCGCCGTGCTCGGTGCCCGAGAAGTCGACGGTCATCTTGAGCAGGACCGTCGGGGTGGTGGGGTCGTTCACCGACACCTTGCCGCTGACCGTGCACGACACCACGGCGTTGCAGTCGGAGTGGAACCGGAGCTCCTGCACCTGGGTGACGATGGCCCCGGGGTCGACGGCGCCCCGCAGCGCCCGGACGTCGGCGTGCAAGGCGGTGAAGACCGGGCCGACGGTGGCCGACGTGAGCGGCGTGACGTCAAAGGAATAGGGCGTGGCCCCGCTGACCCCGCTGACGCGCAGCAGCCGGTTCGGGCGCCGGCCGAGATGTAGTAGCCGGTGCCCTGCTCGGTGAGCCTGATCACCTTGGTCCCGCCGAGCGTGACGGCGGCGGCGCGGGGGTTGTTGCCCGCGTGCTCCAGCGCGCGGCCGATCTGGCCCGGCGTGAGCGAGTCGAAGGTCATGTTGACGGCGTTGCCGAGGGCCTTGGCCCAGTTCCCGCCCGCCTGCTGGGCGGAAACCGGATCCAGGACCACGGACCGCCAGAACGCGGTGGGCGCCTTGAGGTAGGTCACGCCGTTGATCGTGACGCGGGTCACCGGGTTCCCGTTCTGGGTGTAGCGGCCCTCGACCGTGCCCGCCCTGGTCACGGTCAGGATCGCGTCCTGCCCGGCGATGGTGCCGGTGAGGGTGAGGGCCGGGGCGGACGCGAGGGCCTGCCCCGCCTGGCGTGCCATCGTGGCGGGTGACTCGGTCTTCCCGAGCAGCGTCACGGCCGCGGCCGCGCCGACCACGACCGCGACCGCCGCCGTGACGGCGAGCATCAGCCCGCGCCGCCGCCTGTCCCGCCGCGGGGCCGCGGCGCCGGGGTAGGCGGACGGCCCGGGATACGGGTACGGCGGCGGGGGGCCCTGGTACGCGCCCGGCGGCGCGGCCGGGGGAGAGCAGCCGCCCCCGAGCGGCTGCCCGGCCGCGCCGAGTTCCGGGTCCACGACACCTCCTCGCCTTCCCCTTATCTCACGGGGCGTCAGGTCCCGGTGGTTCACCGCCCGGCCTGTCACGGGCGGGCGCCCGCTCTCGTCTCAGAGTCCGTCAGCGGGTGGGAGGGGCGGGAGAGGCAGAGAGGCGAAAGGACTCACCATGCGAGTATTCGTGGCCGGAGCGACCGGGGCGATCGGGCGGCAACTGCTGCCCCAGCTAGCCGCGCAGGGGCACCAGGTGACCGCGACGACCCGGAGCCCCGGCAAGCTGGCGCTGCTGCGCGAGCTCGGCGCCGAGCCCGTGGTGGCCGACGGGCTGGACGCCATGGCCGTCGGCGAGGCGGTGGCGCGGGCCGAGCCAGAGGCCGTCATCCACCAGATGACATCGCTGGCGGGCGCGCCGGGCCTGCGTCACTTCGACAAGACGTTCGCCGTCACCAACCGGCTGCGGACCGAGGGCACCGATCACCTGCTCGCCGCGGCCGCCGCGGCAGGCGCCCGGCGCTTCGTCGCCCAGTCCTACACCGGCTGGACGAACATCCGCGCCGGCACCCCGGTGAAGAGCGAGGACGACCCGCTGGACCCGGATCCGCCCGCCTGGCAGCGGGAGACGCTCGCCGCGATCAGCCGCCTGGAGCGGACGGTGCTGGCGGCCACGGCGATGCACCCGGTCGTGCTCCGGTACGGGTCCTTCTACGGGCCGGGCGCCTCCGACGACCTGGTTGGCCTGGTCAGGAAGCGGCGGGTGCCGGTCATCGGCGACGGGGCGGGGATCTGGTCGTTCCTGCACATCCACGACGCCGCCGCCGCGACCGTGGCCGCGCTGGAGCGTGGCGCCCCCGGCGTCTACAACGTGGTCGACGACGAGCCAGCTAGCGTGGCGGAGTGGCTGCCGTTCCTGGCCCGCTCGGTGGGCGCGAAGCCGCCGCGCCGGGTGCCGGCGTGGCTCGGCCGCCTGGCCGCGGGCGAGGTGGGAGTCTCGATGATGACGCAGATCCGGGGCTCGTCCAACGCGAAGGCGAAGCGGGAACTCCGCTGGCGGCCCGCGTGGCCGAGCTGGCAGCAGGGCTTTGCCAGCGGGCTCACCGCGGCCGAGCCTGCGCCCCGTGCCGCCCAGCCGGGCGCCGCCCAGCCGGGCGCCGCTCAGCCGGGTGCCGCCTAGCCCAGCCAGCGCCGCCGAGCCGACGGGAGGGCAGGAGTTGAGCACCGCCGACGTCTACACCGAGCTCCGGCCGCTGATGTTCGCGATCGCCTACCGGATGGTCGGCCGCGTCAGCGAGGCCGAGGACATCGTCCAGGAGGCGTTCCTGCGCTACCACCGGGCGCAGTCCGGGCCGCAGGAGACGGCGGGCGGAGAGGCTGACGGGGCCGCCAGGATCGACTCGCCGAAGGCGTACCTCTCCGCGGTGACCACCCGGCTGTGCATCGACTACCTGCGCTCCGCGCGGGCCCGGCGCGAGGCGTACCTGGGCGAGTGGCTGCCCGAGCCGCTGCTGACCGGTGACGTGCAGCGGGGCGGCGGTCCGCTGTTCGCTGACCACGTGGCGGCCGATCCGAGCCGCCTGGCCGAGCAGGCCGACTCGCTGTCGATGGCGTTCCTGCTGCTGCTGGAGCGGTTGTCGCCGGCGGAGCGCGGCGTGTTCCTGCTGCGCGACGTGTTCGGCTACGGCTACGACGAGATCGCCCGGGTGGTCGGCCGGAGCCAGGACAACTGCCGTCAGCTCGCGCTGCGGGCCCGGCGCCACGTCGGCGAGCACAAGCCCCGCTTCGAGGCCTCCCGCCGTAAGCGCGAGGAACTGGCCGCCCGGTTCTTCGCGGCCGTCGGCGACGGGGACATGAACGGCCTGGTCACGATGCTCGCCGAGGACGCCGTGGTGTACGGCGACAGCGGCGGGACGCGGCCGTCCTGGCCGCGCCCGATCACCGGGCGCGACCACGTCGGCCGGCTCCTGGTCGGCCTGGCGCAGCAGATGCGCCAGGCCGGGGTGGTGATCCGCCCGGCCGAGGTCAACGGCCAGCCGGGGGCGCTGGTCCTCGACCCGGCCGGGCGGCTGATCAACGTGTTCGCCCTGGACATCGCCGACGGCCAGGTGCAGACGATCCGCTCGGTCATCAACCCGGACAAGCTGCGTCACCTGGGGCCGCTGGCCGACGTCGAGGGCCTGCGCCGCCAGCTGCGCCCCGGTGACCCAGGCGATCCAGGCGGTGGCACCGCCTGATCACACCCGGACCGCGGCCTCGGTCCAGTGCTGCTCCAGGTGGGGCACCAGGTCCATGGGGCGCTCCTCGGGGAAGAACACCCGGGCGCCGTCGACCGTCACGACCCGGGTCACGCCCGGGATGGTGTCGCGCAGCCAGTAGGCCCAGGACACGTCGAAGTTCTCATCCCCGGTCCCCCAGACCACGAGCGTGGGCACCGTGAGCTCCCGGAGCTGCGGCTCGACCGCCCGCAGGTCCCCCGGATCCAGGGCCAGGAGCAGCCGCTCGAACTCGCGGCCGCGTTCCAGGGTGCCGAAACACGGCTCCAGGTACGACCGGATCACCTCGCGGTCGGCCCGTTGCGGATCCTCGTAGGTGGTACCGAAGGCCACCTGGACGGCCGCGTCGAGGTCGTCAAGCAGCGCCAGGGAGGTCGGCGCGAGCGTGCCCGCCGCCGCGAGCTCGACGATCGGCTGGAAGGCCTCGGGCGGCAGGTTGTCGCTGGCGTCGCAGTTGGTGAGGGTGAACGTGGCCAGCCGCTGCGGATGGCGGGCGGCGAAGACCTGGGCGATGGCGCCGCCGGTGTCGTTGGCGACCAGGTCGATCCCGTCGAGCCCGAGCGCGTCGCAGAAGTCCGGTCGAGGACCGAGGCCAGCCCGGCGACGGACAGGTCCTGCCCGGGGGTCACCGGGCTGCGGCCGTGTAGCGGGAGGTCGAGGGCGATGCAGCGGCGCTGCGTGGTGCCGCCGGCCAGCCCGTCGATGACGTTGCGCCAGAGGTAGGCATTGGTGGCGATGCCGTGCACGAACAGCGCGACCGGCCCGGTCCCGATGTCGAGGTAGCTGATATCGCCGGAACGGGTCGTTACGGTGTGCCGGTGGGCGTCGAGTTCCTGTAGTCGCATGGTGCTGGCCTTCCTGAGGGCGGTAACCTAGGTCATAAGACCGACTGTCGGTCTAGTTCAACAAACCGACAGTCGGTTTGTCAAGGAGAGATGATGGACCGACCGAACAAGAACGTCGTCCGCGGGGAGGCGACGCGGAGCCAGCTGATCGCGGTCGCGCCCGGCGCATGTTCGCCGAGCGCGGCTACGAGGACACCTCAATCGAGGCGGTGCTGCGCGAGGCGGGGGTCAGCCGCGGCTCGCTCTACCACCACTTCGCGAGCAAGGAGGCCCTGTTCGAGGCGGTGGCCGAGGACGTCGAGACCACGGTCGGTACCCAGACCATCGCCGCCACGGCCGACGCGGACGGGCCGGTGGCCGCGCTGCGCGCCGGGTTCCTCGCGTGGGTCCGGCTCGCGGGCGATCCCGTGGTGCAGCGGATCCTGCTCATCGACGGCCCGGCCGTGCTCGGCTGGGAGCGGTGGCGGGCGATGGAGGAACGCCACGCCTTCGGCGCGATCAGGCTGGTGCTGCAGGCCGCGGCCCCGCAGGCGCGCCTGCAGCCGGAGATGGTCGACACGCTGGCCCACGTGCTGCTCGCCTCGGTCAACGAGGTGGCGCTGCTGGTCGCCCGGTCGGATGACCCGCAGGCCGCGATGAAGTCCGGCGAGCAGGCCATCGACGAGCTGCTGCGGCGCCTGCTCGGCTGACTCCGCCGCGGCCCGTTGCGAGTCCTACTCGGGGCGGAATACGGGGACGCTGAGCCCGGGGTGGTCTTCCCAGCCGACGGTGACGCGCTGGTTCACGTGCACCGCGTCCGGGTCCGCCGCGATCTCGGCCATCATCCGGAAGCCCTCGTCCAGGTCGATGAGCCCGACCACGTACGGGATGCGGGCCCGGAAGAACGGGTGCCCGTTCTGCCGGATCACGGTGAACGTGTAGACCGTGCCGCGGCCGGCCGAGTCCCGCCACTCCGGGTCGCCGCGCAGGCAGCCAGGGCAGTGCCGGCGCGGGTGGAAGACGACCTGGCCGCAGGCCGGGCAGGCCTGGTAGGTCAGCCGGTGCTCGGCGGTCGCCGCCCAGAACGGCTCGGTGTCGGGCTCGGGGAACACCGGCAGCGGGCGGACCGGGTCTGGCATCGCGCTCACCCCGCTGCTCCGTCCGTGCCCAGGACGATCGTGCAGGCCGCGTGGCGCGTGGCCAGCTGTCCCCCGTTCCCGTGCGCGACGGCCAGGCGGGCCCCCGGCACCTGGGAGGTCGACTCCCCGCGCAGCTGGCGGGTGGCCTCGATGAGCAGGAAGATGCCGCGCATGCCCGGGTGATTGGACGACAGTCCCCCGCCGTCGGTGTTGAGCGCCGGGCCCCCGGGCTGGTCGAACCCGAGGCGGCCGCCGGCCGCGAACGGGCCGCCCTCGCCCTTCTTCGCGAACCCGAGGTCCTCCAGGATGGCCAGGACGGTGATCGTGAACGAGTCGTAGATCATCGCGATGTCCATCTCCTCGGGCCGCAGGCCCGCCTGGCCGAAAGCCTCTTTCCCGGAGCGCACCGCCGCGGTGGTGGTGATGTCGGCGCCGCTGGCCGGGTAGCCGAGCGCCTCGCCGGTGCCGAGGATCCAGGCGGGCCGGATCCGGATGCCCGCCGCCACGGCCGGCGACACGATCACGACCGCCCCGCCCCCGTCGGAGACGATGCAGCACTCCAGCAGGTGCAGCGGGTCGGCGATCAGCCGGGAGCCGAGCACGTCGTCCACGGTGATCTCGCGGACGCTGCGGAAGCCGAGGTCGGTGAGCCCGGCGACCGCCTGCGGGTTGCGCATGGCGTGCCGGCGGGTGGTGACCGCGATCTCGGCCAGCTGCTCGGGGGTGGTGCCGTACTGGGCCATGTGCCGCCGGGCCACCATCGCGTAGTTGCCGATCAGGGTCAGCCCGTAGGGACGCTCCATATTGGCGGCGGGCTGCGCCTCGGATCCGGCGCGGGCGCCGGTGCCGATGGCCCGCGAGTCGCTGTGTGCCGTGGACCCGTAGGTGAGCAGGGCGACGTCCGCCTTGCCCGCCGCGATGTCCCGGGCGGCGTGCGCGGCGTGGAACTCGTAGGAACTGCCGCCGACCATGGTGGTGTCGAGGACCCGGGGCGTGACGCCGAAGTACTCAGCGATCGTGAGGCCAGCCACCCGGCCGGTCTCGCTGGCGTCGTAGACGGCGTCCACGTCCGCCCAGGTGAGTCCGGCGTCCTCCAGCGCCCGCGCGGCGCACTCGGCCTTGATCTGCAGCGCGCTCAGGCCGCCCGCCGTGCGCTTGGAGAACTCGTGGATGCCGGCGATCGCGGCGGCCCGCGCCGCCATCACGCCCCCGCCGCGTCGGCAGCGGCGTCGGCAGGCGTGTCGGCCGGCGCCCGGAACCGCATCCGGCCGTGGTCGATGACCACGGTCCCGTCCTGCGTGGCCGTCTGGAACAGGGCCGTGTCGCCGCCGTCGTCCTCCCGCCAGATGGACACCGTGAGCGTGTCGCCGGGCAGCACCGGGCGGCTGAACCTGCCGGACATCGACCGGAACCGGGCCGGGTCCGAGCCGCACAGCGCGTGCAGCAGCGCCCGGCCGGTGAACCCGTAGGTGCACAGGCCGTGCAGGATCGGGCGGCTGAACCCGCCCCGGGCCGCGAACTTCGGGTCCGCGTGCAGCGGGTTCCGGTCGCCGGACAGCCGGTACAGCAGCGCCTGCTCCGGCCTGGTCGGCTGCACCACCTGATGGTCGGGCGGGCGGTCCGGCCGCTGCCAGCGGTCGCTCGGCCCGCGCTCGCCGCCGAACCCGCCCTCGCCCCGGATGAACGCGCCGCTGACGGACGTCACGAGCTTCTCGCCGGTCGCCGCGTCCACGGCCACGTTCTCGCTGGCCACCAGCGCGCCCGAGCCCTTGTCGTAAATGCCGGTCACGGTGGAGACCGTGCGCACGGTGCCACTGACCGGCAGCGGGCGGTGCAGCTCGAACGCCTGCTCGGCGTGCACCAGCATCGCGCGGTCGAAGTCGCCCAGGCGGCGGCCGGTCCGCGGCTGCGCCACCAGCACCGCGTAGGTCGGCAGCACCTGCTGCCGTACGCCCTCGCTGTTCTCGGTGGTGAACTCGAGTTCACCGAGCGGGTCGCCCAGGCCGGCCCCGACCCCGATCGCGTACAGCAGCGCGTCGGTGGACGTCCACGAGCGTTCCTGCGGCTCGCTGGGCGCGCCGACGAGGCTGTGGTCGAAAGGCATCCTGACCTCCGTATCGCGCGGCCGTGCCGACGCATGCGGCGGCTACTAGAATTTCGTTCCAAAATTATTTTTCGGGTGCGGTCTGCGCCGTGTCAACCAAGGGAGTGGTGGGCGTGGGAATCCTGGACGGGAAGATCGCCATCGTGACCGGCGCGAGCAGGGGCATCGGCGCGGCGATCGCGAAGCGGTTCGGCGCGGAGGGTGCCGCCGTGACGGTGGCCGCCCGGACCACCGAGCCGGGGCAGTCGCCGCTGGCCGGCACGCTCGGCGACACGGTAGCGGCGATCACCGGCGCCGGCGGGACCGCGCTGGCGATACCCGCCGACCTGGCCAAGCCCGAGGACCGGCAGCGCCTGGTCGCGGAGACCACCCGGCTGCTGGGCGCGCCGGACATCCTGGTCAGCAACGCGGCGGTGAGCTACTTCACGCCGGTCGCGGACTTCACCGCGCGGCGCTACCAGCTCATGTTCGCGGTTCAGGTCGAGGCGCCGTTCCAGCTGGCCCAGCTGGTGCTGCCCGGGATGCTGCAGCGCGGCCGCGGCTGGATCCTGAACATCTCCTCGATCGCCGCCCGCCACCCGTCGCTGCCGCCCGGCCGGCTGGCCGGCAGCTCCACGGTCTACGGCATGTGCAAGGCGGCGCTCGAGCGGTTCTCGACCGGCCTGGCGGCCGAGCTGTACGAGGACAACATCGCGGTCAACGCGCTGTCGCCGACGCTGGTCGTGCCCACGCCCGGCACGATCTTCCACCACCTGACCACCGAGGGCGACCCGAACTCCGAGCCGCCCACGGTGATGGCCGAGGCCGCGCTGATGCTCTGCCACGCCGAGCCGAAGACCCTGACCGGCCGGATCGCCTACTCCCAGGACCTGCTGGCGGAACTCGGCGTCAGCGCGCCGTAGGGCAGGTCAGCCGCCGGAGACGCCGCGCTCGACGCAGAACTCGTTGCCTTCCGGGTCGGCGAGTACCACCCAGCCGGTGCGGTCCGGCCTGCGGTGATCTTCAAAGAGGGTCGCGCCGAGGGCCAGCACGCGCTCCACCTCGGCGTCCCGGACGTCGGCCGTGACGTCGGTCGGGGTGCCGGGCGGAGCGGCGGGCGGCGCCAGGTCCAGGTGGACCCGGTTCTTCGCCTGCTTGCCCTCGGGCACCTTGATGAACAGCAGGCTGGCCGACCCGTCGGGCGCGAGCAGCAGGCCTTCCGGGTCGTCGGGATGGTTGGTGTTCTCGGGGTCTTCCTGGTAGCCGGTGACCTGCGACCAGAACCCGGCCAGCAGGTACGGGTCCGCGCAGTCGAACGTGATGGTCCTGATCCGGACGGTCATGGGATGGCTCCTTGGTTACCGGCGCCACCGCGACCGGCGTCGGTCAGCCGAGTGCGGAGGCGCGAGATCTGGTCGTCATGATCGATCGCACCTCCTCTCCGTCGTCGCACCGAACATGCTGCCACGTGCCGGCTGGCCTCACCAGTGAATATCCCTTCGCCTGCTAGCCGCCGCGCGGCGCAGGCTGCGAGCAGGCGCTGGCGAGCTGACGTAGCGCGCGCTCCAGGATCGGCCGCAGCGGCTCCGGCGGGTCGGCGGCGTACCAGCGCCTGATGGCCACCTGCGAAGCCGCGGTGACCGCACCCGCCAGGACTTGCGGGAACATGTCGGCCTCGAGGTCGGTTCGGGTTCGCTCGGCGACCGCCGCGGCGAGCGCGTTCTGCATTTCGAAGTTGACCTTCAGGTACTCGCCGCGCATCGCGGGCGCCTGCAGGACCTGCTTGAGCGCGGCCATCGTCTCCCGGCTGAACGCCTGATCGGTGCCCTCGTAGTGCTCGAGCACGGCGTGGGTCAGCGCTTCCCACAGCGGCTCTGAGGCCGGCCGCTCGAGCAGCGACATTCCGATCCGCCGGGCCCGGTCCGCCCCGATCGCGGCCACCGCCTCGTATTTGCTGGTGAAGTAGTTACGGAAGGTCCGCAGCGCCACGTCGGCCTCGGTGGTGATGTCCTCGATCGTGACGTTGTCCAGGCCCCGCTCGATGGCCAGCCGGAGCGCGGCCGAGCTCAACGCCTGGCGCGTGGCGAGCTTCTTGCGCTCTCGCAGGCCGGCCATTCCGCCTACCCTAAGCCCGAACTTGCCTAAAGAGCAAATTTGCTCTTTAGGCGAGAATGCGCCAGGGTGGCAGACATGGAAGGCTGGACCTCGCGGGGCCGGTTGCGGAGGCTGCGGCCATGACGACGCCGGACGCGACGGCCACCGCCGATGTCGTCATCGTCGGCGGCGGCCCTACCGGGCTGATGCTGGCGGCCGAGCTCCGGCTGGGCGGCGCCGACCCGGTGGTGCTCGAGCGGCTGCCCGAGATCAGCCAGATCCCGAAGGGCAACGGCCTGGTCGGCCAGATCGTGCCGACGCTGGACTACCGGGGCCTGACGGAGCGGTTCCGGGCGCAGGCCACGTACGCCGGGGCGGTGCCGCAGTTCCCGTTCGGGTCGGTGCCGCTGGACTTCTCCCGGCTCGGCACCAGCCCGCTGCACATCTTGGCGATACCGCAGCGCAAGCTCGAGGGGGTGCTCGACGAGTGGCTGCGCGACCTCGGCGGCAGCGTCCGGCGCGGGCACGAGGTGCTGGCGCTGTCCTTGCCCGGTAACGGGTCGCCGGTCACGCTGGACGTGCGCGGCCCGGACGGCGACTACCAGGTACGCGCGCGCTACCTGGTGGGCTGCGACGGCGCCCACAGCCTGGTGCGCAAGCAGGCCGGCATCGGCTTCCCCGGCGTCACCTCGTCCGAGATCTCCCGGATCGGGCGGGTGTTCCTGCCGACCGTGCAGACCACCCCGGACGGCGGTCATGCGGAGGTGCCCGGGGTCGGCCGGGTCCAGCTGATGATCACGACCCAGACGCCGCGCGGCGCGTACTCGCTGGCCCCGCTGACGGCACTGGACAAGACCGCGAAGCCGGGCATCTTCATCTTCTTCACCAGGGAGGACGATTCGTCGGCGCCGGACGGCGGTCCTGACGCGCCGATGACCCTCGACGAGCTGCGCTCCAGCGCCCGCCGGGTGCTCGGCGCCGACGTACCGATGACCGACCCGCAGTGGCTGACCAGGACCGTGGGCAACAGCCGGCAGGCGGACCGGTACCGGGCCGGGCCGGTGCTGCTGGCCGGCGACGCCGCGCACCTGTTCGGCGCCGGGGGGTCGCTGAACGCCGGCCTGCTCGACGCGGTCAACCTCGGCTGGAAGCTCGCCGCGCAGGTCGCGGGCTGGGCCCCGGAGCACCTGCTGGACTCCTATCACGCCGAGCGGCACCTGGCCGGTCAGCGGGCGATCCTGCAGACCAGGGCGCAGAAGGCCTTGTCGGGCAGCGACGAGTACGCCGCGGCGCTGCGCGAGCTGTTCGGTGAGCTGATGCAGTTCTCCGAGCCGCTGCGGCACGTCGGCATGATCATGGAGGGCTCCGACGTCCGCTACGAGATCCATAACGGGCCGGCGCGGCCACACCCGCTGGCCGGACGGTTCGCGCCGGACCTGCGGCTGGAAACCGGCGGCGCCGTGACCCGGGTCGCCGAGCTGGTCAGGCCCGCGCGGGGCGTGCTGGTCGAGCTCAGCGGTTCCGCGAACGGCGCGCTGGCCGGCGCGGTCTCGGGCTGGCCCGGCCGGGTCAGCGTCACCGCCGCGCGGCCGCTGGCCCCGCCCGCGCCCGCGGCCGCGATGCTGATCCGGCCGGACGGGTACGTCGCCTGGGCGGCCGGCCAGGCCGGCCAGGCCCGGCGGGCTGCCCGAGGCGCTGCGCGCGTGGTTCGGCGAGCCCGGGACGCGGCTATAGGCCGATGCGCTGGGCCAGGTGCTCGCGGTGATAGGCGGCGTCGCCCAGGAACAGCTCGCTGGACTTGGCCCGCTTGAAGTACAGGTGGGCGTCGTGCTCCCAGGTGAAGCCGATGCCGCCGTGGATCTGGATGTTCTCGGCCGCCACGTGGAAGTACACGTCCGAGGCGTAGGCCTTGGTCAGCGCGGCCACGACCGGGACCTCGGCGGAGCCCTCGGCCACCGCGGCCGCGGCGTAGCCGACCGCCGAGCGCAGTGACTCGACCTCGAGCAGCAGGTCGGCGCAGCGGTGCTTGATGGCCTGGAAGCTGCCGATCGGCCGCCCGAACTGGTGCCTGATCTTGGCGTAGCCGACGGCCATGTCCAGGGCTCGCTGGGCGCCGCCGAGCTGCTCGGCGGCCAGGGCGATCGCCGCGACGTCCAGGGTCCGGGCCAGCACCCCGGCGGCCTCTCCCGGGGCGCCGATCAGCCGGCCGGGCACCGAGCCGAACTCCAGCCGGGCGAGCTGGCGGGTCTGGTCGAGCGTGGGCAGCACCCGGCGGTCCAGGCCCGCTGCGGCCGGGTCGACCGCGAACAGCGAGAGGCCGTCGCCGGCCGTGGCCACCACCAGGATCAGGTCCGCGGCGTGGCCGTCCAGGACGAAGCTCTTATGCCCGTCGAGCAGCCAGCTGCCCGAGCCGTCGTGGCGCGCGGCGAGCCGGATCGCATCGGGCTCCCATGACCCGTCATCCTCGGTGAAGGCCAGCGTGGCCACGGTCTGGCCGGAGGCGATGCCCGGCAGCAGCTCGCGCCGGGCTACCTCGTCGGAGGCTGACAGCAGCGCGGTGGCCGCGAGCACCGCGCTGGCCAGGTACGGCCCCCCGTATAGCGCGGCGCCCTGCTCCTCGAGCACGATGGCCTGCTCGGCGAAGGTGAACCCGGCGCCGCCGTACCGCTCCGGGATCGCGATCCCCTGGAGGCCGAGCTGGGTTCCGGCCTGCTGCCATACCTGCCGGTCGGTTCCGTCCGGGGTCTCCATGAGCTCGCGCACCCGCCGCAGCGGCGCCCGGTCGGCCAGGAACCGCCGCACCGAATCGCGCAACTCCCGCTGCTCCGCGCTGACGGCCAGCTTCATGGTCGTGACTCCGATCTTCCCGTGACGATGAGCACGTCGAGCGCCTCCACCTGGTCCCCGTCGACCCACAGCGGGTTCACTTCCAGCGCGCGCAGCGAGCCGTCCAGCGCCGCGGCGGCGTCACCGAGCCGGCAGATCACCTCCGCCAGCGCGTCCAGGTTGGCGGGCCGACTGCCCCGGGCGCCGCGCAGCAGCGCGCTGCCGCGTAGCTCGGCGAGCATCCGCTTTACCTCGCCCGGGTTCACCGGCAGCACCCGCAGGCTGGTGTCCCCGAGCACCTCCACCCAGACCCCGCCCAGGCCGACCGCGAGGACCGGGCCGAACGTCGGGTCCACGGTCACCCCCGCGATCAGTTCCAGGCCGCCGGCGCGCATGGGGCTGACCAGCACGCCGTCGACCCGGGCGCCGGGAACGTCCTGGCCGGCCGCCCGGACCCGCGCGTAGGCGGCGCGGACCTCTTCCTCGGTGCGCAGCCCGACCGCCACCCCGCCGATGTCTGACTTGTGGGTGATCTGCGCGGAGCAGACCTTCAGCACCACCGGCAGCCCGAGCCGCCGCGCCGCGGCCACCGCCGCGCCGGCCGAGTTCACCAGCTCGCCGGGCACGACCGGGACGCCGGAGCCGGCCAGCAGGTCGCGCGCGGCCGCCTCGGACCAGGGCGCGCCGCCGGCCGCGCTCCCCGTCGGCCCGCCGCCGATGACCGCGCCCTGCGCCCGGCCGCGGTTCTCCAGCCAGCGCAGGGCATGACCGAGCGCGGTCATGCCGAGGTCGATGCCGCCGAGCAGGTGGATGCCGCCCCGGTCCAGCACCTCCCGGCCGTACTCGCTGACGTCCACGCAGGTATGCGCGACCGAGATGACCGGGATCGGGGCGGACGCGATGCGCTCGCCGAGCCAGGCGGCGCGCTCGGCGAGCACCGCGGCGGCGGGCTCATCGGGCCTGGCCTGCGGCAGGGTCAGCCCGGTGAACAAGACGAAGTCCAGGCCCGGGTCGGCCGCGGCCGAGGCCAGCGCGTGGTCGACCGCGGTGAGCGCCGACGTCCGCCGGTTGGCCAGGAAGTAGCCGGTGACGTCGAGCGGGTTGCGCACCGACGCGAACGGCGGGACCAGCGGGTCGATCGCGGCCACGGTCTCGGGCGCGAACTCGGGGATCTCGACGCCCTCCGCGGCCGCGCGGTCGGCGATGAGGTCGCACGCGCCCCCGGACGCGGTCACCACGCCCATGCGCCGGCCGACCGGCCAGCGGTCGTAGCCGAGCAGCGCGGCGGTGGACAAGAGCTCCTCGATGCTGGTCACGCGGATCACGTTGAGCTGGCGCAGCACCGCGTCGACCACCGCGTCGTCCCCGGCGACCGCGCCGGTGTGCGCCAGCGCGACCTCGCGGCCCGCCGGGCTCGCTCCCGCCTTGAGCACCACGATCGGCTTGCCCGCCCGGTCGGCCCGCTTCGCGGCCCGGGCGAACCGGGCCGGGTCGCTGATCTGCTCCAGGAACAGGCAGATCACGCCGGTGGCGTCGTCCTCGATGAGGTACTCCAGGACGTCCGTGGCCGCGATCATCGCCTCGTTGCCCATGGTGGCGAGGGTGGACACGCCGATGGCGTGGGCGTGCGCGAACGCAAGCACCACGCTGGCCAGCGCCCCGCTCTGCAACGCGATGCCCACCGGCCCGGCCAGCAGCGGCGGCGGCACGGTCAGCGCGAACGGCGCCGCGGCGGCGTGCGCGTTCAGGAAGCCGAGGCAGTTGGGCCCGAGCACGGTGATCCCGTGCGCCGCGGCCCGGGCGATCATCCGCTGCTCCACCGCCCGGCCCGGCTCGCCCAGCTCCCGGTAGCCCGCGGCGAGCACGATCGCGTGCCGCACGCCCGCGGCCCCCGCGTCGTCGAGAACGCTCTCCACCGCGCCCGCGGGCGCCATGATGAACGCGACGTCGACCGGCTCAGCCAGGTCCCGGAGGCTGCGGACCGCGGGCCGGCCGAACACGGTCGGGTGCGCGGGATGGACCGGGATCAGCGGGCCGGAGAACCCGGCGGCCTGGCAGCTCGCGGCCACGAAGCGGGCCCAGCCCGAGGTGTCCGAGGCGCCGACCACGGCGATGCTGCGCGGCGCGAAGAACTCCCTGAGCCGCTCCGGCGTGACCAGCGTGCGGATCGGCCGGCGTCGGTGGCTGGCATCGCGATCAGCCCGCCGCCCCGGGGCTCCTTGGGCAGCCCGAGCACCGCGCTCGCCGATGATCGTGCGCTGGATCTCGCTGGTACCCGAGTAGATGGTCCCGGCGCGGCTGGACAGGAACACGTTCTGCCACGCCGAGGTCGGGTAGCCGGCGCCCTCCGGGCGCAGCAGCCCGTCGGCGCCGGTGATCGCCATCGCGATCTCGCCGAGCCGCTTGTGGTACTCGCTCCAGAACAGCTTGGCGACCGACGCCTCCGGGCCGGGCGGGCGGCCCTCGGCCATCTCGGCCAGCGTGCGCAGCCCGCCGAAGCGCATGAGCTGCACGCCGGTGTAGGCCCGGGCAAGCTGCTGGCGAATCAGCGGATCGCCGGTCTTGCCGTACTTGCGGGCGGTGTCGGCCAGCTCCCAGAACTCCCGCTCGAAGCCCAGGTGCTGGACCGCGGCCCGGCCGCCGCGCTCGTGACCGAGCGTGGTCATCGCCACCCGCCAGCCGTTGTTCAGCCCGCCGATCACGTTGAACAGCGGGGCCCGCACGCCGTCCAGGAAGTCCTCGCAGAACTCCGAAGCCCCGGACATCTGCCGGATCGGCCGGTACTCGACGCCCGGGCCGGTGAACGGGATCAGCACGTACGACAGCCCGGCGTGCTTCTCCGCGTCGGGGTCGGTCCGGCACAGGACGAACATCATGGTCGCCCGGGACGCCCCCGAGGTCCAAACCTTCTGCCCGGTGATCACGATCTCGTCGCCGTCGACCACGCCGCGGGTCTCCACCGCGGCGAGGTCGGAGCCGTGGCCGGGCTCAGAGAAGCCCTGGCAGTACACGTCTGCGCCGGAGATGATCCGGGGCAGGAAGTGCGCGCGCTGCTCCGGCGTGCCGTGCGCGATCACCGACGGGCCGACCAGGGCCTCGCCCATGCCGCGCAGCACCCGCGGCAGGCCGGCCCGGTGGAACTCCTCATTCAGTACCGCGAGGCGCACGGGGTCCATGCCCTGGCCGCCGTACTCGTCCGGCCACTGCGGGCAGATCAGCCGCGCCGCGGCGAGCTTGCGCTCCCAGGCCTGGTAGGCGGGCTGCTCCATGGCCGCGGCGAGTTCCTCGCGGCGGTAGCCGCCCGCGGTGACCGCCATGTTCCAGTCGGCCAGCCCGGCGAGGCCGTCCGGCGTCCCTGCCGCTATCCAGTCCCGCAGGCCGGCGCGGAACTGCGCGATCTCCGGGCCGAGGTCAAGGTCCATTTATCTCCCTCCCCCGCTCGCGTCCGGGCTCCGCCCCCGCCCCGTCCCTGGCCACTTCCCCTCGGGGGTGCGAATCCTAGAATCGGATTCCAAGTCCGATGACATATCGCCCGGCGCGCGAAGTCAAGGGCCACGCCGACGGGCGGGGCGGTCACGCCGACGGCTCGCCCGCCGGGCCGCGCGGGCGGGGCGGTCACGCCGACCGCTCGTCCGGCGCGCCGCCGGGCTTCCACGGGCCGCCGGTCATCAGCCGCCGGGCGTACTCCAGCACCGCGTCGGTGACCTTGTCCGCCTGGCGGCGGCTGGCCGACGTCGCCACCTCGCGGGCGCCCTCGCCGATCAGCGAGGTGAGCACGGACGCGTAGAGCCGGTCGAGCGCGGTGTCCGGCAGGTGCAGCAGGGCATCGTTCTGGCTGACCCATTCGTGGCTGCGCTGCCGCTGCATCACCTCGAACCCGGGCGGGCCGTCCCCGGACAGGAACAGCAGCGCGAGGTCGCGGCGCTGCCAGCTGCCCTGCAGGAAGGCGCGGGCGCCGGCGGCGAAGAGCTCTCCCGGGTCGGTGACGCCGGCCTTCCTGGCCGCGGCGACCGCCTCGCTTGCGGCCTGCTCGTGCGCCAGCTGGTGCTCCTGCCAGAGGGCGAGGAACAACTCGCTCTTGCCGCCGAAGTGGTGGTACAGGCTGCCGACGCTGGACCCGGCCCGCTCCACGACGTCGGCGATGCTGGCCTCGGAAAAGCCGCGGGAGGTGAAGACCTCCCGGGCGGCCTCGAGGAGCGCGCGCTGCGTGTTCGCGGTGCGCCCCCACCGCCATCCGCCGCTGGCTGGCCTGCCCCGCGGCTGTTTCTCCATGGCTCCCGACCCGCCTGTCCGGTCCCGTCGTGCCATCCGGCGCGAGCGCGCCGCCTTGACAGCGCCGCCACCCGAACCAGATTCTAAAATTCTAGTAACCGCTGCCGCCCCTGATGAGAGGCTGGTGAGCCGCGATGGGCCGACTGGACGGCCGGGTCGTGATCGTGACCGGCGCCGGGCGCGGGATCGGCCGGTCGGTGGCGCTGCTGCTGGCCCGGCAGGGCGCCTCGGTGATCGTCAACGACCTCGGCGCCGCCCTGGACGGGTCGGGCCGTGACGCCGGCCCGGCGCAGCAGGTCGTGGCGGAGATCGCCGCGGCGGGCGGCAAGGCGGTCGCGAACGCCGCCGACGTGTCCGATCACGACGCGGCCGAGATCCTGATCCGCGCCGCGACCGAGGAGTTCGGCCGCCTCGACGTGCTGGTCAACGTGGCGGGCATCCTGCGGGACCGGATGGTCTTCAGCATGTCCGAGCAGGAGTGGGACGACGTGATCCGGGTTCACCTCAAGGGCACGTTCAACACCACCAAGTTCGCCGCGGCGCACTGGCGCTCGCTGCGCGACGAGGCCGCGCAGAACCGCCTCATCAACTTCACGTCGGTCTCCGGGCTGCACGGCGCGGCCGGCCAGCCGAACTACGCCGCGGCCAAGATGGGCATCGTGGGTTTCACCTACTCCTGCGCGAACGCGCTGGCCAAGTACGGGGTAACCGCCAACGTGGTCTCGCCCGGCGCCGCCACCCGGATGACCGAGTCGGTGCCGGCCGAGCGCCGTCGCGCGGTGACCGCCCCGGACGCCGAGCGCTCGCCGGACAACGTGGCTCCGGTCGTCGCGTACCTGGCCAGCGAGGAGTCGGGCTGGATCAACGGGCGGATCGTGAGCGCCCGGGGCCACGAGATTGCGCTCTATAACAACCCGGAGCCGATCTCCCGGATCATCGGCACCGGGCCGTGGGATCTGGATGCGCTGGCCGGGCAGATGGAGCGCTCCTTCGGGCCCCTGCTCGGCCGGCAGGCCTCAGCCGGCTACGGGCGGCGGATCTGGGCGGCGAACAAGTCGCGGATGCTCACGACCCCGCACACCTCGCGGCCGTCGAGCACCGGCAGGTGACGGAAGCCGTTCAGCAACATGATCTGCGCGGCTTCCTCGGCCGACATGTCCAGGCTCGCGGCTTGCGGATCGGGGGACATCCAGTCCGAGACCAGCGACACCGACAGGTCCTCGCCGGAGGCGGCCGCGCGGAGCACGTCCCGCTCGGTGAGGATGCCCGCCAGGAACGTCCCCTGCAGGACCACCACCGACCCGACCCTGGCGCGAACCATCCCGGCCGCGGCCTCGGTCACGGTGGTGTCCGGGCTGACCGTCACCACGCTGGTGTTCATCAGGTCCCTGAGTTTGGCCATTCAGCCGCTGTCTCCGACCTCGTCAAGCTCCGGATCCTGGTGCGGGGTGGCCGGCCCGGCCATTTCCTCGGAGAGCATCCGCCACAGCGCGCCCGCCCAGGCCGACGTGCGGGGCCATTTCTTCCAGAACACCTGGAGCGTGGTCTCATCGAACCCGGCGTGCGCTTGCTCCGGGGTCAGGGAGCGAGTGACCTCCTCGAGGTCATGCACTAAGTCGAGGAACCGGTCACCGACATCGTCCATAAAAGATCACCTCCCAGCGAGTGTAGGACGGCAGCGCCTCCGCGCGAAGCCCCCGCGGCTCAGTCTCGGCCCCGCCCGACCCTCAGCCTCAGGCCCGCCGCCGGTCCCAGGCGCGGCCGGTCCGGGCCCAGGCGCGCCCGGCCCCGGTCCCTGGACCAGATCCGCCGCCGTCCCGGTCCCAGACCCCGCTGTCGGCCCGGTCCCCTAGAGTTGTGCTCCATGGCAGGGCGGCCGTTGCGGGAAATCGTCGACGAGGGCTGGGCGGCTGCCCTGGAGCCGGTCGCCGGGCGCATCGAGGCCATGGGAGATTTCCTGCGGGCGGAAGTCGCAGCGGGCCGTCGCTACCTGCCTGCAGGCGATCTCGTGCTGCGGGCCTTCCAGCAGCCGCTTGCCGCCGTCCGGGTGCTGATCGTGGGCCAAGATCCGTATCCGACGCCGGGGTATGCGGTGGGGCTGGCCTTCTCGGTGGCCCCTGCGGTCAAGCGGCTGCCCGCCAGCCTGGTCAACATCTTCCGCGAATATCGCGATGACCTCGGTTACCCGGCCCCGACCACCGGTGACCTCACCCCGTGGAGCGAGCGCGGCGTGATGCTGCTGAACCGGGTCCTGACCGTGCAGCCTGGCCGGCCAGGGTCCCACCGCGGCAAGGGCTGGGAAGAGGTCACCGACCAGGCCATCCGGGCGCTGGTCGGCCGCGGCACCCCGCTCGTCGCGATCTTGTGGGGCCGAGATGCCCGGAACCTGGCGCCGCTGCTGGACGGCGTGCCGCGCGTTGAGTCGGCCCATCCCAGCCCGAACTCGGCGGACCGGGGTTTCTTCGGCTCGCGGCCGTTCAGCCGCGCTAACCAGCTGCTCGAGGAACAGGGAGCGGAACCCGTCGATTGGAAACTGCCTTGACGCGCCGGTCCCGGTCAGAACGCGCCCCTGCCCGCGACGCGTGGCCACAGGTTCAGCAGTTACAGAAGCTTCGCCTGGTAAATTCCAAGATTAATTTGCTCCTCTGGTATCGGGAGCTACCCATCCAGCGTTACCCGCCATGCGGGAGTAGCCAACGTGCGCCAGAACGAGGAGGGATCATGGCGATCGGCCCCGGCCAGCCGCGCACCGGATACGGTGCGGCTGTCGTGCGGGCACCGGGGGACGCCGACCGCCAGGACGACCTGATCCAGCTGAGCTGCCAGGTCTGCTCGGACGGGCTCGCCGTGGTCACCATCGGCGGTGACCTGGACCTGGCCACGGTCGACCGGACCGTCCGTTATGTCAGCGACATCATCGACCGTCACGACGGGCCGATCAGCGCGGACCTGTCCGGCCTGGCGTTCTGCGACGCGTGCGGCCTCGGCGCGCTGATCCGGATCGCCACCCGCGCAGAGCAGGCGGGCCGCCGGATCGAGTTCGCCAAGCCCTCCCGGGCGGTCGCCAGGATCATGCGGATCACCGGCGCCGACGAGCGGCTGCTGGCGCCCGCGCTGGCCGCCGCGGGGGCACCGGATCCTGTCGCCGGCCGCGGTTAGCCTTACAGACGGCGCTCCTCTTCCGTCCCGCGCCGACGAGATCCGGAGAGAACGTGACGTACCAGATTCCCGTTGTCGACCTTGCCGCCGCGCTCGGCGACAGCCCGCCCGCCGGGGTGCTTGACGCGGTCCGGACCGCTGTCGAGCAGGCCGGGATCGTCCAGGTCACCAACCACGGGATCGATCCCGCCCTGATCGACGAGCTCGACGAGCGCACCGCGCGGCTGCTAGCTCTGCCGCGGGCCGAGAAATCCAGGCTGGCCAGCCCGGACGGCCATCCCTACCGTGGCTGGCGGCAGTGGCCAGACGACCTCGGCCGTCTCGAACTCGAGCGTTACAACGTCGCGCAGTTCGACACCCCGCAGGAAGCCAGGGCCGGCGGGGTCCCGGACGAGTATCTCGGCCTGTACGCCCACCAGAACATGTGGCCAGCTGACGACCCGCGGCTGCGCGCGGTGACGTTCAGTTACATCGATGCCTGCCGGCGTCTCGCCGAGCGGATGCTCGAGCTCTACGCGAGGGCCCTGGGCGTGCCCGCAAGCACGTTCCCGCTCGGGTCCCTGCCACATCTGAGGCTGACCGTTAACGACTACCCGACCTGGTCCTACCCGGACGACGCGGGCGCGACGGACGGCGATGACGAGGACAAGCTGCTGCTGCTCGAGCACACCGACGATTCGGCGGTGACCGTGCTCAGCCAGGCCGGTGACTACGAAGGGCTGCAGATCCAGGCGCCCGACGGCGGCTGGCAGCCGGTGCCGATCGTTCCCGGCGCGCTGCAGGTGCTCTCCGGGGCGCTGCTGACCCGTTGGACCAACGGGCGGCTACGGCCGGGGCGGCACCGGGTGGTCGCGGGCGGGACCGTCACCCGGCGCTCGACCGCGGTCTTCTGCTACCCGAGCCTCGACACCCTGGTCGCGCCGCTGGCGCCCTTTGCCGGGCCCGAGCCCGCCGCCGACGAGGACGTACTCGTCTGGGACCACGTCAAGCGGCGTGTGGAGGATTACCTCGAGGAATTCGGCCGACCCGACCAGGTGGCCGCATGGCGCGAGGGCAAGACGTACGTGGCCCCCCTGGCCGATACATCGGCGGGCCGCTGACCCGCTCCGATGAGCGGCAACGCGGTCCGGCTCGACCGGGTGCGCTTCCCCCGATACCCGCGTGCCAGCACCCAGTTCACCGCACATTCTCGGCCGAGCCATCAGGCCGGCTCCGTAGCTCGCGGGGATCTCCGTAGGTCGCAGGAATCTCCGCGGAGTCGGTCAGGCGCAGCTTGCGCCGGGCGCGCTCGTAGAACGTCGTCCGGCCCAGGCGGACCACCCGCGCGGCGCCCGGTCGGGGCCGCAGGTCGAGGCTGTCCCCAGCGCTGACGTACACGGCGACCTGCCCGTCCACTTCCACGGCCAGCTGCTCGCTGCCCGGCAGGATGTCCAGCGCCAGGGTGTCGTTCACGGACAGCACCAGCCCCCGGTTGTAGGCGGAGTGCGGTGATGCGGGGGTGACCAGCAGGGACTCGACCGAAGGGCTCACGATCGGGCCGCCGGCCGAGAAACTGTAGGCGGTGGACCCGGTCGGGGTCGCCACCACCAGCGCGTCGGCCGCGTAGCTGACGAACGGCTGGTCGTCCACCCGGATGGCTACCTTGGCGCTGCTCTGCCCGGGCTGGCGGACCACCGCGATGTCGTTGAACGCGGTCATGACCTCGTCGCCGAGGGCGGCGTCGACGGCCAGCCGGGGTTCGATCTGGTATTCGTGGGAGTCAACCGCGGACAGCGCGTCGGGCAGGTCAGGCACGTCGATTTCGGCCAGGAACCCCAGCTTGCCGAGGTTAACCCCGAGGACCGAGGCGCGCTGGCGGTCGGCCAGCCGCATGGCGCGCAGCATCGTGCCGTCGCCGCCGAGGCTGACGATGAGGTCAGAGCGGCGCCCCAGCTCTTCGGGCGTGACGCCGATCGCTTCACAGTTGAGACGGCTGAGCTCGGAGACGATGCCGAAAACCTTGATGGACCTCTCCTTGGCCCAGTCCAGGATGGCCGTCACCGCCTCGGCGGAGTCTCGTTCCGGATGCAGGACCACGCCGACGCTATGCATCTCGTCCGCCCCTGCCCGGCCAGTAAGTGGTCATGCGGTGATGGTCCCGCATCCGGGCCGCCGAGCGCCAGCCGCGGGGCCGTGTCAGGTGACCGGGGCCCCGGCCAGGGCGGCGACGACGCCGAGCACGCCGGCGCCGACGATCGCGATGACCACCCCGCGCCGCAGCGCCAGCAGCCACACAGCCACCAGGGCGAGCACCCCGGCCTGCCATAGGTGCGACAGCGCGAGGGCCAGGGGGATGGTGGCCCCGGCGATCGCGCCGATGGCCGCGGGCCCGGCACCGGTCAGGAACGCCTGAATGCTGAGGTTGCGGCGGAGCCAGTCGAACCGGGAGCCGCCGGCCAGCACGAACACGAACGATGGCGTGAACGCCACGAACGAGGCCAGCAGCCCGCCGCCGACTCCGGCGGCGGCGTACCCGACCACGGCCACGGTCTGCACCACCGGCCCGGGGGTGACCTGCCCGAGCGCGACCGCGCTGAGGAACTGGGCGCTGGTCATCCAGTGATAGGTATGGACGGCGTCGTGCTGCATCAGCGGGATGATGACGAAGCCGCCGCCGAAGGACAGCGCGCCCACCTTGAACGCCACCCAGGCCACCGACAGCAGGCCCCCGGCGGCTACCGCCGGAGCGGCCAGCGCCGGCAGCAGCAGTCCCGGCCGCCCGGGACGCAACCGGGGCGGGTGGCGCACCAGCATCTCCACCAGTCCGCAGCCAACCAGGACCAGCACCAGGTACGGGCCGACGAGCGCGGCGGCCACGCCGCCGGCGACGAGATAGCAGGCCCACCGAGCGCGGGCCGGGCGGGCCGCGCCGACCCTGCGCCAGCTGGGGGGTATCAGCGCGATGGCCGCGCTGACCGCCACGACCGGAACCGCGGCGTCCGCGCCGCCCGCGGCGCCGCTGATCCACAGGGGCGGGTGGGCCGCGAGGAACACCGCCGACAGGGCCAGGATCACGATCAGGCCGGGCACGATGAAGCAGGCGCCGCCGACCAGCGCGCCGCGGGGACCGCGCAGCCGCCACGCACAGTAGATCGCGAGCTGGGTCGAGGCGGGCCCGGGCAGGATGTTGGTGGCCGCGATGCCGTCTTCGAACTCTTGCGCCGAGATCCAGCCGCGGCGGTCCACGCACAGCTGACGCAGCAGCGCGATGTGCGCCGGGGGGCCACCGAACCCGATGCAGCCAATACGGCCCCACTCCCGGGCGATTGTCAGCAGCGACACGTCCTGCTGCGCACGCGGAGGCGAAGCCGCAGCAGGCGCAGGCGAGGCCGCAGCAGGCGGGGACGAAGCCGCGGCAGGCGCAGGCGAGGCCGCAGCAGGCGGGGACGAGGCCGCAGGAGGCGGGGACGAGGCCGCAGGAGGCGGGGACGAGGCCGCGGCAGGCGGGGACGAGGCCGCAGCAGGCGGGGACGAAGCGCCGTCAGGCGGCGGTGGCGCCCCAGATGGCTGCGGCTCGCTGCTTCGCCCGCCGGGTTCAGCGGCTTGCATCGCCGGCTTCCTCTAGTCGGCCAAGTACAAGAAAACTATTCAATCTAGTTTGTCATAATGGCCCCATGGCCGTGGCGTCATCGCCTGAGGTACTGGGCGTGCTCGCGCATGATCTGCGCTGGACGATTGTCGGCCTGCTCGTCCCGGGCGACCTGCGGACCAGCGAGCTTGTGTCCCGCACGGGGGAGGCGCCCAGCCTGGTCTCCTATCACCTGGCCCGGCTGCGCGACGCGGGCCTGGTCAGCGCGCGGCGCAGCACGGCCGACGGCCGGGATAGCTACCACGCCCTGGACCTGGACGCGCTCGGGCAGGCCGTGGTCGGCATGGCCACCCGGATCCACCCCTCCCTTGTCCACGCCTCCCCCGCCCCCCCCGGGCCGTCGGCGGACCTCGCCGACTCATCCGGATCGGAAAGCGGATCCCGGGTTTCGGCACAAGTCCTGTTCATCTGCAGCGGTAACAGCGCGCGGTCGCCGATGGCCGCGGGCTGGCTGAACCACCTGGGCGCGGGCCGGGTGACCGCTCGCAGCGCTGGCGTCACCCCCCGTCCGCTGCATCCGCTCGCCGTCGCCGCGATGGCCGAGCACGGCGTGGACATCAGCGGCCACCAGGCGACGCTCCTGGACGTCTTCGCCGGTCACCGCTTCACGCGCGTGATCACGCTCTGCGACCGCGCCCGGGAGAACTGCGGCGAGCTTCCGGCCGCGCCGGTGGCCGCGCACTGGAGCATCCCGGACCCGGCCCGGGCGCACCCACCGGACCTTGACGCGTTCCGGGCCACGGTCCGGGAACTGCGTACCCGCGTCCGATACCTGCTGCCCATGCTGGCTGAGGTCAGCGCCGAGACTTGAGCGCCGCTCAAGTAGCGGGAACTGATTCGGGCGTTGCTTCGGCTCGCCGTGGGCCGCAGGCGTACATGTGATACTTTTATCACATGTCAGCGGGAGTGGCTGCTCAGGCCGATGTCGCAGAACCGGATCTGTGGCGCGCCCTGGCCAGCCCGTGGCGCCGCCGCCTGCTTGACCTGCTTCGGGACGCCCCGGCGACGACTGGCGCCCTGGCCAGCCAGCTGCCCGAGCTGAGCCGGTTCGCGGTCATGCAGCACCTGGGCGTCCTAGCCGACGCGGGCGTCGTGGTGATCGAGCGCCGCGGCCGGGACCGCGTCAACCACCTCAATCCGGTCCCGCTGCGCGAGTGGTACGAGCGCTGGGTGCAGCCGATGGCTGACACCGGCGCGGCCAGCCTGCTCGCACTCAAGCGGGCCGCCGAGACAGGAGAGCCCGTCATGTCCGAGCCCGTCGATCAGATCCGCACCGTCCGGCTGGCGTTCGAGCTCCGCATCGAGGCCAGCGCCCAGCGGACGTTCGAGGTGATGACCCAGCAGTCACTGGACTGGCTCCCGGTTACCTACGGTGAGGACCGGGTCCGCCGTGTGGTCCTGGAACCCCGGGTCGGCGGTCAGCACTACGAGGACTGGGGGGACGGCCGCGGTCACCTCTACGGGGAGGTCACGGTTTACGATCCGCCGCTGCACTGGGCCACCCGCGGGCGGGTCATGCCCGGGACGATCCTCGATACCGGCTACCGGCTGCGCGAGGAGGCGGGTGCGGTCGTGGTCAGCGTGACCAAGGTCGCCACCGGTCCCATGACCGAGGAAGAAGCCGGGGGTATCGCCCGGTTCGGCGACCTGACCGGCTACGCCCCCGCGATCCAGAAGCTCGCAGCCAGCTGAGCTACTTGACCGGCGCCCTAGGCCGCTTGGGAGGGCGGGCCGTGGCTGTGCAGGACGCGGGTGCGGTCGGGGCTGGTGGCGGTGACGGTGGCGTCGGGGTGCAAGGTGATGGCCCAGCCCCACCGGTGCACCGCGATCAGGTGGTGGAAGGTGCACAGCAGCAGCAGGTTGGCCAGGCTGGCCGGGCCGCCCTCGGCTCGCGGGATGATGTGGTGCGGGTGGCAGGCGGCGGGCGGCTGGGCGCAGCCGGGGAAGCGGCAGTGCCCGTCGCGGGCGGTCACCGCGCGGCGCAGGTGGGCGGGGATGGTCTCGGCGGCGGCGCCGATGTCCAGCGGCAGGCTGGGCGAGCGCGCCGGGCCGGGGGCCAGGGCGGTGCGCAGCCAGGCCGCCAGCCCGCCGGGTCCCGACAGTAGGTCCGCCGCGGCGGCGATCACTAGCTGCCGCGCCGCCCGCTCGTGCCGTGCGTTGCCCGCGGGCCCAGCCGAACCGGGCCGGCCGCCCGCGCTGCCACCGTCCGGGCTAGGTGGGCGGGACCGAGCCGCCGCGGCGGCCGGGTCGGCCGGGCAGGACCGGGACGCGCCCGGCTGGCCGACCTCGCCGGGCCGGGCGGTAGTAGCGGACGCGGCCGGGGCGCCGCGCAACAGCGCGGCGGCGAGCCGGTCCAGTACGGCCGGGTCGACCTGGCCGGTCACGATGGGGACGATGGTGGCGTCGCAGTCATCACCGGGACCGGCCGCCGGGCCCGGCCAGGCCGCCTGCGCCTGGTCTGCGCCGGGCAGGCCGCGCAACTGGTCCAGGCCCATGTGCAGCACAATCTGGGTCGGCTGCCCGGCCCGCTCGGGCAGGCACCCGGACGCGATCAGCCGCCGGCACGCCTCTTCCAGGGCGTCATGGTCGCGCTGCCACTTCGTGCGCAAGTCCTCCGGGCCCGCCCGCTTGCCCAGCGCCTCCAGCACCGCGGCCAGCGCCGCGGCGCACTGCGGGGTCAGGTCGCCGTGCAGCTTCCCGGCACCGCGGAAGGTCGTGGCCAGCCGTAAGGCACGGTCATCGAACCCGTCGTCCTTGTCAGTGTCGGGGCGGGCGCAACGGCGCCGTATCTCCTCGGCCAGCCCGCCCAGGTCCGCCAGGTCCGCCCCGCGCGCCGCCGCGCCCAGCAAGATCGCATCCGCGTCGGCCCGGACAGCTTCGGGCAGCAGGTCGGTCCACTCACAGATCTGCCGCGCCCACGACTCCGAGATCTCCGCGCTGGCCAGCGCATCACCGACCGCGGGATGCGCCGACAGGCGCCGCATCCACCCGATCGCGCCCGCCGCCGCGCCCCCGGTGACCCGGGTCTGCCACTTCAGCCACGACCTCGCCGCGCCATGCCCGTCGTCCTCGTACCCACCCCGGGCATGGAAGGCCCGGAGCACGCCAGCCCGGGCGGCCGTGTGCCGTGACTCCATCCGCTCCAGGGCGCGCAGGCAGTCAGCCTGTTCCGCGGTCGTCAGCGAGGCCGCATCGGCGCTCGCGAGACGGGCCAGCCCGGCCTCGGCCATCGCCATCGCCTCGGCGACGGTGTCAGGCTCGGGCAGCTGGCCAGGTAAGCACATCTTGTCGGGAATCCCCTTTGAACCCTGATTTATCGAGCTTTAGTTCGATAGTAGCGGGCGGGTACGACAGTGCTGAGTCCGCCAAGCGAGCGGCCAGAATTTTTTTCTGCCCGACCCCCACCTCGACCATCGGCATCGCCGATCACGCGGGCGATGGGTGGGCGGCCGACTGCTACGGGCCGGCCTCGAGGCCGGCCCGTATCGCGGAAAGGCGGCTGGGATCAGAGCGTCGGGAACCAGGCAGGCCCAGGACCGGGGCAAGCCCAGGACCGCAGTAGGCCAGGACCAGGGATCGGACCTAGCGGAAGCGGCTCAGCCGGAGACCTTCACCTCGTACCAGAAGCCGCCGTTCAGGTCGATGTTGTTGCCGTTGGCCTGGCCCGGCCCGCTGTCGCCGATGTAGGTGTACAGCGGGTGCCCGTCGTAGGTGGCCTGCGTCGAGCCGTCCGCCCGCTTGATCGTGCCGAGCGTGCCGGTGACGCCCGGGCCCGCCTTCTGGGCGCCCAGCACGGGCGGCCAGTACGCGGCGCAACTCCCGTTGCAGACCGACTTCGTCGGGGTGTCCGGCGCGAACCAGTAGAGCGTGAAGCCCTTGGCGTTGGTGACTACCGCCACGCCCTTGATCGTGGTCGTCTTCAGGACCTGAGCCGACGAAGACGAGGGCTGGCCGGACGAGGCGGCCGGAGCGGACGATCCCGAGTCCGCCCCGGCCAGAGCGGTGCCCAGCAGCGCCAGGGAGACGACCGACACGCCGGCGATCACGGCCAGGACGGCGGGCAGGTCGGCCCGGAGCCTGACGATCACCGGGCCGCGCTGCGCGTGCTGCGGGATCGGCGACAGGGCGAACGCGGCCAGCACCGCGAACGCCGCGACCTCGATCACCCCGGCGACGATCCCGGCCGTGGTGCGGATCTCGCGGAAGTTGAACAGGCCGAACCAGATGGACAGCAGGTAGCCGCCCAGCGTGGCCAGGGCGAACAGGGCGCCCGCCGCCGCGGCGAGCCTGCTGCCGATCAGCGCAACGGCCGCGGCGAGGAAGAAGGCGGCGATCACCTGGAGCAGGAACAGCCAGCCGATCACCGGGATCGTCCGGTAACCGGTCACGTACAGGTCGAGGTGAATCGCGCCTGTGGCAATGAGCAGCCCGGCCCCGACCAGCCGGAGCCAGAGCAACTGCCAGGACCGCTGTGTCCGGTGCGATCGGTTCATGCTCACGTCCGTGCTCACCTTCATGCCCCTTGACACGCCTGAGCGGGGCATTTGGTTCAAACGTAAGCCCGGCCCGGCCGGTTCAGCCACTGCTCGGGGAACCCACCCTCTCCGGCGCGCCGGCGCCGCGGCCAGAATGGTCCGACCGGTGCCGCACCAGCGTGAATGTCTCGAACTCGGTGTAGTCGGGCGTGGGCGCTCCGGCATGAACGGCGCATGACCGTCAGCCGATCGGCGGCGCCAGCGGCGGTGAACTCCTGACCGGGGCCGTGATCAGCTCCCGTACTCGTCGTGGCGGCGTACCCAGAACTGGGTGAAGTCGTGGCCGACCTCGTCGCGGCCCTTCGGGACCAGGTCGATGTAGTTGTAGGCGCCGTTCAGCACGTCGATGCCGCGCGCGTACGCCGAGTAGGTGTGGAACACCTGCCCGTCGTCGCCGGAGTAGAACACGCTGACGCCCTCCCGGTCGGTGAATCCCGCGTCGGTCGAGCCGTAGTTGTACACCGCAGTGCCGTCGGCCAGGTCCTCCGGCGTGAACGCGACGTGGTAGTCGTAGTTGAAGTCGGTCCCGGACGACGAGAACCACGGGAAGCTCCAGCCCATCCGCTTGGCGTACCCGGCCAGCTTGGGGAACGGCGCGCGGGACACGGCGACCATCGTCACGTCCCGTGCGTGCAGGTGCTCCATGGTGCCGTTGAAGTTGTCGGCCCAGAACGAGCAGGACGGGCAGCCCTCGTCCCACTCCGGCGGGAACATGAAGTGGTAGACGATCAGCTGGCTGCGCCCGTCGAACAGCTGCGTCAGGCTCCTGGTCCCGTCCGCCCCATCGAAGAGGTACTCCTTGGTGACCGCCTCCCAGGGCAGCTCGCGCCGCTGCCGGGACAACTCGTCGCGGAGCCGGGTGAACTCCTTCTCCTTGGCCAGCAGCGCCTTGCGGGCGCTGATCCACTCCTCTGCCGGTACCACCGCGTGCTCGTTCACCGCGCGCCTCCAGGTCTTCCAGGCTCTTCATTCAACAACAATGTTGAATATCACGATAGCGGGGTAAGGTCAACAAGGTGGTTGAAGATGAGCTGCTGGACCGCGCGTACGCCGCGCTGGCCGATCCCACCCGGCGGGCCCTGCTGGTCGCGCTGCGGGCCGGCGACGCCCGGATCAGCGACCTCGCCCGGCCGCTGCCCATGTCCTTCGCTGGCGTGTCCCGGCACGTCAGCGTGCTGGAGGCGGCGGGCCTGATCCGGCGCGAGGTACGCGGCCGGGAGCACTGGCTGTCGGTGCAGCCCGACGGGCTGCGGCTCGCCGAGACCTGGATCGGGGAGCAGACCGCGTCCTGGTCCGGGCGCGCCGACGCGCTCGCCGCCCGGCTCGCCCGCAGGGACCCCGGCGAGTGACCGGGCCCGGCGGCGAGGCGGTCACGGCGTACGTGCGGCGCGTGCTGCCCGCGCCGCCGGACGTGGTCTACGACGAGTGGCTGGACGCCGACGGGCTGGCCGAGTGGATATGCCCGCGCCCCGCCCGGCCCACCAAGATCGAGCTCGAGCCGAGGGTCGGCGGGCGGCTGCGGATCGACATCGACGACCAGGGCTCCCTGGTGCAGGTCACCGGGACGTACCTGGACCTGCGGCGCCCGCATCAGCTCAGCTTCACCTGGAAGGACTCCGCCTGGCCCGAGCGCGAAAGCGACAGCGTCGTGACCGTCACCCTCACCCCGCACGGCGACCGGCAGACGCTCATGACCATCCGCCACACGCTGCTGCCGCCCGGCGCGGCCGACGCCTACCGGCCGGGGTGGGCGCGCGTCGCCGCCCAACTGCACGACCGTCTGCGCACCCGCTCTTAAGATCCATAACGGGAAGCCTGGGGCGGCCTGGCCCGGGGAATGAGCCTTGTCGCGGGCGGCCAGCCGAGGCTTATCGTGGCCACCGTGCGAGACGACGGCGCGTTCGGCTGGGGCGGCGTGTTCAACGGGGGCGCGTGGCTGCAGGTCGACGGGCGCAAAGTAGACGTCCACTACCGCGATCTCGACGACGTGGAGCACCAGCTCGCCGAGGCCCGCGCGGGCCGGTTCGGCATCGAGCGGCTGCTGTTCTACCTGGCCGGGGTGCCGACCTACGTCGTGGTCGCGGAGATCGCGCTCAACCAGGTGCTGTACGGGCTGGCCGCGGCGGTCGCCGGGCTAAGCCCGGGTCCGCCCGCTGGCGCGCGGAGGGCTAGGGCAAGATGTACGAGTGACCACTGATGCGGCCGAATCCCCCGAGCCCCAGGCGGTAGTGACGCCGCTCACCAAGGCCGCGATCTTCCTGGTCGTGGTGGTGAAGCCGGGACCGGATAACGCCGATGCGGTGCGCGCGCTGTGCGGGGACGACGGCCTGGCCGCGCTGGTCCGGGCCGTCGGGTTCCGCGACCTGGAAGGCTTCCTGAGCTGCGTGACCGGCTTCTCCGCGGAGGCGTGGGACCGGCTGGCGGCCCTGCCGAGACCGGCCGGGCTGCACCCGTTCCGGGAGCTGCAGTCGGGTACCCGGCACGCTGTGGCCACGCCCGGCGACCTGCTGTTCCACATCCGCGCGTCCCGGATGGACCTGTGCTTCGAGCTGGCCACCCAGATCATGTACAAGGTCGGCGACGCCATAACCGTGGTGGACGAGGTACACGGCTTCCGCTACTTCGACGAGCGGGACGTGATCGGCTTCGTGGACGGGACCGAGAACCCGGTCGGCCAGGACGCGGTCGACGCCGCGATCATCGGCCCCGAGGAGCCCATGTTCGCGGGCGGCAGCTACGTGATCGTGCAGAAGTACCTGCACGACATGGCCGCCTGGAATGCGCTGACGACCGAGCAGCAGGAGAACATCATCGGGCGCAGGAAGCTGGACGACATCGAGCTGGACGACTCGGTGAAGCCCACCTCGGCGCACAACGCGCTGACGACGATCGTCGAGAACGGCCAGGAGATCGACATCGTCCGCGACAACATGCCGTTCGGGCAGGTGGGGAAGGGCGAGTACGGGACGTACTTCATCGGCTACGCGCGCTCGTCCGCCACGACCGAGCTGATGCTGCAGAACATGTTCATCGGCGTGCCGGAGGGTAACTACGACCGGATTCTCGACGTCAGCACCGCGGTGACCGGCGGCCTGTTCTTCGTGCCCTCGGTCCCGCTGCTGGAAAGCCTGGCCGACGACGACAGCGACGGCGACGGGGCGGCGGCCGACGCGCCCGCGGACCTACCTTCCACGGCCGGGCCAGCGCGGGACGGCTCACTAAACATTGGCAGCCTGAGGGGAGCATCCCACGATGAATAACCTGCACCGCGAGCTCGCCCCGATCTCCGACGAGGCCTGGGGGCAGATCGAGGACGAGGCCGCCCGTACGTTCAAGCGCCACCTGGCCGGCCGGCGCCTGGTGGACGTGGCCGGGCCGTCCGGGCTGGATTACTCCGCCGTGGGCCGCGGCCGGGTGCAGGAGATCGACGCGCCGGGCGAGGGCGTGCTGGCCCGGCAGCGGCAGGTCGCGCCGCTGGTCGAGCTGCGCGTGCCGTTCACCCTGAGCCGGGACGAGATCGACGACGTGGCCCGCGGCGCCGAGGACGCTGACTGGCAGCCGGTCAAGGACGCCGCCAAGCAGATCGCGTTCGCCGAGGACATGGCCATCTTCGAGGGCTACGCGGCCGCCGGCATCGACGGCATCCGGAACGCATCGAGCAATCCGGCGGTGGCCCTGCCCGCGGACGTCACGGAGTACCCGACCGCGATCGCCCACGCGGTCAGCCAGTTGCGGCAGGTCGGCGTCGACGGCCCGTACTCGGCCGCGCTCAGCGCCGACGCCTACACCGCGGTCAGCGAGACCAGCGACCACGGCTACCCGGTACTCGAGCACATCAAGCGGCTGCTGAGCGGCGAGATCATCTGGGCACCCGCGATCAGCGGCGCGTTCGTGCTGACCACCCGCGGCGGTGACTTCAGCCTGCACCTCGGCGAGGACCTGGCCATCGGCTACCTCTCGCACACCGACACCGAGATCCGGCTGTACCTGGAAGAGACGCTGACGTTCCTGGTGTACACCACCGAGGCCGCGGTCGGCTGCACGGCTCCGGCCCGGCGTTCCCGGCGCTGACCCAGCCAGGCCCCTTTGGGCTCTCCGGCGGAGGACAGGGCCGCGATCGCGGCCAACCTGGGCCGCTTCCGGCGCGTTACGGCATCTGGAGCGGACCTGAAGGCCGCGTCGGTCGCCGTCTGCGTCGTGTTCCAGCGCGACGTGCGCTCTCTGTTGCTCACCAGGAGGGCGGCAAGCCTGCGCGGCCACGCCGGCCAGTGGGCGCTCCCCGGCGGGGGCCGCGACCCGGGCGAGTCGGCCCGGGACGCGGCCCTGCGGGAGCTGCATGAGGAAACGGGCGTGCAGGCCGGGCCCGGCGACGTTCTCGGGATGCTCGACGACTACGCGACCCGGTCGGGTTACCTGATCACCCCGGTGGTGGTGTGGGGCGGCCCGGTCTCTTCCGCGATGAGCGGGCCCGCGTCGGAGGTCGCGCAGATCCACGTGATCCCGCTGGCCGACCTCGACGTGGCGCCCCGGCTGCTGCGCATCCCGGAGTCCGACGCGCCGGTCATCCAGCTGCCGCTGCTCGGCCGGTACCTGCACGCACCGACGGCGGCGGTCATCTACCAGTTCTGCCAGGTGGCCCTGCACGGCCGTACGACTCGGGTCGCCCATTTCGAGCAGCCGGTGTTCGCCTGGAAATGAGGCTACGGGCCGGTCAGTTCCTCGCGGAGCAGGTCCATCAGCAGGCCGTCGCGGAAGCGGCCGTCGCTGCCGCGCTCGTACCGGCGCATCACGCCGACCGGGCGGAAGCCCACGCTGGCGTAGCTGCGGATCGCCCGCTCGTTGGCCGCGGCCGGATCGATGGTGAGGCGGTGGTGACCGCGCTGCTCGGCCTCCCCCACCACCGGGCGACCGACGGCTCGGCCTGGATGTCGTGCAGCCGCCGGGGTCGCCCGGGCCGCCCGGACGGAGCCGGACGCGCCGGCCGGCCAGGACCGGGAGCCGGCCGCCGGGATCACCGGGCTCACCGGGGCGCATCACCCAGGCGATACTCGTAGGTGGCCTCGTCGAGCCGGCGCTTGAGCTCGTCGTCAAGCTGGTAGCCGGCGGCCGCCAGGCTGGCGTCGAGCTGCTCGGGGCGGCTCGCCCCGATGATGGGTGCCGTGATCGCCGGGTGGGCCAGCACCCAGGCAACCGCGAGGGTGACCAGGCTCACCCCGGCCTCCTCGGCCAGCCCGCGCAGGACCTCGACCGTGTCGAACTCGCGGTCGTGCCAGTAACGGTCCTGGTACATCTTCCCGGCGTTGCCGAGGGTGAAGCGGGTGCTCTCCGGCGGCGCCTCGGCGCGGGTGTGCTTGCCGGACAGCAGGCCGCCGGCGATCGGGTTGTAGGGGATGACGCCGACGCCCTCCTCGCCGCAGTACGGGAGCATTTCCCGCTCGATCTGGCGGAAGAGCAGGTTGTACCGCGGCTGCACGCAGTCGAACCGGGCCAGCCGCAGCGTCTCGCTCCGGCCGACGGCCCGCACCAGCTGATACGTGAGGAAGTTCGAGCAGCCCAGGTAGCGGACCTTCCCCTGGTGGACGAGGTCGTCGAGGGCGCCGAGGGTCTCGTCGATCGGCGTCGCCGGGTCGTAGCCGTGCAGCTGGTAGAGGTCGATGTAGTCGGTCTGCAGGCGCCGCAGGGAGGCCTCGACCGCGGACAGGATGTGCTTGCGGGAGTTGCCGGCGTCGAACGGCGCCGGCCCGGTCGGGACGAAGCACTTCGTGGCGACGATGAACCGGTCCCGCTGGCCGCGCAGCCAGCGCCCGAGGATCTCCTCGGTGGCCCCCCGCGTGGCCAGGTCCCCGCCCAGCGGGTAGGCGTCGGAGGTGTCGAGGAAGTCGATGCCGCCCTCGGCGGCCCGGTCGAGGATCGCCCCGGAGGTCGCCTCGTCGCACTGCAGTCCGAAGGTCATCGTGCCCAGGCACAGCCTGGACACCTGAAGGCCGGTCCGGCCGAGTCGGGTATGTTCCACACCCGCACGTTACCGGTTGCCCCGAAGGACTGCCCGAGGGGCCGAACCGGCCAGGTCGCCTGCTCGTGACGGTGGTAGGCGGGCGTCGCGGGCCGGATCGGCGGCAGGCACGATCAGGGCGCCCACGATGGCGCAGCTCTGGAGGTTTGGCGATGTGCAGCTGTTCTGGCTCACCGCGGCCGCGGTGGACGCGGCCACGGCGTGGCCTGCCCGCGCGCCGGGCGGCCCGGCCGCGGCTTACCCGCCGGAGGTCGCCCGCCTTGGGGACGGCCGCGTGCAGACCGGCGCGGAGGCCGCGGCCAGATCGCCCGGGGCGTTGCGGATGGACGGCCCGGGGCCGCTCACGACGACGCGCCTGAGCGGCGGGCGGCAGTGCTCCTGCGCCCGGGCTTGTCACGATGTGAGACGCGAGCGGGCGGCTGTGCGGGCGAGGATCGAGCCGCGGCGGGCACGCCGAGGAGCCGGGACGAGGGGTGGTGGGCGGGACGGACACCGGATCATCAGGGACGCCGATGCTGGCGGTTGCCCTGGACCTGCCGTCGGCGCACGTTCTCGCCGACCAGGCGTCGACCATCCAAGATCTTCAGTTCGTGATGGACTGCTGCAAGCGGCTGCTCACGGAGCTGGACAAGCCCGAGGAAGACCGGGACGCGGTCTTGCCGCAGGCGCTCTGGTCGTCCGCCCTGGTGGCCTACGCCCGCTGCTTCGGCAAGGGCGGGCGGCTCGGGCTGGCCGCCGGGGACGTGCGGAACCTGCCCCTACAGGGGGCAGTGATGAAATTCCACAAGTGGGTCATGGAGGAGAGCAAGAAGCTGGCCGTGCATCCTTCGAACCCGTTCGAGGGGGCGAAGGTCGGGGCCGCGCTGTCCCCGCCCGGGCAGCCCGGGCGGCGGGTGGAGGGCATCGCGATTTTCTCCGCGAGCCGGGTGCTCATCGACGCGATCGGCGTGCGGCAACTGGGCGGGCTGGCCTCGGAACTGGCCAAGCAGACCGCCGAGAAGGTACAGGTCCAGCAGGACGCCGTGCTGGCCGACGCGCAGAAGCTCGACGTCGAGGGCTTGTACAAGCTGCCGCCGCTGCGCACGCGGCCGGCGGAGGATGAGGCGGACGCCCCCTAGCCCGGCCGCGCTGGGTCACGGGGTCCCGGCCGCCCGGCGGGCAGCAGCGGGGGCGGAGAGCCGACGGTCACCGGGGGCGGCGGGCCGGTCCAGCGCTCCACCTGGACCAGCGCGTGCTGGCCCGCGCAGCCCTGGGACAGCCGCGAGCTCGGGACGTCGGGGGTGAGCACGTTCGGGTTGCCGTGCGCGCACAGTGGCACGGGCCCGGCGTCTGGCACCGGGTCGAACCAGGCGCCGGTCGGCAGCCGCACCACGCCGGGGCGGATCGCCGTGGTCAGCGCCGCCCCGGCCAGGCAGGCGCCGCGATCGTTGAACACCCGGATCAGGTCGCCGGCGGTGATGCCGCGGGCGGCCGCGTCCTGCGGATGCATCTGCAGCGCCTCGCGGCCTGCGATCTTGCCCCGCTGGCTGGTCGCGCCCATGTCGAGCTGGCTGTGCAGCCGCGTGGCCGGCTGGTTGGCGATCAGGTGCAGCGGGAACTGGCGGGCGCGCGGGCTGCCCAGCCACTCGTCCGGCTCCAGCCACGCCGGGTACCCGGGGCAGTCGTCGTACCCGAAGCCGGCCACGGTGGCCGAGGTGATCTCGATCCGTCCGCTCGGCGTGCGCAACGGCGACCGCACCGGATCGGCGCGGAAGTCCTCGAACAGCGTGACGCAGGCCGGCCCCCCGGGCAGCCGGTACTCGCCGGCTTCCCAGAATTCGGCGAAACCGGGGACCTGGTGGCCCTCGCCGAGCATGGCCTCGCGCCATTCGCCGTACAGGTGCTTCAGCCACTCGCGCGGGGTCCGGCCCTCGGTGAAGGCCGGCTCCAGGCCGAGCCGCCCGGCCAGCGCGGCGAGGATGTCGTGGTCGCTGCGCGCCTCGCCGACGGGCTCGACGGCCTGGCGCATGGCGATCAGGTGCGTGTCGCGCCGCCCGCTGCCGATGTCCTCGCGTTCCAGGCTGGTGGTGACCGGGAGCACGATGTCCGCCTGGCGGGCGGTGGCCGTCCAGTGCGGCTCGTGCACCACGACCGTGTCCGGCCGGCCGAACGCCGTGCGCAGCCGGCCCAGGTCCTGGTGATGGTGGAAGGGGTTGCCGCCCGCCCAGTACACCAGCCGGATGTCGGGATAGGTGCGGCGCTGGCCGTCGTAGTCGTAGCCCGCCCCGGGGCGCAGCAGCATGTCCGCGATCCGCGCGACCGGGATGAACGCGCGCACCGGGTTGTGGCCGCGGCGCAGCGTAGGCAGCCGCTGCGGCGGGCTCTCGTTGCCGACGTCGCCCATCGACCCGTAGCCGTGGCCGAAGCCGCCGCCGGGCAGGCCGATCTGGCCGAGCATCGCGGCCAGGGCCAGCCCAGCCCAGACCGGCTGCTCGCCGTGCCGGGTCCGCTGCAGCGACCAGGTGACCGTGACCAGGGTGCGCGCGGCGGCCATCCGCCGGGCCAGCCGCCGGATGGCGTCGGGCTCGAGGCCGCACACCGGCCCCGCCCAGGCCGCGTCCTTGACCACGCCGTCGGCCTCGCCGAGCAGGTACCGCTCGAACGGGTCGTAACCGGCGCAGTACCGGTCGAGGAACCCCTTGTCGTGCAGTCCCTCGGCGGCCAGCGTGTGCGCGAGCCCGAGCATCAGCGCCACGTCGGTCGCCGGGATCACCGGGTACCACTCCGCGTCCAGGCCGTCCGGCAGGTCCCCGCGCAGCGGGCTGATCAGCACGACCTGCGTTCCCCGTTCCGCGAGCGCGGCGAGGTGGCCGGGGGTGACGTGCCGGGTCACCCCGCCCGGGGTGACGAACACGTTCTTCTCCGGGATGCCGCCGCGTCCCACTCGACTTCGACGAACGGGTCGCGGCCGCGCCGGTCGCTGGGCCCCGGGCCGCGTTCGAGCCACCCGCGCCGGATGGCGGGCCTGGCCACCCGGGTGGCGTGCCGCAACCCGGCCGGGACGTTGCCGAGCAGCGGGGACGGCGCCGGGTCGTCCGGGTGCGCGGTGACCTCGATGTCCCCGCCCGGCTGCGCCCGCACGCGGAACGCCCCCCAGTGCGAGGTGGCGGGAACGCCGGACGACCGGGGATCTGACACGACGGGCCTGCGCTCTAGCCGAACGTGAAGCAGTAGGCCGCGGCGCCGGGATCGGGGAACGCGATCTCGACGGTGCGTTCGGTGATCGCGCCCGGCTGCCGGATGAGCTGGTACGTCCGCTGCCGCGAGACCGTGCCGTGGCCCTGGTCGTCGGTGTCGGTTCCGTGGGCCGGGCCCGGCGGCTGCCCGTCGATGAACGCGCGGAACGGCACGGACGTGCTCCGCGCCGCCGGTCCCATGACGAGGTTGACGTCACGGGCGTGGAAGCGGTACGCGATCCGCCCGCCGGCCGCGTTCGCCGTGGCGGCGTGTCCGTCTACCGTCCAGTCGCCGGACAGGGCCCAGTGGTTGAGCCTCAGCCGCTCGGGGGCGGCGTAGACGTGGCGCTGGTCCGGTACGAGGCCGCCGGGTGACGCGAAGTTCTCCTGTTGCAGATACCCGGTGTAGCTTTCCGGTGACCGCACGTTGGCCCAGTCGGCGGCGACTTCGAGGCCGCGGGGCTCGGCCGACACCATGTCGTAGTCGAACCCGGTGGATCCGGCCTCGGCCAGCAGTTGCTGGATGACCATCTCCGACTGCCGGTATTCGCCCTCGCCGAAGTGGTGATGCCGGATGCGGCCCTGGCCGTCGGCGAAGTAGCCGGCCTGCCAGTAGTGGTTGTCGAAGGCGCGCCAGACCGCGTAGTCGTTATCGGTGGCGACCGGGTACTCCACCCGCAGGTCCTTGACGGCCCAACGGACGTTATCGGGGTCATGCTCGAACGGGAACTCGGGTGTGTGCACGCCGACCACCACCAGCCCGTGCTCGGCGTATTTCTCGGCCCAGGCGCGGACGTAGGGCAGGGTGCGGAGCCAGTTGATGCAGGTGTAGGTCCAGAAGTCGACCAGGACGACCTTCCCGCGCAGGCCCGCCGGCGTCAGCGGCGGCGAGTTGAGCCACCCGGTCGCGCCGGCGAAGGACGCCAGTTCGCCCTCGACCGGCAGCCGGGCGGCGGCCGTGTGCAGCCCGACAGGCTCGCGCCAGAATGCGGCCATGACCAACGCCTTTCCGTGCGGCGGCTAGCGCAGTGACCGGCCTTCCCCGGTCCGCTCCGGTTCAACCCGGTTCAAGTGATCTTTCCGGCCCGGCTACGGCCCACGGGACTCCCGCGCCGACCTCGCGCGCGAACAGGTCGGCGTACGTTTCGCGGCGGACCGCGAGCCGCGCCCGGCCATCGGCGCAGAACACCACGGGCGGCCGGAGCGCGGCGTTGTAGTTGTTGCTCATGGTGAAGCAGTAAGCGCCGGTGACCGGCACCACGAGCAGGTCTCCCACCTGCGGGCCGGCCAGCCAGACGTCCGGCGTGATGACGTCGCCCGACTCGCAGTGCCGCCCGACCAGGTCGATGAGCACGGGGCCGGCGTTCCAGCGCCCCACCACCAGCGGGGTGAAGCGCTGGCCGTAGAGCGACGGCTCGAGATTGTCGCCCATCCCGCCGTCCACGGCCACGTGCACCCGGGCGGACCTCTTCACGGTGACCACCCGGTACAGCGTCAGGCCCGCCTGGGCGACCAGCGACCGGCCCGGCTCGATCAGGATGTCGATGGTGTCACCCAGGTGCCGGCGCGCCGCGGCGATCAGGACCTCGGCGTACCGGTCGACGGACGGCGGGTCGTCCTGCGCGACGTAACGGGCGCCGAGCCCGCCGCCGAAGTCGTAAACGGGGAACCGTTCCAGGCTGGCCAGCATGGCCACCTCGGCCTCGAACTGCTCCAGCTCGAGGATCTGCGAGCCGATGTGCGCGTGCAGCCCGCGCAGGTCGATGGTGCGCACGGCGCGCAGGCGGGCGATCGCCTCGGGTACCTGGGCGACCGGCACGCCGAACTTGGCCCCGGCGCCGCCGGTGGCCAGCGCCGCGTGCGTGGGCGAGTCGATCGCCGGGTTCACCCGGAGCAGCACGGTCGTGCGTTCGCGCGCGAGCCGGGCGATCCGGTCGATCTCGTCGAAGGAGTCCACCACGATGTGGCCGATGCCGGTATCCAGGGCCGCCTGGATGTCCTCGTCGGTCTTGGCGTTGCCGTGCATGACGATCTTCGCCGGGTGGACGCCGGCGGCCAGCGCGATGCGCAGCTCGCCGGCGCTGACCACGTCGCAGCCCAGGCCCTCCTCGGCCAGGACGCGGATGACCGACGCCGAGGGATACGCCTTGGCCGCGAAGCACACCAGGCCGCGGGGATGCCGGTCGGCGAGCGCGCGGGCGTACTCCTGCGCCCGTGCGCGCAGCGCTTGCTCGTCGATGACGTACACGGGCGTGCCGAACCGGTCGGCGATCTCCCCGAGCAGGCAGCCGCCGACCCGGAGGTCCTCGCCGTCCACGGCGGCCGACGGTGGCAGCAGCGACAGGTCGGGCATCATGATTCCCTTCTACCTCCCGCCGGTCTCGAACTCGGCGCGCACGCCGAGGAGCCGGACCGGCCGCCGGTCGGTGAACTTGTCCAGCGCCGCGAGCGCGGCCTCGCGGATCACGTCCCGGTCGCTGGTCGGCTCGGCCAGCGTATGGCCGTGCGTGCTGGTGAAGAACGGAGCGTGCCTGACCTTCACCACGATGCGCAGGGCCGGCCGCTGCTCGGCCTCGACGTCGAGGGTGACCTGGCCGGCCAGGCGCAGCACCTCCTCGCGCACCTGCGACCAGTCCTCGATGTTCTGCTGGAAGGTGGTCTCGCGGCTGCGCGAGCGCGGCACGTAGGGCTCGGCCGCCAGCTCGGCCGGACCCAGGCCCCGGGCGGTCTGCACCAGCCACGGCCCGATCGTCGGCCCGAGCCGGGCCGCCACGGCGGCGACGTCGGCCGCGGCCAGGTCGGCCACCGTGGCCATGCCCATCTCGGCCAGCTTGTGCTCGGTCTTGGCGCCGACGCCCACCAGCGCGCTGGTGGGCCTGGCTGCCGAGCACGCTGAACCAGTTCTGGCTCGTCAGCCGGAACACGCCGGCCGGCTTGGCGAAGCCCGACGCCATCTTGGCCTGGATCCGGTTCTCGCCGATGCCCACCGAGCTGTCGAGGCCGGTGGCCGCCTTGATCTGCTGCCGGATCTGCCGGGCCACCGCCTCCGGGTCGTCGGTGTCGGCGGCCACGAACGCCTCGTCCCAGCCCAGGTCCTCGGTGACGTAGCCGAGGTCCCGCAGCGCGATCATGACCTCCGCGGAGGCCGCCTCGTAGGTGGCCCGGTCGAGGGGCAGGAACACCGCGTCGGGGCAGCGCCGCGCCGCGGTCCGCATCGGCAGCCCGGAGTGCACGCCGTGCTTGCGGGCCTCGTACGACGCCGTGGCCACCACCCCGCGCTTGGCCGGGTCGCCGTCGCCGCCGACGACGACCGGGCGCCCGCGCAGCTCGGGGTGGCGCAGCACCTCCACGGCCGCGATGAACTCGTCGAGGTCGACGTGCAGAACCCAGCTGGTCACCGCCGGTCAGTTCCCCCGCGATCGGCGTTCGCGGCGTACTGGTCGATCTCGGCCAGCAGCTGGCCGCGAGTCCGCGCGGGCAGCCAGGCGATCTCGATGGCGTTGCGCTGCAACTGCAGCAGGTCCGCGGCCCGCAGGCCGGCCGCCTCCTGCGCCGCGATCAGGTTGTCGGTGACGTAGCCGGCGAAATACGCCGGGTCGTCGGAGTTCACCGTGACCCGGATGCCGAGCTCGAGCATCCGCTTGATCTGCGCCGCCTTCAGGTCACCGGTACACCACCGGTTGGAGATCGGGCACACGGTCAGGCCGAGCCCGCGCCGGCGAAGCTCGGCGGTCAGCTCCTCGCTCTCCAGGATGTTGACGCCGTGGTCGATCCGGTCGACCCCGATGACCTCCAGGCACTGGCGGATGTGCTCGACGGAGTTCTCCTGGTCCACGTCGCAGTGCATCGTGATCTGGAACCCTTCGGCGCGGGCCCGCCGGAACACCTCGGCGAACTTGGCCGGCGGATTGCCCTTCTCGTCGGAGTCCAGGCCGATGCCCGCGATCCACTCCCGGTAGGGCAGCGACTGCACCAGGGTCGCCATCGCGTACTCGGCCGGGTGGTCGCGCAGCAGGCACATGATGAGCTGCGCCCGCAGGCCGAGCCGGACCCAGGCCTGCGTGATCGCCTGGCGAAGGCCGCCGATCACGGTGCCGAACGCGACGCCCCGGCCCGTGTGCGCCTGCGGGTCGAAGAACATCTCCGCGTAACGCACCCGCTCGCGGTGAGCCCGCTGCAGATAGGCCCAGGCCAGGTCGTGGAAGTCGGCGGCGGTCCGGAGCACGTCCATGCCCTCGTAGTAGGACGCCAGGAACGAGGTCAGGTCGTCGAAGGCGTAGGACGCGCGCATCTCGGCCGCGCTCGCGGCGGCCAGCGAGATCCCGTTGCGCTCGGCCAGTGTGAACTTGAGCTCGGGCTCGAGGGTGCCCTCGATGTGCAGGTGCAGCTCGGCCTTGGGCATGGCGCGGGTGAACTCGGTGATCTCGGGCATGACACCATGCCTAGCCGACCGCAGGTGCGGTCGTCCAGGCCGGCCCCGCCAGGAGGTCCGCGGCCCGCGGGGGCGGGGCCCGCCCCGCGGGCCGAGTTATGGTGAAAGAGTGGACAGCGGGCTCGTGGGCAGCGGGTATGCGGACCATCTCACCGACGCGGACCTGAGCCTGCTGGTCTCGGTGGCGCAGGAGACCGGCCGGCCCGCCGTCCTGGCGGCGGGAGCTTCCTGGCTGCGCGGCCGCCCGGAAGCGCTGCCGGAGCTGATCGGCGACCCGCGGGTGTTCCGGGCCGTGTTCGGGACCGGCGACGCGGCGTCCGCTCCGTCCGCCCGGGCGGCACTTGCCTCCCCGTTCCTGATCTTCGCGGTGGCGGTGCACCGTGCCGCCGCCGAGCTGGAGTCCGTGGAGCACGTGGCCGAGCGTTCCGGGCAGCGCCCGCGCGTGCCCCTGTTCGACGCTCCCGCGCTGCGCGACTTCCTCGGCTCGCCGGCCCGGCGGCTGTTCCTGGCCGAGCTGCTCGGGTCGTTCACCCGGAACACGACCGCGCCGTACCAGGCGGCGGCCGGCGCCGGGCCGGGAACGCGGCAGGCCCGCCGTCCTCGGAGGTTCAGCGAGCTCGACCTAGCCCGGATGGCCGGGCTGCTGGACGCGGTGCCGGAGGCCGAGCGGGCCGGGGTGTACCGCAGGCTCGGTGACGTGGCGCTGTTCCTGACCGGGGTGTTTCCCGACTACGCGGTGGCGCACGCGCTCGGGCCGGTCAGCGCGGCGCGGCTGCTCCGCGCCGCCCGGGTGCCCGAAGGGCGCCGGGACCAGCTGGCCGCGGCGCCCGCCATCGACCTGTTCGAGTACCTGGGCGCCCGGTGGTACCGCGCGGCCTGGGGCCTGGCGCCGGCGCGCACGGCCCGGCTCGCGGTCGTGGCCGAGGTGGCGGACAGGTTCCGGCAGGCGCGGCGCGTGCTCAACCACATCGCGGACCGCTGCCTGTTCCCGGCCGGGAATCCGTGGTTCGCCCCGCCCGCTTCGTGACCGGCCGGACCCCGGCCCGGACACGTTGCCCTTGCGTGAACTTCCCGTGTCGACCTATGGCTGGTGGGGCAAAGATCGTACCCTGGACCCGTGCTCGGTCTCCCCGATAGCATCCGCGGCTGCCTGTTTGACCTGGACGGCGTGCTCACCCAGACCGCGAAGGTCCACGCCGCCGCGTGGAAAGAGATGTTCGACGACTACCTGCGCGAGCGGGCCAAGCGGACCGGCGAGCCGTTCGTCCCGTTCGACCCCGTGGCCGACTACGACGAGTACGTCGACGGCAAGCCGCGCGCCGACGGGACCAGGTCGTTCCTGGAGTCGCGCGGCATCACGCTGCCCGAGGGCTCCGACGGCGACCCGCCCACCGCGGAGACCATCCACGGCCTCGGCAACCGCAAGAACGAGATGGTGCAGCGCAAGATCCGCGAAGACGGGGTCGAGGCGTACCCGGGCTCGGTCGCCTACGTCCGGGCGGTGAAGGCGGCCGGTCTCCCCCGCGCCGTGGTGTCGTCGAGCGCGAACTGCCGGGACGTGCTGATCGCGGCGGGCATCGAGGACCTGTTCGACGCGCGCATCGACGGGGTGGTGGCCGAGCGGGAGCACCTGCGGGGCAAGCCGGCCCCGGACACCTTCCTGGCCGGCGCGCGCGCCCTGGGGCTGAAGCCGACCACCGCGGCCGTGTTCGAGGACGCGCTGGCCGGCGTGGCCGCGGGCCGGGCGGGCGGGTTCGGCTTCGTGGTGGGGGTGGACCGCGTGGGGCAGGCGGCGGCACTGAAAGAGCACGGCGCGGACATCGTCGTGACCGACCTCGGTGAGCTGCTGGACCGCCGGTGATACTCCAGGACGCGTACACGATCGAGCCGTGGAACCTGCGGGAGACCCACCTGGACCTGGGCCTGATGCCGCAGTCGGAGTCGGTATTCGCGCTGGCCAACGGCCACCTGGGCTGGCGGGGCAACCTGGACGAGGGCGAGCCGCACGGCCTGCCGGGCAGCTACCTCAACGGGCTCTACGAGGTGCGGCCGCTGCCCTACGCCGAGGCGGCCTACGGCCTGCCGGAGTCGGGGCAAGAGGTCATCAACGTGACCAACGGCAAGCTCATCCGCCTGTTCGTCGACGACGAGCCCTTCGACGTCCGGTACGGCAAGCTGCACGCGCACGAGCGGATGCTCGACTTCCGCACGGGCGTGCTGAACCGCACCGCCGAGTGGGAATCGCCGGCCGGCAAGGTGGTCAAAGTCTCCTCGATCCGGCTGGTGTCGTTCACCCAGCGGGCGATCGGGGCGATCTGCTATGAGGTGGAACCGGTCGACAGCTCGGCGCGGATCGCGGTGCAGTCCGAGCTGATCGCGAACGAGCAGATGCCGACGGTCAGCGCCGACCCCCGGGTGGCCGCCGCGCTGGACAACCCGCTCGTCAGCGAGTACAGCCACGGCGAGGGGACGTCCGTCGTGCTGGCGCACTCCACGCGGGTCAGCGGGCTGCGCATGGGCGCGATCATGGATCACAAGATCGACGGGCCGCCCGGCGTGCAGACGGAGAACCGGGCCTTCCCCGACGGCGGCCTGGTCACCGCGGCCGTGGTGCTGAAGCCGGGGGAGAAGCTGCGCGTGATCAAGTTCGTGTCCTACGGCTGGTCGCACCAGCGGTCGCTGGAGGCGGTCCGGGACCAGGTGTACGCGGGGCTCAGCGCGGCCCGGGCGACCGGCTGGGACGGGCTGCTCGCCGAGCAGCGCAGCTACCTGGATGACTTCTGGAACCGCGCCGACGTCGAGGTGGACGGGGACGCCGAGGTGCAGCAGGCGGTGCGCTTCGCGCTGTTCCACGTGCTGCAGGCCGGAGCCCGGGCGGAGCGCCGGGCGATCCCGGCCAAGGGGCTGACCGGGCCCGGCTACGACGGGCACGCGTTCTGGGACACCGAGACGTTCGTGCTGCCGGTGCTCACGCTGACCGCTCCCGACGCCGCCGCCAACGCGTTGCGCTGGCGGCACAGCACGCTGACGACGGCGACCGAGCGGGCCACCCAGCTCGGGCTGAAGGGCGCCGCGTTCCCGTGGCGGACGATCGCCGGCCAGGAGTGCTCGGGCTACTGGCCCGCCGGCACCGCCGCCTTCCACATCAACGCCGACATCGCCGACGCGGTGGTCCGTTACGTGGACGCCACCGGTGACGAGGACTTCCACCGGGGACAAGGGATGGACCTGCTGGTCCACACCGCGCGGCTGTGGCGCTCCCTCGGCCACCACGACGCCCAGGGACAGTTCCACATCGACGGGGTCACCGGGCCGGACGAGTACAGCGCGATCGCCGACAACAACGTCTACACGAACCTGATGGCCCGGCAGAACCTGGTCGCCGCGGCGGACGCGGCGAAGCGCTATCCCGACCGGGCTACCGAACTCGGCGTGGACGCGGAGGAGTCCGCCAGCTGGCGGGACGCGGCCGAGGCGATGTTCATCCCGTTTGACGAGACGCTGGGCGTGCACTCGCAGGCCGAGGGGTTCACCCGGCACCAGGTCTGGGACTTCGCCCACACCAGCCCCGAGCAGTACCCGCTGCTGCTGCACTTCCCCTACTTCGACCTGTACCGCAAGCAGGTCGTGAAGCAGGCCGACCTGGTGCTGGCCATGCAGCTGCGCCCGCAGGAGTTCACCGCCGAGCAGAAGGCGCGGAACTTCGACTACTACGAGGCGCTCACGGTGCGGGACTCCTCCTTGTCCGCCTGCAGCCAGGCGGTCATGGCCGCCGAGGTCGGGCAGCTGGACCTGGCCTATGACTACCTCGGCGAAGCGGCGCTGATGGACCTGCGGGACCTGGAGAACAACACCGCCGACGGCGTCCACATCGCGTCGCTGGCCGGCACGTGGCTCGCGCTGGTCGGCGGGTTCGGCGGCATGCGGCACTGGGACGGCACCGTCAACTTCGCGCCGCATCTGCCCGACGGCGTGACCCGGCTGGCGTTCACCCTCCTCATCCGGGGAAGCCGCCTGCGGGTCGAGATCACCCACGAGGAGGCCACGTACTCCCTGGCCGACGGGCACCCGCTGGAGATCATGCACTACGGCGACAAGCTCAGCCTGTCGGACAAGAAGCCGCAGGCCCGCCCGCTCCAGGCGGTACCGCCACGGCCCCGGCCCAGCCAGCCGCCCGGGCGGGAACCAGCGCGGCGCCGGCCGACCCAACGCGAGCTGACCCCGCCCGCCGTCACCCCGCCGAAGGCCCGAGCCGACCGGTCCCGCCGCCGCCCGACCGAACACTCAAGCTGACCGCGCCCGCCGCCACCGACCGAAGACCCGAGCCGACCGCACCCAGGGTTTAGGGCACGCCACACCGGGTAGCCGCCCGCCACGCCGGGTAGCGACACCAGCCGCGTATGGAGCCTGCCGTCGCCCGGCCAGTCCGCCGGGGCGTACTCGGGTCATTTTGTCCTAGCCTCCGTACGCGTGCCGCGCCGCCGGGATACTCTCGGCGCAGTCAATACGCCACGTATAGCGACGGACTTCCCCCGGGCGGCATACTGATAGCGGAGAGACATGGTACTTGGGATCACCCTGGTAGCGGCGATGCTGCTCGGCACGGGCTTCGTCTTGCAGCAGCATGCCGCCGAACAGGAGCCGCAGGCCCATTACATGCGGCTGCGGCTGATCCTCGACCTGCTGCGCCGTCGCCGGTGGCTGCTCGGGTTCGGCATCATGATCAGCGGGCAGCTGCTGTCCGCGTGGTGCGTCGGCCACCTGGCCCTGACGCTGTACGAACCGCTGCTGGCCACTAGCCTGATCTTCGCGCTGGCCCTCGCGGTCCCGATATCGCACCAGCGGCTGCGGGCCACCGAGCTGATCGGCGCGATCATCCTCAGCTGCGGCGTGGCTACGCTGTCGCTGTCGCGGGAACCGGGCACGCCGCACGTCTCGTTCGGCTCGTTCGCCGACTGGCCGGCCGCCGCCGGCATCGCGGTGATCGCCTACGTCTGCATCCATGCGGGCCACCGGCGCTCCGGCCCGACCCGGGCCACGCTGACCGGCGTGGGCGCCGGCCTGGTGTTCGGCATCTCGGACGCGCTGACCCGGCGCAGCGTTCAGATCCTGGACGCGCACTCGTTCCACGGGCTGGTGACCAACTGGGCCCCGTACTGCCTGGTGGCGGCGGCCCTGATCGCCAACTGGCTGATGCAGAACGCGTTCAACGCCGCGCCGCTGCACTCCTCGCTCCCGGCGATCACCGCCTCCGAGCCGCTCGCCGGGATCCTGCTCGGCATCGTGGTCTTCGGCGACACCATCGACATATCAGTGGGCATGCTCGCGGTACAGGCGGCGGGCATCGCGGCGCTGGTGATCGGCGTCATCATGGTGGCCCGCGCGCCGGTGCTCAGCCACCTCCGGCACGGGCCAGCCCGATCAGGCGACGCCGAACCGGACGGCCCGCCCAACGGCAGCGGGCCGACGGCCGGAGCAGCGGCCTCGCCGCGCGGAACCGTGACCGCGCAGGGCGGAACCGTGACCGCGCCCGGCAGGACCGGGACCGCACCCGACGATCCCCCGGCTCCGCGCGGCGGAACCTCGGCCGCGGTCAACGGGACCCCGGTCGCGCCCGGTGGAGTCCCGCTCGCGCCTAACGGGACGCCAGCCCCGCCCGTCGTCCCCATCGCGCCTAGCGGGCCGCACTCGCTGCCGGCCCACTGAACCGCAGCGCGCAGCGCTGCCCTCGCCTGACCTGTCAGCGCTCAGAACCTGCGTACGGTCGGGCTGCCGTTACTTCTTGAAGGCGTCCTTGACCTTCTCGCCCGCCTGCTTGAGGTCTCCTTCGGCCTGGTCGACGTGCCCCTCGGTCTCGAGCCGCGGGTTGCCGACCGCCTTCCCGGCCTTCTTCTTGATCTTGCCCTTGATGGCCTTGGCCTTGTTGGCCGCCTTGTTCTCGGTTCCCATGACAGCTTCCCCTCTCTGGTTTGATCCACGGGAACTGTCCGGGAACGGCGCCGCTAAACCGCTGCGGTGAGGCTGCCCGCCGCCGCGGCGGGCTCACTGCTCGCTGGCCGCGATCTTCTCCAGGCGCTGGGTGGCCCGGGTCAGGCCGTACCGGCGCCTGCCCAGTCCGGCCCACGGGTCGGACCTGCCCGGCTGGTCCAGGCGCTGGCCCACCGTGCGCAGCGTGAACCGCCCGGGCGTCAGGTCGGGGTCCTCCAGCTCCTCCCACCACAGCGGGGTGGCGACGCGGGCTCCCGGCCGGGCGCGGACCGTGTAGGGCGCGACCACGGTCTGCGCGTAGGCGTTGCGCATGACGTCGGAATAGACCCGGTCGCCGCGGCCGTCCTTGCGCTGCTCCACGGTCAGCAGGTCCGGCTCCCTGGCCGCCAGGACCTCGCTGGCCTGGCGGGCGAACCCGCGCGCCGCGTCGAAGTCGTCGCGGCCGCTGAGCGGCACGTGCACGTGCACCCCCTTGCCGCCGGTGGTCTTGACGAACGCCGTCAGTCCCAGCTCGTCTTCCAGCAACTCCCGCAGGCGCAGCGCCAGGTGCTTCACCTGCGCGAACCGGTGGTCGTCAGGCGGGTCGAGGTCGAACACGACCTGGTCGGGGCGGTCCAGCGCGCCGACCCGGGACAGGAAGCAGTGCATCTCGACGCACGCCTGGTTGGCCAGGTAGACCAGCGTGGCGGGCTTGTCGGCGACGACCTGGAGCAGCGTGCCGTCCTGCTTGCGCACCTTGGTCCGGGTGATCCACTCCGGGAAGTAGCGCGGGACGTTCTTCTGGAAGATGCGCTCGCCGGTGATCCCGTCCGGGTAGCGGGCCATCACCAGGGGACGGTCCCGCAGGTACGGGAGCATGCGCCTGGCCATGTCCCGGTAGTAGCCGACCAGGTCGCCCTTGGTGATCCCGGAGTCGGGGAAGAACACCTTGTCGGTGTGGGACAGCTCGACGGTGATGCCGGAGACCGTGACCGACTCCCCGGCCGACCGGGTGGTCACGCCTGCTCCCCGCCGCTGGTCGGGACCTCCCGCACCACGTCGGCCGGGTCCTTGTCGTCACGCAGGCCCTGGAACCTGGGGTGGCGCAGTTCGAGGTCCCGGGTCCATTCGGAGAAGCCGACCTCGCCGACCAGCCGGGGCTCGACCCAGTGCACTCCCGAGCGCGGCAGGGCGGCGCCGGTTTCGAACGGCGGGGTGGGGCGCTCCAGCTTGACCAGGGTCTGGTGCAGGCTGCGCAGCAGGTTGTTGGTGAAGCCGGTGCCGACCTTGCCCGCGTAGGCCAGCCGCCCGCCGGTGTCGTAGTAGCCGAGCAGCAGCGCACCGAATCCGATCCGCGACCTCTGCGGGTCGGTGAAGCCGCCGATGACGAACTCCTGGCCGCTCTCGCACTTGAACTTCAGCCAGTCCCGGGTCCGGCCGGCCCGGTACGGCGAGTTGGCGCGCTTGGCGATCAGCCCTTCCCAGCCCAGGCGGCACGCCTCGCGGTAGTAGGCCTCGCCGTCGGTGTCCCGGTGCTCGGTGTATCGCAGCGGGTCGTCGAAGGCCAGGGACGCGCGCAGGACCTCCTTGCGCTCGGCCAGCGGCAGCGGGCGGACGTCCAGGCCGCCCGCCCACAGCACGTCGAACACGTAGTAGTAGACGGGGTACTTAGCGATCAGGTCCTTCCCCGGGTGGCTCTGCCCGAGCCGCTGCTGCAGCCGTTCGAACCGGGTCTCGCTGCCCTCGAAGGCCACGATCTCGCCGTCGACGACGCACTCCTGCCGGTGCTGCGCGGCCAGCGCCTCCGCGATTTCCGGGAACGTGGTGCTGACCACGTGCTGGTTGCGGGTCATCAGCCGGACCTCGTCGTTCCCGACGTAGGCCACGATGCGCTCGCCGTCGAGCTTCCGCTCGAAGATCCACGCCGGGTCGGAGAACCTGTCCCGGGTGAGCGTGGCGAGTTCGGGGTCCAGCCACTCGGGCAAGCCCGACTGACGTGACGGACGATGCTGCTGCTGCGGTTCTGCCCTGGGCACGCCTGACCTCCGCCTCTCGGGATCCGGGGCCCGTCGCCTCAGCGCTTACGGCGCCAGTGCCGGATCAGCCAGCCCGACACCACTATGCCCGCCGCGGCGGGCAGCGGTCTCACGTACCCCCCGGCGCGGGCGCGCAGGCCCGCGAGTTCCTGCCGGGCGTGCTGCTCCGCGTCGGCGACGGCGGCCGGGTTTTCCGTCGGCTCGCCCAGGACTTCGTGTCCCGCGTCCATGCGCCACCACTACCCGCGGCCCGGCCGGGATATTCGGTTAGGCCCGGGCAGGCCGGGATATTCGGCGGCCGGCCCGGTACGGCCAGTTGGCGCCATCCTCGTTCTCGGCTTCGAGGTACTCGTGGACGAGGCGCACCGCCGTCGCCCCGTCGCCCACGGCGGAGGCCACCCGCTTCATCGAGCGGTCGCGGGCGTCCCCGGCGGCGAACACTCCGGGCATCGAGGTCTCGAGCGGGAGCGGCGCCCGGTCGAGCGGCCACCGCCCCGGATGCGAGCCGTCCCGCACGACGTCACGGCCGGTCCGGATGTAACCGCCGTCGTCGAGCTGGATCGTCTCGGGCAGCCACTGGGTCCGCGGCTCACCGCCGATGAGCACGAACAACGCGGCCGCCGGGACCCGCCGGGCCCGGCCGTGCCGCCGGTCGCACAGGGTGAGGGCGTCGAGGTGCTCCCCGCCGTGAGCGTCGATGACCTCGGTGTGCAGGCACACCGCGACGTTGGCGGTGGCCTCGATCTCCCGGATCAAGTAATCCGACATCGACCGCGCCAGGCTGTCTCCCCGCACCAGCATCGTCACCTGGCGGGCGTACCGGGCGAGATGCAGCGCGGACTGGCCGGCCGAGTTCCCGGCCCCGACGACGAAGACGTCGCGGCCCTCCATGGCCTGCGTCTCGCTCCCGGCCACGCCGTAGAACACGCCGGAGCCGACCAGTGCCTCCAGCCGCGGCACGCCCAGGCGGCGCCACGTGATGCCGGTGGCGATGATCACCGCCGTGGCCGCGACCTGACGGCCGCCGGCCAGGCGCACGACGCGCCGGCCGTCCCGGGCCTCCAGGCCCGCCACCTGCTGGGCGAACACCAGGTGTGCGCCGAACATCCAGGCCTGCTCGCAGGTCCGGCGGGTGAGCTCGTGTCCGCTGATGCCGTGCGGGAAACCCGGATAATTCCTGATCATCGGGCTGCTGCCCGCCTGCCCGCCGGAAACGGTCTCTTCCAGCGTGACCGTCAGCAGGCCTTCGGACGCGGCGTAGACCGCGGCGGTCAGGCCAGCCGCCCCGCGCCGACCACGACCACGTCGCATTCGTCCAGATCGTTGTGAGTGCTCGCGCCGATAGCCGTGATGACCTGGTCGAGCGTCGGGTCGATCACGGTGTAGTCATCGTGACGGATCATCACCGGCAGGCGTGACCCGTCCAGGCCGCTGCGCCCGATCAGGCGCCGGCCCTGCTCGCTGTCCGCGGTGGAGAAGTCATAGGGCACGTTGAAGCGGGTGAGCAGCTCGCCCAGCTCGTGGGTGCGGCGGTCCTGCGGCGGCCCGACCACGTGAAACAGCTCGAACCCGGCCTGGCGGTCCTTGGCCCACTCGGCCAGGAACTCGCTGACCATGCGGTAGAGGTCCTGCTCGAGCGTCCACGGCTTGGTGAAGTGATAGTCGGCCTCGCCGAGCATCATGGCCTGCACGACCGGGCTGCGCGCCGAGTAGTCGCGCTCGACCAGGAGCACCCGCTTGGCCAGCGGGTGCATGTCGTGGGCGCGCGCGAGGAAGTCGACGCCGGGCATCTCCCCCATGTCGTGATCGGTGATCAGCAGCGCCACCGTTTGACCGGAGTCGGCCAGTTCGCGGAGCGTCGCCAGGCCCGCGGCCGCCGACGTCTCGCCAAGGACCCTGAAGTCCTGGCCGAACCGCCGGGCCAGATCGTCCCGCAGCGCCTGCATCACCCCGACGTCGTCGTCGATCACGAACAGGACAGGCCGTGGTGTCCGGGGCATCTCGGCCTCGCGCCCAGGTGACGCCGCTGAAACGTTGTCCATGCCGATCCCCTCCGGGATGCCTCGCCCGACGAATAAGAACTCCCGAGGCTAGGAGCGGCAGCGTTCGCGGAGCGTTCGCCGGCGCGCGCCGGCGCCCGGCGCTCCGTTCCTCCACCTGATCTCCACGAGCCCGGCAGCCAGCCTGCACGAGCACCTGGTCGGCTGCCATAACGGCCCGGCCGACCGGCGGCCAGGACCGTTATGGGCACATCACGGGGAGCCCATGAAGAGGGAGAGCGGCATGACGCAGACGGTGAGCGAAGGCATCGGGGAGCTTCGCGCGGCGATGGACGGGCCGGTCATCCTGCCCGGCGACGCAGAGTTCGACGACCGGCGCCGGGTGTGGAACGCGGGGATCGACCGGAGGCCGTCGGTCATCGCCCGCTGCACCTCGGCCGCGGACGTGGCCGCGGCGATCGTGCTCGCGCGCGACCACGGACTGGAGATATCGGTCCGCGGGGGCGGGCACAACCCCGCGGGCACGGCGGTCTGCGATGACGGCCTGATGATCGACCTGAGCCTGCTCAACTCGGTCCAGGTCGACCCGGCGCGCAGGCGGGCGCGGGTCGGCGGCGGGGCCCTGCTGGCGGACCTGGACGGGGCCACCCAGGCCCACGGGCTGGCCGCCCCGGCCGGGGCGGTCAGCCATACCGGCGTCGGCGGGCTCACCCTGGGCGGCGGCATGGGCTGGCTGACCCGCGAGTTCGGCCTGAGCATCGACAACCTGGCCTCCGCCGAGGTGGTCACGGCCGACGGCCGGGTGCTGCGCGCGGCCGAGGACGCCAATCCCGGCCTGTTCTGGGCGATCCGCGGCGGCGGGGGCAATTTCGGCGTGGTCAGCTCGTTCGAGTTCCGGCTGCACGAGGTCGATCCGACGGTCCAGGTCGGCCTGTTCTTCTGGGGGCTCGGCCAGGGCCGGGAGGCGCTGCGCCTGGCCCGGGAGATCACGGCGGCGATGCCGCCGGGCATCAACGCGGTGACCGCCGCGCTGAACGCGCCGCCCGTAGCGTTCGTCCCGGAGCAGCACCGTCTCGCGCCCGGCTACGCGCTGCTCCTGACCGGGTTCGGCGGCACGCCGGAGCACGCCCGGCTGGCCACCGAGATCCGCCAGGCCCTGCCGCCGCTGTTCGACCTGGTCGCTCCGATTCCGTACGTCGCGCTCCAGCAGATCCTCGACGAGGCCAACGCCTGGGGCTCGTACGGCTACGACAAGGGCACCTATATCGAGAGCCTGTCCGACGAGGTGATCGGGGTGGTCACCGAGCACGTCCAGCAGAAGAACTCGCCGATGTCGGTGCTGATGCTCTACCGGCTCGACGGCGCGTACAGCCGGGTCGGTGACGACGAGACCGCCTTCAGCGGCGGGCGGTCGCCGCGGTACGGCGCGTTCATCGAAGGGCTCGCGCCAGACGCCGACCTGCTGGCCGACGAGCGCCGCTGGGCCCGCGGCTTCTGGTCGGCGCTGCGCCCGCACGCCATCGGCAGCGGGGACGGCTACGTCAACGCCGTCGCCGACTACCACGGTGATCAGGTCCGCAACAGCTACGGGACGGCCAAGTACGAACGGCTGGCCGCGATCAAGGCCGAGTACGACCCGGACAACGTGTTCCACCTCAACGCCAACATCCCGCCGGCCTGACCAGGACGGGGGGCCTTACCCGGCGCGGCGGGGGACGGTCCGCACGGCCGTGCTCAGGGCCGCGCCCGCGGCGCACAGCGCGGCCGTCCAGACCAGCGTGGCGCCGGTGCCATAACGGTCAGCCAGCGCCCCGGCCAGATAGGGCCGGCGGTCTGGCCGACCGCGAACACCACGGTGAAGGTGGCCAGCACCCTGGTCCACTCCGCGCGCGGGACCGCGGAGTGGATCAGGCTGGTGATGGCGGCGGGCACCACGAGGAACGTGGCGCCATACCCGATGGCCGATACGGCCACCACGGCCGGGGCGGCGCTGATGAGGGCGACCGCGGCTGAAGCGGACAGGGCCGCAAGCGAGGCGGCCAGCGCCGCGGCGCCGGGCCAGCGGCTGACCGGACGGCTCCACAGCGCGGGCGCGGCCATGCCGGCGATGCCGAGCACGGCCCAGGTCACCACCACCTGGAGGGTGCTGGCGTGGTGGGCGGCCAGGTAGGCCGACAGGAACGTGATGTACGCGATGTACCCGGCCGCGAACAGCAGGTAGGCGGCGGCGATCCGCCACAGCCGCCGCACGGCGCGCAGGTCGACCAGGGGGGCGGCGGCGCGGGCGTCCTCGCGGGCGGCGCCGGCGTCGCGGGCCGCGGTCCAGCTCACGACCGTGGCCAGGGCCGCCCCGGCCGCCAGGCCGGCCCACGCCAGCGGCCACCGGCCGGGGTGGCCGCCGAGCAGGGGCGGGATGAGCGTGCCGCTGACCGCGATGCCCAGCCCGGCGCCCGCGAAGTAGATGGTCAGCGGGATGGCGGAGCGCAGGCGGGCCGCCGCATGGGAGGCCAGCACGCCTCCGGCGATGAAGACGAGCGCCCCGGCCGCCCCGGCCGCCGCGCGGGCCAGCAACAGCAGCGGGTAGCTGCCGGTGGCGGCAGTGGCGGCGAGCGAGACGGCGGTGAGGACCATGCCCAGCCGGAAGGTGGCCGTGACGCCGAGGCGGCGGGCCACCAGGGCCGTGGCCACGGCGCCGGCCAGGTACCCGAGGCCGTTGGCGGTGGTCAGCCCGCCAGCCTGGGCCAGGTTCCAGCCGAGCTCGGCGCGCATCGCGGGGACCAGCAGGCCGTAGGCGAACCGGGCCAGCCCGAGCGCCGACGCGGTGCCCAGCGCCAGCCGCGCCGAGCCGAGCCACGCGCCCGGCCCGGGCAGGCGGGCGTCAGCGGGACGCGCGCGGCGATTCGCCGACCCCGGCCGCGCGATCAGACCCCGCCGCCACGCCGCTGGAGTCCGCATCATCGAGCAGGGTATCCAGCGGCACGCGCGGGGCGTCCGGACCGGGGCCGGGGTCCACCGCCTCGATCAGCCGGCCCGTGTGGCGCCGCAGCCAGCCCGCGGCCGTGATCGCCCGCTCGGCGAGCGCCGCCCGCAGGCGGTCACGCCTTGAGCTGGTCGATCTTGTCACGGAACAGCGTGCTCGCGATCGTGGCCTTACGCGGCTGGCCCTTGAGGAACGCCTGGGCGAACTTCTTGGCCTGGTCGTACTCGACCTTGCCGGGTAGCGGCGGCTCGTCGGGGTTGACGTTGACGTCCACCAGCGCCGGGCCGTTGTGGCTCAGCGCCTGCTGGACCGCGGTCCGCACCTCGCCCGCTCGCTCCACCTTGACGCCCAGCGCCCCGTTGGACGTGGCCAGCGCGGCGTAGTCGACGAACGGCTCGGGCTGGCGGACGCCGTACTCGGGGTAGCCGAGCACCATCTGCTCCCAGAGGATCTGGCCGAGCGAGTTGTTGTTGTTGATCACGATCTTGACCGGCAGCTTGTGCTTGATCGCGGTGATGAACTCCGCCATCAGCATCGCGAAGCCGCCGTCGCCGACGAACCCGATGACCTGCCGCCCCGGCATGGCGTGCTGGATGCCGATCGCGTAGGGCATGCCCGGGGCCATCGTGGCCAGGTTGCCGGACAGGAAGAACTCGCGCCCGCCGCGGATCTGCCAGTGCCGGGCCGCCCAGGTGGCGATCGTGCCGCTGTCGCAGGTCAGCACCGCGTCGTCGGCGGCCATCTCGTCGAGCACGCTCACCAGGTACTGGGGGGCGATCGGGTCGCGGTCCGCGTTCTGCAGGGCGGCCATGTTCTTGCGCCACTTGCCCATGGCCTTCTGGTACTTCTCCAGGAAATCGGTGTCGGAGCGCTTCTTCAGCAGCGGCAGCAGCCCCTGCAGCGCCAGCTTCGCGTCGCCGACCACCGGCGCCTCGGTGGGTACCCGGGCGCCGGCCCGGACCGGGTCGGCCTCGATCTGCGCGACCCGCGCCTGGCCCGGCTCGGGCAGGTACTTGGTGTACGGGAAGTTCGTGCCGACCATGAGGAGCGTGTCGACTTCGCCCATCAGGTCCTCCGACGGCCCCGTGCCGAGCAGGCCGATGCCGCCGGTGGTGTAGGGCGAGTCGTCGGGCACCGTGGCCTTGCCGGACAGCGTCTTGACGATCGGCGCGGCCAGGGTCTCCGCCACCGCCAGCAGTTCCTCGCGCGCGTGCCGCGCGCCCGCCCCGGCCAGAATGGCGATCTTGCTGCCGTCGGCCAGCAGGCTGACGACCCGCAGCAGGTCCTGCTCGCTCGGCTGCGCCGGCGCGCCGAGCATCACCGGCGCGGTCTGCGGCGGCCGGGCCGGCGCCACGTGCTGCCAGGGATCGGCGCCGGCGTCGGCGACCTGGATGTCATTGGGCACGGTCAGGTGCGCCACCCCCCGCCGGGCGTAGGCGGTGCGCACCGCGTTGTCCACGACGGTGGGCAGCTGCGCCGGGTTGTAGATCATCTGGTCGTACTCGGCGACGTCCTCGTAGAGCTTGTCGAGGTTGACCTCCTGCTGGTACCCCGTGCCGAGCAGCGCCGTCTCCTGCATGCCGGTGATGGCCAGCACCGGGACGTGGTCGAGCTTGGCGTCGTACAGGCCGTTGAGCAGGTGAATGCCGCCCGGACCGGAGGTGGCCAGGCAGACGCCGATCTTGCCGGTGGCCTTGGCGTACCCGGTGGCCATGAAGGCCGCGGCCTCCTCGTGGTGGACCAGGACAAAGCGCACCCGGTCCTGCTGCCGGCGCAGCCCTTCCATGATCCCGTTGATGCCGTCGCCCGGCAGCCCGAAGACGGTGTCGACACCCCAGTCCGCCAGCCGCCCGATCAGGGCCTCTGACACGATCTCAGCCACGGTGTTCCTCCCGTGCTCGCTTGCAATGACACGTGCCCGCAGGCACGACCGTCAGCCCTGTCCGCGAGATACGCCGTCAAACATCCGCCCGGAACGAGACGCCCCGAGCACTCGTCACAGGTTTGCGGCCGCGCCTGCGAGGTAGCAGGTCAGGCGCGGAGCCCGGCAGCACATCCCGGCACATCCCGGGGTATCCCGGGGCATCAAGCGGCTCGCCGGGCACCGCCCCAAAGGTTTACCCGTCGCCACAAGGGTAGAGGTAATGGCCGTCTCCCCGGTGAGGGAGGAATAGAGAGGAAAGTCCCATGGCCGTGATCCTTGTGGCCCTGCTGGTCATCCTGATTCTCTTCGGGCTCGGGTTTGCCATCCATGTCCTATGGTGGGTGGCCCTGGCGGCGCTGGTCATATGGGTGCTCGGGTTTTTCCTGCGCGTCGGCGAGACGATCGCCAGGCCACGACGCCGCCGCTGGTATAACTGGTAATCCTGCCATTGACTAAACAAGACCGGCCCGCCCCTCATTGACCGCAGGGGCGGGCCGCCTGCGTTTGCCGCGGCATTGGTGTTCTTCCCGGGCCGGTATCCGATTGCAGCCGAGCCTGTTTGAGGTTTGCTGTCGCGGGCAGTGCCAGGCGGACTCAAGCACCGAAACCCGGGAGGAAGGCAATGTCAACCGGGATTATCGTCATCATCACCATCGCCGTCATCGTGGTGGCAGCCGCCATCGCGATCATGTACCAGGCGCGCCGACGCCAGCTTCAGCAGCGCTTCGGCTCCGAGTACGACCGGATGGTCGAGGAGAAGGGCAGCAAGACGAAGGCGGAGGCCGAGCTCGCCGGCCGGCAGCGCCGGGTCGCAGGCCTGGATATCCGGCCGCTCGACCCTGCCGCGCAGGCCCGGTACGCCCAGAACTGGGCCGCCATCCAGGAGCAGTTCGTCGACGCACCGCAGGACGCGGTGAGCGCGGGGCAGCGTCTGGTCCGGACCGTCATGAACGAGCGCGGGTACCCGACCGAGGGCGACGACCAGATGCTTGCGGATCTGTCCGTGGAGCACGCGACCGTCCTCGACAACTACCGTGCCGCGTACCTCATCAGCCAGCGCGCCGCCGACGGGATGGCCTCCACCGAGGACCTGCGGCAGGCCATGATCCACTACCGGGCCCTGTTCCAGGACCTGCTGGGCCCCGATACCAGGCCTGCAGCCGGGGCCGCCACGCAAACCACCGTCGGCCTGCCCGCCGACGGGGAGCCAATGACCGGGAACGGCGCCGTGCCCGCGGCCGGCACCGGGTCGGCGGCCGGCACCGGGCCCGAGACCGGGACCATGCCCGCGGCCGACACCGTGCCCGACGCCGGCACCGACCCGGCCGAAGCCGACCTGCCGCCGCGGCGGCGGTCCTGACAACCTCGTCCGGCCGGCGCGCAGGCGGCGCCAGGCCGGCCGGCTCGGGTGCTGGGCGCGGTCAGCCAGCACGTGCTGCGCAACGCGCCCTGCCCGGTCCTGGTCGTCCCGGACGGCAGCAAGAGCTCCTGACCCCTGTGGCAGGTCTCACGTTTCGAAGATGCTGCGGGGGTAGTTGCCTATCTGAACCGTTGTGGCCTACCGGCCGTTATGGATGACCGGGGGAACGAGAGATGAGCTTGTCAGCGTCTGAGGCGCGGGACCTGAGCCGGATCGAGCAGGCTCTGCTGTCCCGTGATCCCCGCCTCAGGTCGCTGTTCTCGATCTTCACCCGCCTGACCTCGCAGGAGGCCATGCCGGCCCGGGAGCAGATCCGGCCGCGCGGCTGGCGGCCGCACCCCCGCATCGTGATCCTGATCGCGGCGGTGCTGGCCGTCGGCATGATGATCGTGGGCGCGCTCAACTCGCCCCCGCGCGCGTGCGCGCCCAATCGGCTCAGCCCGGTCATCGTCAAGGCCGCGGGCCACGGCTGCATCGCCGGATCGACGTCGGCGCCCACGACCCGGTAAGCGGAGCCCGGGTCGCAGGGCCGCGGGCCTTCCTTACTCCGGGGCCGCGTCGCGGCGCTGCAGGACCACGACCGAGCGGCCGGCGACCTGAAGGGTCCCGGAGCTCTCCAGCGCTTCGCCCTCCCGGCTGGGGTCGGCCGTCTCGGTGACCAGTTCCCACCACCGGCCCCACTGCTTGGGCAGCGTCCAGTCGATGGCGTCGCCGTGCGCGTTGAACAGCAGCAGGAAGGACTCGTCACTGACCCGCTGACCACGGCGGTCACGGTCGGTGATCGCGGCACCGTTCAGGAACAGGCCGACCGCGGATGCGGACACGGCGTCCCAGTCGTCGTCGCCCATCTCCGCCCCGTCGGGCCGGCACCAGCCCAGGTCCATCGAGCCCCGGATCGAGCGTCCCTGGAACCAGCGGCGCCGCCGCAGCACCGGGTGCTCGCGCCGCAGCGCGATCAGTCGGCGGGTGTAGTCGAGCAGGTCGTCGTCGACGTCATCCCAGTCGTACCAGGAGATCTCGTTGTCCTGGCAGTAGGCGTTGTTGTTGCCGCGCTGGGTGCGCCCGCACTCGTCCCCGCCGAGCAGCATCGTGACGCCCTGCGAGAGCAGCAGCGTGGCGAGGAAATTGCGCTGCTGCCGGTGCCGCAGGGTCAGGACGGCCTTGTCGTCGGTGTCGCCTTCGACGCCGCAGTTCCAGGACCGGTTGTGGGACTCGCCGTCGTCCCCGTCCTCGCCGTTGGCCTCGTTGTGCTTGGTGTTGTAGGAGACCAGGTCGCGCAGGGTGAAGCCGTCGTGGGCGGTGACGAAGTTGACGCTGGCCCCCGGGTGGCGGGTGTCGGCCTGGTACAGATCGGAGCTGCCGGTGAGCCGGGAGGCGAACTCGCCGAGGGTGGCGGGCTCGCCCCGCCAGTAGTCACGCACCGTGTCCCGGTAGCGGCCGTTCCACTCCGACCACAGGGCCGGGAAGTTGCCGACCTGGTAGCCGCCGTCGCCGACGTCCCACGGCTCGGCGATGAGCTTGACCTGGGAGACGACCGGGTCCTGCTGGATCAGGTCGAAGAACGCGGACAGCCGGTCGACCTCGTGGAACTGGCGGGCCAGGCTGGCGGCCAGGTCGAAGCGGAACCCGTCGACGTGCATCTCGGTCACCCAGTACCGTAGCGAGTCCATGATCAGCTGGAGGGTGTGCGGGTGGCGCACGTTCAGGCTGTTCCCGGTGCCGGTGGTGTCGTAGTAGAAGCGGGGATCCTCGGAGACCAGGCGGTAGTAGGCGGCGTTGTCGATGCCCTTCATGGACAGGACCGGCCCCAGGTGGTTGCCCTCGGCGGTGTGGTTGTAGACGACGTCGAGGATCACCTCGATGCCGGCCTCGTGCAGCGCGCGGACCATCGCCTTGAACTCGGCGACCTGCTCGCCCTGCTGGCCGGTGGCGGCATAGGAGTTGTGCGGGGCCAGGAAGCCGATCGAGTTGTACCCCCAGTAGTTCCGCAGCCCGCGCTCGACGAGATGGGCATCGTGCACGAACTGGTGCACCGGCAGCAGTTCGACGGCGGTGACGCCGAGCCGGGTGAGGTATTCGACGGCCGCGGGGTGGGCCAGGCCCGAGTAGGTGCCGCGCTGGGCCTCGGGTATCTCCGGGTGCCGGGCGGTGAAGCCCTTGACGTGCGTCTCGTAGATGACCGACTCGTTGAGCTGAACGTCCGGGGGGCGGTCGTTGCCCCAGTCGAAGTACGGGTTGTGCACGACCGACCTGGGCACGAACGGGGCGCTGTCGTCGTCGTTACGCGAGTTCTCGTCGCCGAACGTGTACGGGAAGCACGCCTGATCCCAGCGGACCTGGCCCTCGATGGCCTTGGCGTACGGGTCGAGCAGCAGCTTGGCCGGGTTGCACCGCTGGCCGCGTTCCGGCGCCCACGGACCGTGCACCCGGTAGCCGTAGCGCTGTCCGGGCGAGACCGCGGGGAGATAGGCGTGCCAGCAGAACGCGTCGATTTCCTCCAGGCCGAGCCGCTCCTCGCCGCCCTCGTCGTCGAACAGGCAGAGTTCGACCCCCTCGGCCATCTCGGAGAACAGCGAGAAGTTGGTCCCGCCGCCGTCGTAGGCGGCACCGAGGGGATACGGGCGTCCCGGCCAGTTCTCGATGGGCGGATCGGGAGGTTTCGGGGGGTTTGTCCCCCCCAACCGCTCGGTCACGGGGCCGGATCCTTTCGTCGTGGTGGCAGCCCGGGCCACGCTACCCGCCGATCACGGCGCAGGGGTCTCATTCAGGATCGCCACGGTATCGGGCGGCAGGACAAAGCCCTGGCCAGTGCGTCCGATACGGGGATCGGAAGCGGCCAGCAGGGACGCCGCGGCGGCGGCCGGGAACGTCCAGGCGCCCGCGCCCAGGTTAGCGGCGACCGTGACCGGCCCGCGCCGGACGACCAGCCAGCCGGCGTCGGGGTCGCAGTCGGTGTGGGCGCGGTCCAGCCGGGGATCGGTGAGCGCCGGAACCTGTCGCCGCAGCGCGATCAGCCGGCGGTACCAGTCCAGGAGGCTGGCGTGCCGGGGCGAGTGAATCTCGGTCCAGTCGAGCCGGGAGCGCTCGAACGTCGCCGGGTCCTGCGGGTCGGGCACCCCGGCCGGATCCCAGCCGAACGCGGCGAACTCGCTGCGCCGCCCCTCGCTGACGGCCCGGCCGAGCTCGGGATCGGGGTGGCTGGTGAAGTACTGGAACGGGGTGCCGCGCCCCACTCCTCGCCCTGGAACAGCAGCGGCACGAACGGCGAGGTCAGCAGCAGCGCCGCGGCCACCCGCAGCCGGCCCTCGCTCATCAGCGCGCTGCTGCGCTCGCCGGTGGCCCGGTTGCCGACCTGGTCGTGGTTCTGCGTGAAGACCACGAACTGGCTGCCGTACAGGCCGGCCGGGGAACGGCCGAGGACCCGGTCGCGGTACGGCGAGTAGACGCCGTCGTAGACCCACGCCTGGCGCAGCGCCTTGGCCAGCAGCGGCAGCGGGCCGAAGTCCGCGTAGTAGCCGCTGGTGTCCCCGGTCAGCGTCGCGTGCAGCGCGTGATGCCATTCGTCGGCCCAGGTGGCGTCGCAGGCCGTAGCCGCCGGCGTCCCGGCTGCGGACGAAGCGCGGGTCGTTCAGGTCGCTCTCGGCGACCAGGAACAGCGGCCGTCCGGCGTGCGCGGCCAGCACGGCCACCTCGGCGGCGAGCTGCTCGAGGATGTGGGTGGCGGAGTCGTCGACGATGGCGTGGACGGCGTCGAGGCGCAGCCCGTCGCAGTGGTAGTCGCGCAGCCACATCAGCGCGTTGTCGATGACGAACCGCCGGACCTCGTCGCTGCCCGGGCCGTCGAAGTTGACGGCGTCGCCCCAGTTGGTCTGGTGCTGGGCCGAGAAGTACGGGCCGAACTCCGGCAGGTAGTTCCCGGCCGGGCCGAGGTGGTTGTAGACGACGTCGAGCACCACGCCGAGGCCGCGGGCGTGCGCGGCGTCGACCAGCCGCTTGAGCCCGTCCGGACCGCCGTAGGCGTGGTGCGGCGCGAACAGGTCGACGCCGTCGTAGCCCCAGCCGCGGTCGCCGGAGAATTCGGCGACCGGCATCAGCTCGATGGCGTCGACGCCCAGGTCGGCCAGGTGATCCAGGTGCTCGATCACGCCGTCGAAGGTGCCCTCGGCCGAGAACGTGCCGACGTGGCATTCGTAGAAGACCGACCCGGCCAGCGGCAGCCCCCGCCAGCCGGCGTCGGTCCAGGCGAACGCGGCGTGATCGACCACCCGGGACGGCCCGTCGATGCCCCTGGGGCTGGAAGGCCGAGCGGGGGTCCGGCCGCGGCGGGCCGCCGTCGAGACTGAACGAATAGTCGGTGCCCGGCCCGGCCTGCTCAACGGCAGGCCCACCAGCCGCCGTAGCCGCTGCGCCGTCGCGGGGCCGCATCGGCACCCGTGGCCCGCCGGGAGGACCACGTCGACCTGCCGCCGGCGCGGCGCCCAGACCCGGAACTCACCCATCAGCTCTGTCTTGCCCAGGACGGCGACGGGAAACCGCCGCAGCAGCGCGGCACGCCGGCGTCGCCGCCGTCCGCCTGCTCGCCGGTGAGCACGTCGATCCAGTCCCCGTCGGGCAGGTCGACCGTGGTGCCGGCCCAGTCCCGTCCAGGCTGGCGACCAGCCGCGGCACCATCACGGCCAGCCCGCCGGTACGGGCGAAGGCCACCGCGTGCCGGGCGCGGCGGCCCGCCGACGTGGAGCGGCTCGTACCCGGAGCCAGGGCCGTAGGCGTCGGGGTGCCAGCGCCGGTGCCCGAGCACACGGTGGATCAGCCAGAGCTTCGGGCCGCCCTCATCGCTCCGGGCCAGGGCTGCCTCGGGCCCGCGGCCGCCGCGGCCGACGACGAGGTCCAGCAGCCGGCGACGCTCCTGGTAGTCGACCGGCCGGCGGTTGTCCGGGTCGACCAGGGACAGGTCCCACACCTCGGTGCCCTGGTACAGGTCGGGAACGCCCGGGCAGGTCAGCAGCAGCGCGGTCTGGGCCAGCGAGTTGACCCGGCCACGCTCGACGAGCCGGTGCTCGGCCAGGAACCGCTCCAGGTCGGCGACGAAGTCCTGGTCGGCGAGTACGGCGGTGACGAACCCGGACAGCGCGTCGTCGTAGCCGGCGTTCGGGTCGATCCACGAGGTGTGGACCTTGGCCTCTTTGGCCGCCTTCTGCATGAACGCGCCGACCCGGCCCGGGTCGATCGGCCAGGCGCCGACCAGCGTCTGGTAGAGCAGGTACTCGGCGTTGCGGTCCGGCCAGCCGTTGCTGCTTGTACCGCTGGTTCCGGTCCGCCCAGCGGGTCACCGCGAGCTCCCACTCCTCGGGCAGCTCCGACAGCAGGCTGATGCCGGGCCCGGACGTCGCCGCTGCGCTTGGTGTCGTGGGTGGACAGGGTGAGCATGGCCTGCGGCCAGCGGCGCGCCGCGCCCGCCATCGCGTGGTGGAAGTCCGCCACCGGCAGGCCGAAGCGGCCAGGGTCGCCGCCCACCTCGTTGAGGCTGACCAGGGGCTGATACCGGTAGAACGCGGTGTCTTCCACCCCCTTGGCCATGACCGGCGCGCTCACCTGGGCGAACCGCACGGCGAAAGCGGTCTCGGCCTCGCCGGGATAGTCGCCGGTGAGCAGCTCACCGATGAAGCCGGTCAGCTCGGCGTCGAGGTCGGGCCGGCGCTGGCGGGCGGCGGCCACGGCGGTGGCCACGTGCGCCCGGTCCGAGGCCGTGACCGGGTGCCCGGCGCGGACGTACGTCCGGTACACGGGGAACGCGGCGATCAGCTCGCGCAGCGCGTCGCGCAGCTCGCGGCGGGTGTAGTCGCGCTGCCGGCGGTGCCGCTCGCAGACGTCGGCCAGCAGGCCGGTCAGCCGCTCCAGCTCGGCGGCCAGGTCCTCGCGCATGATCTGGATCTTGGCCGCGTGCACGACCTCGGCATAGTCCTGCTCCTCCCCGGTGAACCGGGCGTAGCCGGCGCGCATCACCGCCTCGTGCCGCGAGTCGACGAAGAGCTGGTTGACGTGGTTCAGGAACTCGTATCCGGTGGTCCCGGCCATCGGCCACGACCGGGGCAGCTCCTCGTCGTCCTCGAGGATCTTCTCCACCACGACGTACGCGCCGCCGGTGGCGTCGCGCAGCCGGGCCAGGTAGCCCTCCGGGTCGGCGAGGCCGTCGACGTGGTCGATCCGCAGGCCGTCGACCGTGCCGTCGGCGACCAGCCGGAGGATCAGGCGGTGGTCGTCGGCGAAGACCGCCTCGTCCTCCTCCCGCAGCCCGACCAGCGACTCGATGTCGAAGAAGCGCCGGTAGGAGAGCTCCTCGGCGGCGGTGCGCCAGTAGGCCAGCCGGTAGTTCTGCTGGCCCAGCAGGTCGTCGAGGGCGTCCGGGTCGCGGTTCAGCGCCTCGATCTCCGCGTCGATCGCGGCGGCGACCTCGGGATCGGTCGCGCACAGCTCGGCCAGGCGGGCGCGCAGCACCTCGTTGTCCCGGTGCCGCTCGACCACCGCGGCCCGGTCGGTGCGGCGGCCGTGCGGCAGGCGGCGAACGCCACCGCCAGGCTCTCCAGCTCCTCGGATCCGGCCCGGGCCGCCGCCTGGGTCAGCAGCCCGCCCAGCGTGCGCGGCGAGATCGGCGCCTCGTGGTCGAAGTAATGGACGACGAACGACCCGCCCTGCCGGTTGACCAGCAGTTCCCCGGCCTCCAGGACCCGGCCGTAGTGGTCGCCGAGGACCGGCATCAGCACGGTCGCGGTCAGCTTGCGCTGCGGCGGGTCCCAGTCGATGTCGAAGTAGCTGGCGTACCGGCTGGACGGCCCGTTTTCCAGGACGTCCCACCACCAGGCGTTGGCCCGCCCGGCCAGCGCCACGTGGTTGGGCACGATGTCGAGCACCTGGCCCAGGCCGGCCTCGGCCAGGTGCTCGGTGAGCCGCCGGTAGCCGGGCGCTCCGCCGAGCTCGGCGTTCAGCCGCCCGGGGTCGACCACGTCGTAGCCGTGGGTGCTGCCCGCGGCGGCCTGCAAGATGGGCGAGCAGTACAGGTGACTGACGCCGAGCGCGGCCAGGTAGCCGGCGATGGCCGCGGCGTCGTCAAAGGTGAACCCCGCGTTCAGCTGGACCCGGTAGGTCGCGGCCCGCGGGCGAAGGTCTGGGCCCGGCCTGGGACTCGGCGTCGGGGCGGGAGTGGCCATCGTGCTGGCTCCAGGGACGAGGGGTGACAGGGTGGACGTTGCCGCCCCGGGATCTCCGGAGGGTAGGCGGCCCAGGCGCGGTGGACGCCCCGGGATGGATGGCACCCATGCCGGCGCCATCCCCGCCACACCCAAAACTACGTGCCCGCCGCGCGGGAAACTAGCCGCGCTGCCCGGCGGATGAATCAGCCGGAGTCGGCGACGGCGAGTAGTGCCGCGGCGGGCACGGCGAGGGTGATCCGCAGCCCGTGCGGCTCGTTGAGCCGGGCCTCGGCGGTGCCGTGGTGGGTGGCGGCCACCGCGCTGACGATGGCCAGGCCGAGCCCCGCCCCGGGGTGCGGCGACGGCGCCGCGGCACGGTAGAAGCGCTCGAAGATCCGGGGGAGGCGGTCGGCCGGGACGCCGGGGCCGTCGTCATTGACCTCGACGACCACCGTGCCGTCGCAGGAAGCGGCGGTGATCGCGGCCACGGTGCCCGCCGGGGTGTGGGCGCGCACGTTGGCCAGGAGGTTGTCGACCGCCCGGCGCAGCAGTTCCTCGTCGCCGGTTACCACCAGACCGGGGTCGACGCATGCGTTCCAGGTCCGGGCCGGGTCGGCGACCCGGGCGCGCTCGGCGCAGCCCTCGACGAGGGCGGTCAGGTCGACCAGGTCATCCTGCTGCGCGGGGTGCTGGTCGAGCCGGGCCAGCCGGAGCATGTCGTCGACCAGCCCGCCCATCCGTTGTGATTCCAGCGTGATGCGCCGCATGGCCTCGTCCACCTGGGCCCGGCTGGTCAGGGCGCCCTGCTGGTAGAGCTCGGCGTTGGCGCGCAGCGACGCGAGCGGGGTGCGCAGCTCGTGGCTGGCGTCGGCGAAGAACCGCCGGGTGGCCTCCTGGCTGGCCTCGCGCTCGGTGATGAAGTCCTCGATGCGGGCGAGCATCCCGTTCAGGGCCGCGCCCAGCCGGCCCACCTCGGTCCGGGGATCGTGCGGGCTGACCCGGCTGGTCAGGTCGCCGGCGGTGATCGCGTCGGCCTGGCCGGCCATGGTCTCGATCGGCCGCAAGCCGCGGCGCATGACCCAGGCGACGCCCCCGGCAGCGAGCAGTCCTGCGGCTGCCGACCCGATGACCAGGATCAGCTCGAGCTGGCCGACCGTCCGGTTGACCCCGTCCAGGCTGGTGGCCGCCACGATGATGCCCTCGCCAGGATCTGGCGCGGCCATGATCCGCAGCTGCTGGTTCCCGGGCAGGCTCGCCACTGTCTGTCCCTGGCCGCTGGCTGACAGCGCGCTGAGGTTCTCCGGCAGCTTGGGCAAAAAGGCGGCGCCTCCGATCACCACTCCCCGGATCGCGACGCTCGGGGACACCCGCTTGACGCTTTTGCCGGACACGAGCTGAACCGAGTACGGCTGCAGGACGGGCGCCTGCAGCCGCGCGCTCGCAGGGACGGCGGCGCTCCGCGGCCTGAAGCCCGGTGGAGCCAGCCGGTGCTGGCCCGGCGTCCGCGCCCGGGCGCCGTGGCCACCGCTCGGCAGCCGCGTGTTCCGCCCCGCGAAATTCACCAGCCGGTACAGGCTCAGGACCTGCCCCAGCTGCGAGTCGGTCTGGCCGACCAGGTAGGTGCGCAGCGCGGTGACCGCGGCGACGTCGAACGCGGCCAGCGCGGCCAGCGTGACCAGCAGCACGCCGGCCAGCACCCGGGTCCTCAGCAGCGGCCGTCGCGGCCACCCGAGCCTCATCGCTGCCCGTCCGAGGCGCTGAGTTCGCGCGGCAGCCGGAGGCTGTAGCCGACGCCGCGTTGAGTGTGGATCACGTCCACGCCGTGCGCGGCGAGCTTGCGCCGCAGGTAGGCGACGTAGGTGGCGACGACCGTGCTGGACCCGCCGAAGTCGTAGTCCCATACGTGATCAAGGAGCTGCGCGCGGGTCAGTACCCGGCCCGGGTGGAGCATGAGGTAGCGGAGTAGCCGGAACTCGGTCGGCGACAGCTCGATCAGCTGACCGGACCGGCGGACCTCGTAGCTGTCCTGGTCCAGCTCGATGTCGGCGAACGTGAGCACCGGGCCGCCCTCGCGCTCCGGCCGGGTGCGGCGCAGCACGCTGCGGATCCTGGCCGCGAGTTCCTCGAGGCCGAACGGCTTGGTCAGGTAGTCGTCGCCGCCGATGGTGAGCCCGGTCACCTTGTCGGCCTGGGTGTCGCGGGCGGTCAGGAAGATCACCGGCACCCGGCTGCCGTCCCGGCGCAGCCGGCGGACCACGTCGAAGCCGTCCAGATCGGGCAGCATCACGTCGAGCACGAGCAGGTCGAACCGGCCGTTCCGGGCCAGCCGCAGCGCGTCGGTGCCGCTGTCGGCGGTGGTCACGTCGAAGCCGAGGAACCGCAGCGACGCGGCGACCGCGTCGCGCAGGAACGGCTCGTCGTCGACCACAAGCAGCCCGCCGTGGTCGGCCGGCTGCTCGGCCGCCAGCTCGCTCATGGCCACGCTCCCTCGCCTCCTGGTCATCCGATCACCTCATCGCTAATCCCCGGTGTGATCTGCGTGCGAGTTTGATGTGAGCCCGCGCCAGGCCCGGAGCGGGTAACTCACACCGAACTCACGCCACCCGCGCGGCAGTCTGACGCCGGCGCCGGAGCATGATGCCGATTCCAGCTCTGGCCCAAGGATAAGGACGATCAAGCGAATGATGGCATCGGCGTCAGCCGTCGCCGGGCAGTAGCAACCGCGGGAACTTCCTGGCCACACCGTCTCCCCGCGCGGGGTGGCGCCACGGTCAGGTTACGATGATCACCTCGACGCCGACCGCGTCGTAGGTGCCGCGTGCCCGGGCGTCCCGGGTCGCCAGGGCTACGCCGTGCTCCTCGGCGTCTAGTGCCACGAGCGCGTCATAGACGGCGCCGCCTGCGATGCCGAGATGGCTGAGCGTCTCCGGAAGCTCGCGGGTGCGTGAGCTGCCCAGCACCAGCGGAGCAGAGAAACGGACCTTGAGCAGCCGGGCGGCATCGGCGGGCGCCAGCCGTGCGTCGCCGGGCAGCCTGGTGAGAACGGAGTAAGTCTCGGCCAGGGCGTGACCGGCGAGCGCGACCTCCTGTCCGGCCCACCAGCGCACCACGGCCGCATGATCGTGATGGGAGCGGACAAGCAGGGGAACGGCGACGCTGGTGTCGACGGCGACCGTCACTTACGGCCCGCGTCGATGAGAGCGAAGACCACGTCGTCATTGACCGGCGTCTCGCCGGCTGCGACGAGCACGCCGTCCTCCTCGACCAGGCGCGCCGTCCGGCCGGCGGGCAGGATCTGCGCGCCGGCACCATACGGCGTGATATCGACCTTTGTGCCGGGAAGCAGGCCCAGCGCGTCGCGGATGGGCTTGGGCAGCACGACCCGGCCAGCCTGATCGATGATTGCCTCCATGGGAAAAGGATACCATCACAATCCCATAACGTGCTCCTGGCCAGGCGTCAGTCGCTGCCGGTCAGCTGACCGGTCTTCCTTTCCTTACCGTGTTCTTGCCTCGTCTGGCCTTCGCTACCCGCAACGGTCCGGTTCTCAACGCCGGTGGGCGAGGGGGAACGCGAACCAGAGACCAGCGAACAGCAGCAGGACGAACACGCTGATCAGCCAGGCCGGCAGCCCGGTGGCGACGACACTGGACGCCAGCAGGACGGCAGCGCAGATGGCCAGGCCCACGGCCGCCAGGCCCAGCGTCGCCAGCATGCTGGCCACGCGCACCAGGGGCTCCTTCTGACCCCGCCGGAACACCAGCCGGTGGTAGGCGACCGGTCCCAGCAGCAGCGCCGTGGCCACGGCACACAGCACCAGGCTGGCCAGGTAGAGGTCTCGCTGGGCCTGACTGAGCCGGACGAACCCGACCGTGAACGGCAGCGAGAGCAGGAAGCCGAACAGGACCTGCACGCCCAGGCCGGAGATCCGGAGTTCCTGCAGCAGCTCGGCCAGGTTGCGGTCGTCTCGTTGCGCTCGGGTCTCGTCCCGAGGATCCCGGATCTCCTCCTGCGTCATCGCGGTCACCTCCGCGCGGTCCCGTGAACATGCAGCTACCCGGGCTGCCTGCGGGGAAACGGTCCGGGTTTGAGAACGGCCAGGCCAGGTAGAAGAGAGCGCCGTGACGAAGGTTCAGCTCCGGCCCGCCCGGGAGCTCCCGGCGACCGCTGACGGCCCGCGCGTGGAGGACATAGGCGCCGCCGTTTACGTCATCCCGACCGACGCGCCGGAAGCCGACGGCACGCTGGCCTGGGACGAGACGACCGTGGTCCTGGTGACCGCAAGGGCCGGCGGTGAGCTGGGGATCGGCTGGACCTACGCGGCCGCCGCGGCCGGGAACGTCGTGGCCGACGTGCTGGCCGGCGTCGTTATCGGCCGCAGCGCGTTCGACGTGGCGGGCGCCGCCGAGGCGATGGCCCGGGCCGTGCGCAACATCGGCCGCGGGGGCATCGCGGCGACGGCCATATCCGCGGTTGACATCGCGCTGTGGGACCTCAAGGCCCGGCTGCTCGGGCTGCCGGTCACGAGCCTGCTCGGCCGGGCCCGCGTGGAGGTCCCCGTCTACGGCAGCGGCGGTTTCACCAGCTACGACGAGCACCAGACCCGCGAGCAGCTTTCTGGCTGGGTGCAGCAAGGACCGCATCCCGCGGGTGAAGATCAAGATCGGTGAGTCCTGGGGCAGCGACGAGCGCCGGGATCTCGAGCGCGTCGCCCTGGCCCGCGAGGTCATCGGCCCGGAGACCGAGCTTTACGTCGACGCCAACGGCGGCTACACGACCGGTCAGGCCGTCCGGGTGGCGCGCGAGATGGCCGGCTACGGGGTCACGTGGTTCGAGGAGCCCGTGTCGTCGCAGGACCCGGAAGGGCTGGCCACGGTCCGGCGCCAGGTCCGGCCCGACGTCGCGGCCGGCGAGTACAGCTGGTCGCTGGCCGACTCGGCGCGGCTGATCGGCGCGGGCGCGGTGGACTGCCTGCAGCTCGACGTGACCCGCTGCGGCGGGGTCACCGAGTTCCTGCGCGGCGCCGCGCTCGCCGCCGCACACAGCACGCAGGTCTCCGGGCACTGCGCGCCCAGCCTGCACGCGCACGTGGGTGCGGCCGTGCCCAACCTGCGGCACGTCGAGTACTTCCATGACCACCAGCGCATCGAGCGGCTGCTGTTCGACGGGACGCTCGATCCTCAGGGCGGGGCGCTCGTCCCCGACCCTGACCAGCCGGGACTCGGCCTGCAGCTACGGACCGCCGACGCCGAGCACTACCGGCGGACGTGATGTACGCCGACCTCCCGCGCGGCTGCGCGACCCAGACCCCGCCGCTCAGCAACCCCCTCCGGAGGACCGACATATGAGAACCGCAACCAGCCTGACCCTGGTGGCCATCGGCGCCATTTTTACGTTCGCCATCAGGGCCACCCCCAGCTACCTGAACTTGCAGATCGCCGGCGTGATCATCATGGCGACGGGCGTCGCCGGGCTGTTCCTGCGCAAGCCCGGCAACGGGTGGCTGCGCCGCCGGACGATCCTGCGCCGGAGCACCGGCGGCCCGGTGGTCGGCCACGTGGACGAGAAGCGCTATCCCCCCTACGTCATGCTCAATCCGGGAGCCGGCGACAGCGGCCACAACGGCCACCAGCCGGGGGATCTCACGGCGGCCGAGGCGACCGAGGCGGCCCCGGACACGGCGCCCGTACCGGACCTGCCCGAAGACGACCTGGTCGAGGACGTGGCCGCGGAGCCGGCCGACCCGGAGCGGCCCGGCACGCCGGTATCCGAGGTCGTCGAGGAGTACATCGAGGAATAACCGCCAGGTACGGCGGCGCCCAGGAAGGGGCCCGGAACGGCGGAGGGCGGCGGGCGCATGAACCGTGTCCGGCCGGGTAGCTGCGTATCCCAGCCAGGCGCCATGGCGTCACGAGCACGGATCCGGCGAGGATCGGACGGGAGGAGGCAGGCCGTGGTGAGCACCCTGACCCCCTCCCGGCCGGCGCGGCCCCGGCCCAAGGAGCTTTATTATTAACACGGGATTCCACTGATTTATGGCATACAAAATACAAGGAGAACTGAAATGGAAACTCCTTTTACGATACCATAAATTTTAAAAACAAACAGTATGATGTAAATAGTCCTTACTATGATGGGGAATGTCTATTAGCTCTTGTTAAAGCATTCAAATATTTTAACCATAAGGATCTTATTAAAAGTATTCAACAATCGGCTGATGCTTGTTATAAACGTTATATTAAGGATGAAATCAAAAAGAATACATCACAAAAGATTATTGGCTTTTATTCATGGGTACAATGCTCAAATTTTGAATTAATTACAGCTGGTTTACCCAATTGTGAGAAATATATAAAATATATAAATTTAATGACCGATTGGATGGTGGACGTGCAGTAAAATTGTAAATACTAATGGAGCCGCTCTCTATGAGGGGATTTTACACGCTTACGAACTGGCAAAACTTAAAAACGATTCACATCAATTATTGAAACTAAAACCAATAATTAATTCAGGAATTGTCAAACAAATAAAACTACAGGTTGGCGGCCCAATCCTAAATGATTATGTTAAAATCTAGAACAGATCCCAGAGCAGCACATTATTGGAGGAATATTAAGACCCGGAAATATACCATATATCAGGAGACAACGTTCAACACCAATTGTGTGCTTTGCTTTATACTAAAAGATATTATTTCAATGTGAAATAGATTGATTAAAACGATCGTTTACGCATTATTCTTATTGCAGTA
>CAWIDQ010000007.1:0-3369 GCA_963834695.1 uncultured Actinomycetota bacterium
GGGCCCGCCAAGCCCGCGCACGCGGCAGCCTGGTGGCTCAAAGCAGGTCCGTGCGGCATGAAACCGCTCTACCTCTGAGGTCGGTGGGGCTCCCGAGGCTGACGACCATGACGACAAGACGGTGCCGATCCGGACGGCCCGGACCGGACGCCGGTTCGGAGCCTGCGCCCACTCCCGAACGGCCGCCCGGTCGGCTGGGCGGCCTGGGTTGTTCGGCGCCGTCACGGTGGTGCCCGCGCTGCTGGCCGCGGCGTGGCTGCTGCCGGGGCTCTCCCGCTGCTGCTCGCGGGCCGGCTCTCGGCCCCGCCGCTGGCGTCCATGTTCTCCCCGCTGGCCGTGGGCCTGCGCCACTTCGCGCTGCGCCAGCAGCCCGCGAGCTGGCCCGGCTTCCGCGGCACTCTCGAAGCCGGTGCCGTGGCGGGCGGTCGCGGCCACGGTCGCGGTGGCGGTGGGCTTCGCGGCCTGGCAGATCGCCGAACGCACGCAGCAGGTCATCGTCCTGCGCGATCCGGCCGCGTACCTCCAGACCGCGTACTGGATCGCGCACCACGGCTCGCTTCCCATCCCGCATGAGGCCGACGCGTTCGGCGGCGCGTATCCGGGCCTGACGTTCGCCAGCGCCGGCTACTCCACGGTCGGGAGTGGCCTGGTGCCACAGTTCATGACCGGGCTGCCGCTGGTCCTGGCCGCGGGGGTCTGGCTGGGCGGCGTCCCGGCCGCGCTGGTCGTCACGCCGCTGATCGGCGCGTGTGCGGTGCTGTCGTTCGGCGGCCTGGCCGGCGCTGGCCGGGGCCCGCTGGGCGCCCGCCGCGGCCGCGGCCCTGGCGCTGAGCCTGCCCGAGCAGTACACCAGCCGCGGCACATTCGCCGAGCCGCTGGTCCAGGTGCTGCTGTTCGGCGGCCTGTGCCTGCTGGCCGATTCCCTGGTGATCGCCCGCCAGCCGGGAGCCGCGGCCGGCCTGCCCGGCCAGGACCGCGTGCTGGCCGCGCTGGCCGGCCTGGCGCTCGGCCTCACCAGCCTGATCCGCATCGACGGGCTGAGCGACATCCTGCCAGGCCGTCCCGCTCCTCGGCCTGATGCTCGCCGCCCGCCGCAGGCAGGCCGTCCCGTTCGGCCTCGGCCTGCTCGCCGGCGTGGGTTACGGGCTGGCCGACGGCTACCTGATGGCCCGCCCCTACCTGGACCTGCAAGCCTCATCCCTGCGCCGGCTGGGCCTGATCACCGCGGTGATCGCCGCGGCGACCCTGGCGGGCCTGGCCGTGACCCGCAGCCGCTCCGCGTCGGCGCGGCTGCGCGGCTGGCTCACCGCGCCCCGGATGGTGTCCTGGCTGTCGGTCGCCGCGGCCGTCTGGACGGTCGCGATCTTCGTCGGCTTCGCGGTCCGGCCGCTGGCCCGCCACCCGGCCGGGCAGTACTACCGGGACAGCCTGTACTGGGTCATCTGGTACATCGGGCTGCCCGCCGTGCTGCTCGGGGCCTTCGGCCTGGCCGCCCTGGCCCACCGGGGCACACGAAGGCTGCTGACCTGGAGCGACCCGGAGGCGGAGGCCAGGACCTGGGCGCTGCCGCTGCTGATCGCCCTCTGGGTCATCGTGACCGTGTTCTGGCGGCCCGCGATCTCCCCCGACCAGCCGTGGGCGAGCCGGCGCCTGGTGCCGTTCGTGCTGCCCGGGCTGATCCTCGCCGCCATCTGGGCCTCGGCCTGGCTCCGGGAACTGGCCGGGCAGCACGGCCGGGCCGCTTTCACCGGGGGCGCGGTGGCCTCCTGCTGCGTGGCCTCGCTGCTCATCCCGGCCACACTGACCAGCTTGGACCTCGGCTTCACCCCCAATTCCTCCGGGCCCGGCCGGCACCTGAGCGCGCGCGGGATGGCGCTCCGGCGGATCGGCTCGGGCGAGCTCACCGCGGTTGACCGGCTGTGCGCGGCGATCGGCCCTGACGCGTCGGTGGTCATCCTCGACTCGGTGACCGCCGACCAGTTCGCCCCGGTGGCCCGGGGCATGTGCGACACGCCGGCGGCGATCCTGGACCATCCCACGGCAGCGGCGGTCGACGCGGTGGTGTCCGGCATCCAGCGGGCGGGCCGGCGCCCGGTCCTGCTGGCCCAGGACTCCTCCGAGCTCACCCCGTACGGCGGCGGGCCGCGCCAGGTCGTCAACCTGGCGACCACGCAGGAGGCGCACGAGCTGACCGCGCCGCCGACGCTCACCTGGCCGGTCCAGTACACGGTGTGGATGTCCAACCCGACGTGAGGATCGCCCTGATCGGGCCGGCGCGTGGAACCCCGGGCCGGCCCGCTGAACCACGAGTGGCAGGATTTCGCTGAAGGTTGGCGATCCTGCCACTCGTCATGTCCGGTGCCGCCTGGCAAGCTCGAGAGGTGTCCCGGACAGACGCACCCCGGATCGTTCGGCCTCCAGAAGGGACCTCGCCGGTGCGGCGGGCGAGCCTCGTGGCCTGGGTGTGCCTGCTCATCATATGGGTCGTGTGGGGGAGCACCTACCTGGCCATCCGGGTCGCCGTCGAGACCATGCCGCCGCTGCTGATGGCGGCGGTCAGGAACATGGTGGCGGGGGCCATCATGTTCCCGGCGGCCATGGGGGCCCGCCGGAGGGCGATCCGGGCCGGCCAGGACCTGCGCCGCTGGCCGAGCCGCGCGGAGTGGATCGGCTGCGTGACCGTGGGCGTGCTGCTGCTGGTAGCCAACGGCGCGGTCGGCATCGGCGAGCGGACCGTGCCGTCCGGACTGGCCGCGCTGCTGGTCGCCACCGTGCCGCTGTGGCTGCTCGGCCTCGACGCGGTGCTGAACCACGCGCGGCTGGGCCTGGCCCCGATGGCCGGGCTGGCCCTCGGCCTGGCCGGCGTCGGCCTGCTGTCCGGCCTCGGCGGCAGCGCGGGCCGGGTCTCCGCGGTCGGCGTGGTCATCATCCTGGGCGCCGCGGCCATGTGGGCGTTCGGCACGATCATGGCCCGCCGGGTCACATCCCGTCCAGCCCGGCCCTGGCCAGCGGCATGGAACTGCTGTGCGGCGGCGTGGCGCTGCTGGTCCTGGCCGCGGCGGGCGGGGAGCTCGGCTCGGTGCACCCGGCCGAGGTGTCCTGGCGGTCGTGGCTCGCGCTCGGCTACTTGATCGTGGCCGGGTCCATCGTCGCGTTCTCCGCCTACGGCATCGCGGTCCGGAACTACCCACCACGACGGTCGCGACCTACGCGTACGTGAACCGGTGATCGCGGTGCGTGCTCGGCACCCTCATCCTGAACGAGCGGCTGTCCCCCGCCATCCTCGCCGGCGGCGCGCTCATCGTCGGGGCCGTGGTGCTCGTCGTGCGCCGACCACCGCGCACTGAGTCTCGCGGCCAGGGCGGCCAT
>CAWIDQ010000008.1:0-11888 GCA_963834695.1 uncultured Actinomycetota bacterium
ATGACTCTGCGGGTGGAGCTGGTCGTCCCGGAGGGCGAGATCTGGGCTGGGCGGGCCGAGATGGTCATCGCCAAGACCCTGGACGGCGACATCGGCGTGCTGACCGGTCACACGCCCGTGCTCGGCATCCTGGCCGAGGGCAGCCTGGTGCGGATCAGGCCCGAGGCCAGCCCGGACGCGGCGGCCGGCGGCGGCGGCGAGGTGGTGGCGGCGGTCAACGGCGGCTTCTTCTCGGTGGCGGACGACCGGGTGTCGGTCCTGGCCCGTGAGGCACAGCTCGGCGGCGAGGTCGACACGAGGGCAGCCCGGGCCGCGCTCGACGAGGCGGTGCAGCGCGCGGAGGCCTCGGCTGGCGGCGGCGAGGAGCCCGCGGACGTCCGCTACTTCAGGGCGCTACTCAGAGCCGCCGGCGATCCTGCCGACCGGGCCTGACCGGGGCGGGCGCAGAGAGGGACGGGGTGGCAGGAGGGAGGCTCGCACTCGATGCCGGCTGGCTCCTCCTTGTCGTCCTGGTCGTCGCGCTCGCGTCGGCCACGGGAATCGCGGTCCGCAGGACCCTGATCGAGCGCAGCGGCGGAAGCGTCGATTGCGGCCTGCGGCACGCGGGGGACCGGCGCTGGCGGCTCGGCCTGGCCGCGTACGAGCCCGGCGAGCTGTACTGGTATCCCGTGTTCGGGCTCCGGCTGCGCCCGGGCGAGGTGTACGCCCGGCACGCGCTGAGCGTGGTATCCCGGCCGGCCGGCCGACCCGGTGGAGATGACGAGCATCGGGTCCGACGCGGTCGTGGTGGAGTGTGACACCGGGCAGGCGGCCGCGGCGCGGGTCGAGCTGGCGCTCAGCGAGGACGCGCTGACCGGGTTCCTGGCCTGGCTGGAGGCTGCCCCGCCCGGGCCCGCGTCCGAGTTCCGCTGAGCCGGCCGCTCCGCCGCGGTGCAGCCAGCCGTCGCGTCGCCGTGCTCAGCGTTGCGCGCCCGGCTTCCACAGCACGTCACCGTCGGGCTCGTTGGCCCGCCGGGCGAGGATGAACAGCAGGTCGGAGAGGCGGTTCAGGTACCGGGCCGGCAGCGGGCTCACGGCCTGGCCGTGGGCCTCCATGGCCGCCCAGGCGCTGCGCTCCGCCCGGCGGACCACGGCCCGGGCCGTGTGCAGCACCGCGGCGCCCGGGCTGCCGCCCGGGAGCACGAAGCTCCGCAGCACCGGCAGGCCCTCGTTGAACCGGTCGCAGGCCTGCTCGAGCCGGGTGACGTACTCCTCGCTGATCCGCAGCGGCGGGTAGGGCGGCGGCTCGGCCGCGGTGGATACCGGGTTGCACAGGTCGGCGCCCACGTCGAAGAGCTCGTTCTGCAGCTGGACGAGCAGGCTGGTGATCTCGGCGGGCAGGCCGCCCAGGGTAACGGCGACGCCGATTGCGCAGTTCGCCTCGTCGACATCGGCGTAGGCGGCGAGCCGGGGGTCGGTCTTGGCCGCGCGGCTCATGTCGCCGAGCGCCGTGGTGCCGTCGTCCCCGGTGCGGGTGTAGATGCGGGAGAGCACGACCGGGGTCTCCCGGCGGTCACGTGACATGAAGCCCACCGTATAGTGCGCCCAGCGGGCCCTCGGACAGCCAGGCCAGCCGTCCCGAGCGGGCCCCCGGATAGCCGGCCGGCCGTCCCCGGCGGGCCCCCCGGATAGCCGGGCCAGGCGTCCCGGTGATGAGTATGGTATTTGTCAAATGTCCGAACTGCGTGCGGGAGGCTGGCCGTGTATGACTATGTCATCGTCGGCGCCGGCAGCGCCGGCTGCGTCCTCGCCGCGCGGCTGTCCGAGAACCCGGCCACACGGGTGCTGCTGCTCGAGGCCGGACCGCCCGATGACGCCGACGAGATACGCATTCCCGCGGCGCTGAGCCTGCTGTTCCGGAGCACGTACGACTGGAACTACCAGACGGCCCCGCAGGAGCGCGCGGCCGGCCGTTCCATCTACTGGCCCCGCGGCCGGACGCTCGGCGGGTCATCGTCGATCAACGCGATGATCTACATCCGCGGCAGCCGGTACGACTACAACACCTGGCGCGACGAATACGGCTGCGAGGGCTGGGGCTACACCGACCTGCTGCCCTACTTCCTGCGCGCCGAGGGCAACTCCCGCGGCGCTTCCGCGTACCACGGCGCGTCCGGCCCGCTGCTGGTGCAGGACCTCCGGTACAAGTCGCCGCTGACCACCGCGTTCGTGGACGCGGCCCGGAACTCCGGCGTTCCTGGCAACGACGACTTCAACGGCTCCCGGCAGGACGGCGTCGGCTTCTACCAGGTGACGCAGCGGCACGGACGGCGCTGGTCGGCGGCTGACGCGTACCTGCACCCGGCCGCGGACCGGCCCAACCTGACCGTGCAGACCGACGCCCTGGTCACCGGCATCGCGATGGCCGGCGGCCGGGCGGTCGGCGTGCAGTACCTGAGGCGCGGGGTGGCGGAGACCGCGCGCGCCGAGGCCGAGGTCATCCTGGCCGGCGGCGCGATCGGCAGCCCGCAGCTGCTCATGCTGTCCGGGATCGGCCCCGGCGATCACCTGCGCTCGCACGGCATCACCGTGCTGGCCGACAGCCCGGGGGTGGGCGCGAACCTGTCCGACCACCCCATGGTGCCGGTCCTGTGGCAGACGCCGAAATCCCGCGGGCTGTGGGAGCAGGCCGGCCCGGGGAACCTGGCCCGCTGGCGGCTGCGGCACTCCGGGCCGATGACCACGAACATCGCCGAATCCGGCGGGTTCACTCGTTCCGGCCCGGGGCTTCCCGCGCCCGACATCCAGTGGCACGCGCTGCCCACCCCGTACCAGAACGGCGGCCTCACCGACCCCGCGGTCCGCGCGCTCTCGCTGCTGGTGACGCTGGTCGCCGTGGGCAGCCGGGGCCAGGTGCGGCTGCGCAGCGCCGACCCGCGGCACAAGCCGGTGATCGACCCGGCCTACCTGTCCGACGCGGCCGACATCGAGCCGCTGGTCACCGGGATCCAGCTGGCCAGGGGATTCGCGTCCGCGCGCCCGATGGCCAAGGTGTGCCGGTCGGAGCTTGCGCCCGGCGCCGATGTCCGCACCGACGCCGAGATCAGGGACTTCATCCGGCACAACCTCACCACGATCTACCACCCGGTCGGCACCTGCGCCATGGGCGGCGACTCCAAGCTCGCCGCCAGCAGGCTCACCAGCGTGGTCGACCCGGAACTCCGCGTCCGGGGCGTCGAGGGCCTGCGGGTGGTGGACGCCTCGGTGATGCCCACGGTGCCCCGTGGCAACACGAACGCGCCGACGATAGCGATCGCCGAGCGAGCCGCCGACCTGATCTCGGGCCGCGCCCCGCTCGCCTCGGTGGAGCCCGCGGACGCCGACCTGGCCGCCGTCTCCGCTCCATAACGGGCCGGCGGGCGGAGGCGTGCGCGACTGGGTGGCCTGGCACGAGGCCTACGACGACCCGTCATCGGCGTTGAGCGCGCGCTTGCAACGGGTCCGGTGGCACCTGTCGCGGGCGCTCGACCAGGCCCCGTCCGGGCGGGTGCGGCTGGTCAGCCTGTGCGCCGGGCAGGGCCATGACGTCCTGGGGGTGTTGCCGGGCGACCCGCGCCGGGACGACGTCCGGGCGGTGCTGGTCGAGTCCGACGCGCGCAACGCCGGGCTGGCCCGCCGGCGCGCCGCCGAGGAGGGGCTGCCGCAGGTCGAGGTGCGCCAGGCGGACGCGTCCAGGGTCGGCAGCTTCGCCGACACGCTGCCCGCAGACGTGCTGCTGCTGTGCGGGATCTTCGGTAACGTCAGCGACCGGGACATCAGGCGCACCGCCGAGGCGGCGCCGGCCCTGTGCGCCGCTGGCGCCACCGTGATCTGGACCCGGCACCGTCGGCCGCCCGACCTCACACCGCAGATCCGCGCCTGGTTTGCGGGCGCTGGTTTCGACGAGATCGCCTTCGACGCGCTGGAGACCAGCACTCAGGGCAGCGTCGGCGTCGGCCGCCTCCGCGGCGCCCCGCCGGCCGAGCCGCCCGGCCAGCCGCTGTTCACGTTCGGCTCAGCGGCCCGGCCAGGCTGACGGCGTCACCCCGGACACCCGGACCGGCTCGCCGGTCTGCCGGCTGCGCTCCGCCGCGAACGCCATCAGGTGGCTGTCCAGCGACTCCCGCGGCCCGGTGCAGATGAGCGAGCGGTCGCCGGACGCGACGGCGCCGACGAACGCGCCGATCACGCCGAAGTCCCCGCCGCCGTGACCGTAGCCGGAATCCCCGTCCGGCCTGGCCACCTCGACCGGCTCGGCCTGCCCGGTGACGAAATCGGTCACGGTGACCTGGTGGCCGTCGCCCTCCAGGAACGCCCGGGTACCCATGATCCGGGTGCGGCGCCTGCCGAAGGGCGTGAACGCGCTCATCGTCAGCGTGGCCGTCACGCCGCCGTCGAACTCGATCATCACGACCTGGTGGTCGGCCACGTCGTTGTCGCAGGCGTAGACGCAGCGGCCGTACGGGCCGTCCCGCAGCGCCTGCCGCACGCCCGGCTCGGTCAGCTCGGTGGTGATGACGGACAGCGGCCAGCTCGCCCGCTTCGGGTCGCCCAGGTGGCCGAGGTACAGCCGGAGGGCCGAGTACGGGCAGGTCGGCTCCACGGAGCAGTCCAGGCAGCGGTCGGCGGCGCCGGCCGGGCGGTTCGCCGCGGTGAAGTGATGCAGCGCGCCGCGGCTGGACACCGAGACCGCCGGCCTGCCGACCAGGTAGCGCAGCCAGTCGAGGTCGTGGCAGCACTTGGTCAGCAGGCTGGGCCCGGACCCGTCCGCCCGGCGCCAGTTGCCGCGCACGTAGGAGTGGGCAAAATGCCACCAGCCGACCGGCTCCAGGTGCTCCACGCCGACGACCTGGCCCAGCCGGCCGCCGACCACGACCTGCCGGACCGCCTCGGTGTAGGGCGTGTACCGCATGACGTGGCAGACCGCCAGGATCACCCCGGCCCGCTCCACCGCCTCGACCACTTCGACGCACTCGGCCCAGGTCGGGGCGATCGGCTTCTCGAGCAGCACATGGTAGCCGAGCTCGGCGAAGCGGGCCGCCGCGGTGGCGTGCTCGCGGTCCGGCGTGGTCACCAGCACCGCGTCGGCCAGCCGGGGCCGCTCGGTCAGCTCCCGCCAGTCGCGGAACCGCTGCCCGGCGGGCACGGCGAGCCGGCCGGCCAGCGCGTCCCGGCGATCGGGGCGCGGATCGGCGACCGCCACCACCCGGGCCCGGTCCGGGAACCGCTCGGCAAAGCCGGCGTAGACGCTGCCCCGGGCCCCCGTGCCCAGTACGGCCATCGTGACGGGTTCAGCCATCGCCGTCAGCTCCCCGCATGAGGTGGAACTCGATCCGGTAGAGCAGCGTGTCGTCGCCGATCGGGCCCGCGTGGGCGGCCCGCCGGCGCAGCGACTCCCGGTCCGGCTCGCCGCAGCGGCGCACGTCGTCGGCGGTGATGGAGGCGAACGGCATCAGCTCGACGGAGTCGATCTCGATGCGCGCCGGGCCGACCGGATACCGGCCTCCCACCTTCACTTTCGGCCGGCGCCAGAGCCGGAATGAGACGGTGATGTCGCCCGAAATGACGTCGTCGCGCAGTTCCCGGCTGAACTCCACAGACCGAGGCTACGGCACCGGCATCCGGGCCCGGGCGCGCCAGCGGGCGGCCCGGGCGTCGGCGAGGATCTGGCGTACCACGTTACGGCCGGGGATGCCGGTTACGCCGCCGCCGCCGTGCGTGGCCGACCCGGCCTGGTACAGCCCGCGGACCGGTGTGCGCAGGTCCGCGTAGCCCGCGGCGGGCCTGGCGTGGAACATCTGGCCCAGGCTCAGCTCGCCGTGGAAGATGTTCCCCCCGACCAGCCCGTATTCCTGCTGCATCTGGTGCGGCCCGATCACCTGGCGGTGCAGGATCGAGCCGGTGAAGCCGGGGGCGACCGCCTCGACCCGGGCGATCACCCGGTCGGCGTAGGCGGACAGCGCCTCCTCCTGCGGGGCGTCGGCGTACTGGTACGGCACCCACTGGGTGAACAGCGACATCACGTGCTGTCCCGCGGGGGCGAGCGAGTCGTCGAAAACGCTCGGAATGCAGATGTCGGCGAACGGAACCGACGACGGCCGGCCCGAGACTGCTTCCTGGAACGCGGTCTCGATATCGTGCAGGCTCTCGGCTAGCACGATCGTCCCGCCGTGCACCTGCGGGTCGAATTCGGGATGGCTGGCGAACACCGGGAGCCTGCCGAGCGCCAGGTTGATCTTCACGGTGCCGCTGCGAGTCTGCCAGCCGCGGATGTCCTCGACGAACTCATCCGGCAGCACGGCCGGGTCGAGCAGGCGCAGGAACGAGATCTGCGGGTGCGCGGTCGTGACGATGGTCGCCGCGTCGATGTCCTCGCCCGTGGCGAGCGTTACCCCGGTCACCCGGCCTGCGCGGGTACGGATCCTGGCCACCTCGGCGTCGGTGCGAATCTCGGTGCCGAGCGAGCGGGCCGCCGCGGCCAGCGCCTGGGTGACCCCGCCCATGCCGCCGCGCGGGAAGCCCCACGCGCCCGCCTGGCCGTCGGTGTCGCCGATGTGGTGGTGCAGCGTCACGTAGGCGGTGCCGCTCGACCGCGGCCCGGCCCAGGTCCCGATCACGCCGGATACCGACAGCAGCCCGCGCATGGCGTCGCTTTCGAAATAACGCTCAACGAGGTCGGCGATGCTGCCGGTGAGCAGGCGGGTGACGTCGACAGCGCCTCGCTCGTCGAGCTTGCGCAGGTGCCGCAGCAGCAGCCCCTGCCGCCACAGGTCCTGCGGCCGCCGCGACCCCAGCCGCGGCGGGATCTCGTCCAGCATGGGCCCGAGGATGGCGCCCAGGTGCGCGAGGTGGGCCTGGTAGCGGTCGTAGGCCGCGGCGTCGCCGGACGAGAACTTCGCGATCTGCGCCCGCCGCGCCGTCGCCCCGGTCGGCAGGCTGAGGTACCGCCCGTCCGCCCGGGGCGCGAAATAGGGGCCCTGCGGGTACACGTGATAGCCGTGACCGGCCAGCCGCAGATCGCGGACCAGCCCCGGCGGCAGCAGCGAGACCACGTACGACAGCGAGGTCACCGTGTAGTCGGGCCCGAACGGGTACTCACTCACCGCGGCCCCGCCGAGCACGCCGCGACGCTCGCACACCAGCGTGTTGAGCCCGCTGCGGGCCAGGTAGGCCGCGGCGACCAGCCCGTTATGGCCCCCGCCGATCACCACCACGTCACGGCTAGCCGTCATCTGGACCTCCGGAGGAAACGCCGGCCTCGGGCCGGGGAGGAATCCGGTGCCCTGCGGAGCAGGGCAGGGTTTTGTCGGCGCGGTCTGGCAGGCTGTCGGACCCGAAGGAGTATAGGCATCCGCCCGGCAGGCATCGCCCGCCCGCGGGCTAGCGGTAGCGCCTGCCGTGCAACACGGTGGCCAGGGTGAGGATCTTCCGCATGTCCTTGTCGGTACGGGAGAACGAGGTCAGGTTGACCGCTGGCCTCATCCACTGCCGGGTGATCGACTTCGGCCGGGCGAACTCGCGCAGCCCATCGGCGCCGTGGATCCGGCCGAAGCCGGAGTCGCCCGACCCGCCGAACGGCAGCGACGGCACGCCGGCGAACGCGATCACCGAGTTGACCGCCGTCATCCCGCTGCGCAGCGACCTCGCCGCGGCCATCGCGGCCTTCTTGTTCCGCGCGAACACCGAGGAGCCGAGACCATAGCGGCTGGCGTTCGCCAGCCGGACGCCTTCGTCCAGGCTGGCCACCTTGGCCACCGTGACCGTGGGCCCGAAGGTCTCCTCGATGACCGCGCGGCTCTCCTCGGGAACGTCGGCGAGAATCACCGGGCCCACGAACGGCTTGCGGATGCTGGCCAGGCCGCCGATGACCGATGTCCCGCCCCGGGCCAGCGCGTCCGCGATGTGCTGCTCGATCACCTCGACCTGGGCCGGGCGCGTCATCGGGCCGTAGTCGGCCTCCCGGTCTTCTCCGGGGCGGGCCCCGGCCATCCGGTCGGCCAGCTTCTCCAGGAACGAGTGGTAGACGTCCTCGGCCACGTACACGCGCTCGATGCCGACGCAGGTCTGGCCGGCGTTGGACAGCGCGCCCCAGGCCGCGGCGTCCGCGGCCGCGTCCAGGTCAGCGTCGGCGCCGACGAGGAGCGCGTCCTTCCCGCCGCACTCGGCGACCATCGGCGTGAGGTTCTCGGCGCACGCGGCCATGACCTTCTTCGCGGTGGCGGCCGAGCCGGTGAAGGCCATCTTGTTGACCGCGCTGCGGGCGAGGTACTCGCCGGTCGCGCCCGCCCCGGTGACCAGCTGCAGCACCGGCTGCTCCGGCACCACCTCCGCGAACGAGCCGACCAGCCAGCTGCCGACCGCGGGGGTGAGCTCGCTGGGCTTGAACACCACGGTGTTGCCGGCCGCCAGGGCGTACGCGATCGAGCCCATCGGCGTGAACACCGGGTAGTTCCACGGCCCGATGACGCCGACGACGCCGAGCGGCTGGTATTCCAGCGTGGCGGCCTGGTTGATGGCCACCAGGCCGCTGCGGACCCGGCGCGGGCGCAGCACGCGGCGGGCGTTGCGGGCCGCCCAGTCGATGTGCACGATCGTGAGCAGGATCTCCAGCTGGGCATCGGCCAGCGGCTTGCCGGTCTCCGTGTGCACCAGCTCGGCCAGCCGGCCGAGGTACCGGGTGATGTGCGATTTCCAGGCGAGCAGCCGGGTCTGGCGCTCTTTCCAGGACAAGCCTGCCCACCAGGATGCGCCCTGGTGGGCGCGCTCGACCGTCTCGGCCACGTCGCCTTCGCCGAAGACCGGGAAGGTGGCGATCACCTCGGAGGTCGCGGGATTCACCGTGTCGAAGGTCTCCGCGGGCCGCGCCGGGCCCGGGGTCCGCATCGTCGTGACCATCGCCGTGCACCACCGTTCTGTGCAGCGTAAGTTCGTGCCAGGCGGCAACTGCCGCCAGTCTGCCCGGCCGCGGCCGCTGGGTGCCAGTAAATCACCGGGCACCCGGTGGCAGGTACCGCTGGGTCAGGCACACGGTGCGAGCGAGAACGACGGAGTGCGCATGGCAGACCCCCCGGCCGCCGGGCCGCCCCGGCCGGGACAGCCGCAGGCCGACCTGCACTGGCTGCGCGAGGCGATCGAGCTGTCCCGGCGCTGCCCGCCGTCCGAGTCGGCGTTCTCGGTGGGGGCGGTCCTGGTCAGCGACGCGGGGCAGGTCATCGCGACCGGCTACTCCCGGGAGGATGACCCGAAGGATCACGCGGAGGAGGTCGTGCTGGCCCGGGCCGCCGGCGATCCGCGGCTGGGCGGGGCGACGCTCTACAGCTCGCTCGAGCCGTGCCCGGCCCGTGCGTCGCGGCCCCGCTCCTGCGCCGAGCTCATCCTGGAGGCCGGGATCCCGCGCGTGGTCATCGCCTGGCTGGAGCCGCCGGTGTTCACCGAGGGCGGTGGCGCCGGGGCGTTGCGGCGCGGCGGGGTGACGGTCGTCGAGATTCCCTGGCTCGCCGGGCTGGCCCGGTCGGTCAACGCCCACCTGGTCGGCGAGGGGAACGTATGATCACCGCTGCGGTCCCAGCACGGTGCGCAAGGCGGACTGGCCCCGGGCGGTGAGGCTCTGCGCCGCGCCCCGGCTGATGTTCATGGCGGCGGCGACCTCTGGCTCGGAGAGCCCCAGGTAGAACGTGAGCACGAGCGCCTCCTGCTGCCGGGCCGGGAGCCCGCGGAGGGCGGCGATCACCGCGGGACACTCGAGTGGCGTGACCGCGCCCCGCCCGGCGCCGGGCAGGGCCGGCTCGCGCCCGGGCTGGTGCCGCCCGGCCGCGACCCGGTGCCGGCCGGTCACGACCTGGTGCCGCAGCAGCGACCGGGACCGGCTCAGTACCGACCGGCGCAGGTACGGCAGGGCCTTCTCGATGTCCCGCAACCGCCGCCAGGCGGCGTGCACGGCGATGAACGAGGCCTGCACCACTTCCTCGGCGGCGATGACATCGCCCAGGAGAACGGCGGACACCCGGACCAGCGAGCGGTACTCCGTGTCGTACATCGCGGTGATCGCCCGGTCGGCGTCCGAGGCCCCCCTGGGGTAGGCCGAGCCGCCGACGGCACTTAACGGGGGGGAGTCGGCCACGTCTATACAACGCGCCGGGGCCGCGTCCGGCTCAGTGCAGGCGCGGAAAGACTCCGCGCTGACCGGTCAGAACAGGCGCAACGCGCCGTCACCAGCCCCGCGCATCGAGTCGTAGTCCAGGATGACGCAGCGGATGCCGCGGTCCTGCGCCAGCACCCGGGCCTGTGGCCTGATCTCCTGGGCGGCCAGGACACCCCGCACCGGGGCCAGCAGCGGGTCGCGGTTCAGCAGCTCCAGGTAGCGCGAGAGCTGCTCCACGCCGTCGATCTCAGCGCGCCGCTTGACCTCGATGGCCACGCTGACCCCGAGGGCGTCCCGGCACATCAGGTCGACCGGGCCGATCGCGGTCGGGTACTCGCGGCGGACCAGCCGCCAGCCCTCGCCGAGCACGTCCATCTGCGCGGCCAGTAGTTCCTGCAGGTGGGACTCGACGCCGTCCTTCACCAGGCCCGGATCGGTGCCCAGGTCGAACGAGGAGTCGCTGAGGATCCCCTCGATCTCGATCGTGAGCGTCTCGCCGGACTTCCCGGTCACGACCCACCGGCCCGGCTCCTCGGCCAGCCGGCACGGCGGGGACATCCAGTTGAGCGGCTTGTAGCTGCCCCCGTCGGAGTGCACGAGCACCGAGGAGTCCGCCTTGACGATGAGCAGCCGGGTAGCCAGCGGCAGGTGAGCCGAGAGCCTGCCCGCGTAGTCCACGCTGCACCGGGCGATGACGAGCCGCACGGGAGCCCACTGTAGCCCGTACCGCGCCGCCTGTGGCATAGCCTGGCGGCCGTGAGCCCGCGCAAGGCACGCCGCCTCCCCGCCGAGGTCCGGCGCAGGCCGCGCGGGGGAGCCGGGCGGGCGGACCTGGCTCCAGGACGGCCCGACGGCGATGCCCGTGACGGCGATACCGGCGTGCCGCCCGCGGCCAGGCTCGGGCCGCCCCAGGCGCAGGCCTGGCCGGACGGAGACTGGGTCGTCCGCCAGGTGCCGGGTGTCGCGGCCACGAAGACGTACCGATGCCCGGGGTGCGACCAGGAGATCCGGCCCGGCGTGCCGCACGTCGTGGTGTGGCCCGAGCAGGCCCCCGGGCTGGCCGAGCGCCGGCACTGGCACAATTCGTGCTGGCAGCGGCGGCCCCGCCGGCCCCGGACGCGCCGGTGAGGGGAGCGATGACAGAGATAAGGGCGAACACGGTCCTGCCTGCCGCCCGGACGGCGGTGACGATACGCACCGCCGACGGCCTGAACCTGGCCGGCGAGCTCGCACTGCCCGGCGCAGCGGCCCCCGGCCGCGACGCTGATCGGGCTGCACCCGCTGCCCACGGCGGGCGGGATGATGGACAGCCACGTGCTGCGCAAGGCCGCGAACCGGTTGCCCGCGCTGGCCGATCTCGCGGTGCTCAGATTCAACACCCGGGGCACCAGCTCGGAGCATGGGACCAGCGAGGGCGAGTTCGGCGAGGGCGAGTCCGAGCGCTATGACGTCGAGGCCGCGATCGGCTACGCCGTCGCGGCCGGGCTGCCGCGGCTGTGGCTGCTCGGCTGGTCGTTCGGCACCGAGCTGGCCCTGAAGTGGGGCAATGCCCCGGCCGTCGAGGGCGCGATCCTGCTCTCGCCCGCGCTCCACCGGACGACCGACGTAGACCTGGATGGCTGGGCGGCATCGGGCCGCCCGCTGATCGCGCTGGTCCCCGAGCTCGACGACTACCTGCGGCCGGACGAGGCGCGGGCCCGGTTTGCGCGGGTGCCGCAGGCGGAGGTCG
>CAWIDQ010000009.1:0-4216 GCA_963834695.1 uncultured Actinomycetota bacterium
TGTTCGGGGCTGGACTGGGACCCGGTGCGGATGGCGCCCCGGTACCCTGGGGCGCTCCGGTCGCTGCGGGGGATCTGGATCGACGCGGGAACCAGGGACGAGCACTTCCTGGACCTGGGCGCGGAGGCGTTCCGGCAGGCGCTGCGCGAGGTCGGCGTGGCCGACGACGTGATCCGGTTCGAGCTGTTCGACGCGGGCCACGCCGCCATCGACTACCGGTACCCGCTCTCGCTGGCCTGGCTGTGCCAGCGGATTTCCGCCTGAAGCAGATCTGAACGGGGCTTGAACGGATCCGGCGTACCGTACGTGGTCTTGGATGTACGCGGAGCGGGGTAACCGTAACGAATGGAGAAGATACGATGCGTAATCGATGGTTGGCGGCTTCCGTCCTCGCCGCTGCCGCCGTCGTCGGCCTTTCGGCGTGCGGCAGCAGCTCCTCCACGCCGAGCAGCTCCAACACGTCGGCCCCTGCGGCCGCTCCCAGCAGCACCAGCAGCGCCAGCTCCGACATGGCGGCCGGGATCAGGACCGCGACCGCCAACGGCCGCGTCGTGCTGATCGACTCCGCGGGGTTCACCCTCTACTGGTACACGCCAGACACCGCGACGTCGTCGGCCTGCACCGGGGCCTGCGCCACCGCGTGGCCGCCTCTGCTCGGCACCCCGAGCTTTGCCTCCGGCGTCTCGCTGACCGGCAAGCTGGGCACGATCAAGCGGGCCAATGGCCAGCTGCAGGCCACCTACGACGGCCATCCGCTCTACTTGTTCAAATTCTGACACCTCCGCCGGCATGGCCGTGGGCAACAAGGTCAACGGGTCCTGGTGGATCATGACCGTCTCCGGGAAGAAGATCAAGGCGAAGGTGACGACCACGTCGGCTACCTCCAGCAGCGGCAGCACCGGCGGCGGCAACAGCGCCGGCAGCAGCGGCAGCGGTAGCGGCAGCGGCGGCTACGGGTACTGACCGCCGCGCCGGGTGAACGTGGCGGCGCCTCCCGCGCCGGGCGGAGGCCGCCACAACCCGGCCGGTCCTCCGGCGGGCCCGCGGGCCGGCTCTGACCGCCAGATGACCCCGGCGGCGGGGTCGGTGGCGTTGAGGTGATCCGACACCCGGGCCAGGTGCAGCCGCATCGCCTCGACCGCGCGGGCGGAGTCGCGGGCGCGCAGTGCGCCGACGATGGCCCGGTGATCCCCCTGGTACTGCTCGCGGTGCTCGGGTGAGGCGCTGCGCGCTTCAGGTCGCCCCAGACCTGGCCGTGCCGCGCCGCCTCGATGGCCTGGTAGAGCGCGGCCAGCAGCGGGCTGTGGCTGGCCGCCATGATGCACCGGTGCAGGGCCAGGTCCCAGGTCTCGAACTCCTCGTAGCTGGCGGCCTGGTCACCGCCGACCAGGCACCGGTCCATCTCCTCCAGGTCGGCCGCGGTGGCCCAGGCCACCACCAGCGACATCGCAGGCGGCTCCAGCAGCCGCCGGACCGTCATCACGTCGGCCGGGGCAAAGTCGGCGCCGGGAGCGCGACTCGCGCCGGGAGCCTGCGCGGCCGGGACGAGCCCGGCCAGGGCGAGGGTGGGCGCGGGCGTGGCAGGAGAAGCAACAGCCGGGACGTCCGGGACGTCCTGCGGCGCATCGCGCAGGAACGTGCCCCGCCCCACCTCCCGGGAGATGCGGCCCTGCGCCTCCAGCATGGCCAGCGCGTGCCGGACCGACGAGCGGGTGACGCCCAGGTCCGCGGCGAGCTGCCGTTCGGTGGGCAGCCGGGAACCGGGGCCCTGGCCCGCCTGGCGCGCGCCGGAGAGGATCAGCTCGGCCAGCCGCAGGCCCCGCTGCGCGTGCATCGTCTCGGCGCGCGGGGTGGCCCCGGCGACCGGGCTGGCTTGCCAGGCCAGGTCAGCTTGGCGAGACGGTTCTGTCTCATCGGCCCCCACTGCGGTCCGCATCCGCCCTCCGCGTCGGCGTGCTTCCATAGTGTTCAACCAATCCTACCAATTACCAGGGTAATCTTGACCAGAACGTCGCATGCACGGCGGGTGAGCCCCTTGACCGCCATTTCTGCTGAGACCTATGCTCAACCAATCTGTGACGTTCCAACCAATTCGGGTAACAGTGCCCCCTGCGAAGGAGGCCGTGCGTGAGGCTGGCCAGCATTGCCACCCCTGACGGCCCGCGGCTGCACGTGCGGGCCCGCTCCGGCTACGTTGACGCGGCCGAGGCGACGGGGAACCCCCGGCTGAGGTCGCTCCAGTACCTGCTGGAGACCGGGCCCTCAGCGATGGACGCCCTCCGGCCGCTGCAGGACGCCGAGGGCCGCCCGGTCGGCGACGCGGACTTCGGCCGGCCGTGCCGGCCCCGCGTCGCATCCTGTGCCTGGGCCTGAACTACGGCGAGCACGCTCTCGAGGGCGGGCGGGCCGTCCCCACCTGGCCCGACGCGTTCGTCCGCGGCGCGGACAGCGTCCTGGGGCCCTACGCCGACCTGGTCAAGCCTGCCCTGACCGAGCGCTACGACTACGAGGCCGAGCTCGGCGTCGTCATCGGGGCCGGCGGACGGTACATCACCGCGGCCAAGGCGCTCGACGCGATCGCTGGGTTCGTGGTGGTCAACGACGCCTCGGCCCGGGACTGGCAGCGCGCCGGGACCCAGTGGACGGCCGGCAAGAACTTCGAGGGCAGCATGCCGATCGGCCCTGAGGTGGTGACCGCGGACGAGGTCGACGTGACCGACCTGGCCATCAGCTCCAGGCTCAACGGCCAGGTCATGCAGTCGGCGCGGACCTCGCAGATGCTCGTCGACGTCCCGAGCGCGGTCGAGTTCTTCTCCTCGTTCACCCGCCTCGCGCCCGGTGACGTCATCGCCACCGGCACCCCCGGCGGCGTCGGGTACGCCCGGACCCCGCCGGTCTTCCTGCAGCCGGGCGACGTCATCGAGGTCACCGTCGAGGGCGTCGGCACCATCCGCAACCGTGTCGTCGCCGAGGACGGCGCTCCGACCGACTGGAGATGGCGGCCCGGGCGCTGACCTGGGCCAGCGGTGGGCGCGACCAGGATTCGGGCACACTGACGACATGAAGGCTGATGTCGTCGTCATCGGGGCCGGGGCGCTCGGGCTCAGCACCGCACTGCACTGCGCGCTGCTCGGCCGGTCCGTGATCGTGGTCGAGCGGGATACCGCGGGCTCGCAGGCGTCGGGCCGGGCGGCCGGGCTGTTCAAGTCCGTCCAGGCCGACGAGCTGCGCACCAGGCTGGCCCGGCGCAGCATCGAGCAGGCGGTCAGCTTCGCCGACTGGGCCGGGATCCCGTTGCCGGTGGCCCGTTGCGGAAGCTTCCTGGTCGCGCGGACCGCACAGCATAAGGCGTTCATCCGCGCCGAGGCCGGCCAGTCCCGGGCCTGGGGCGCGCCCGTGCGCGAGGCCGCCGCGGCCGAGCTGGCCGGGCGCGTCTCCTACTACCGCGGATCCGGCGAGGACCTCGCGGTCTGGTGCCCCGAGGACATCTACGTCGAGGAGCCGATGAGCCTCGTCCGCGCGTACGCCGCGGCCTGCCGGAGCCACGGGGTCGAGATGCTGGAATCCGAGGCGGTGCTGAGCCTGCCGGTCTCCGACGGCCGGGTGACCGGGGTCGAGACCACGGCCCGGTCCATCACGGCGGACGTGGCCGTGGTGGACGCCGCGGGCGCCTGGGTCCGCCAGGTCGCCGAGCTGGCCGGGGCACGGGTGGCGGTCGCGCCGGTCCGGCACCAGCTGCTGATCACCGAGCCGTCGCCGGAGCTGGACCCGGCGGACCCGATCACCCGGGTCGTCGACGCGGCCGTCTACCTGCGCCCGGCCCGGGGCGGGCTGATGTTCGGCGGGTTCGAGGCCCCAACCGTGCGCCGCTACAGCCGTGTGCGAGACGAGACCGCCTCGCGCGGTGAGGACGCCCTGGGCTGCCAACATCCCGTGGACGTCCTCAGGGCTCGTCTCGTTGCGCACGAGGATGACCTTCCGGCCGGTGGCAGGCCTTCTCGGCCGCGTCGTCGGCCGTGCAGACACGACCTCGCCGACTGCCGCGCCGGGCGACGGCACCGAGGCCCCTGGTGAGAACGGGTGCCGAGCTGTCCTTGAACTGAGGGTGGAGGACCTGGTCGATGTGCTCTTCGGCGGTGATCCGCAGGACGGCTTCAGGGGTGCGTCAGCTTGATCGCCTCGTCGTCGACCATGTCGACGGCCACTGAGGTCGTTG
>CAWIDQ010000010.1:0-25585 GCA_963834695.1 uncultured Actinomycetota bacterium
CAGGCTATGGAAAGGTTTGGGCGGTGGGGGTGAGCGGTTGGGCGAGCTGAGGCCGCCGGTGGGCGAGCTGCAGCAGGTCGGCCGCAGGCACCCGGCAGCGGAGCTGGTCCGCGACATCCAGCGCAACCGCACCGGCATCCCGCGGCGCACGTTCGTGGCCGAGGGGCTGTTCGAGAACAACGTGGTCCTTGAGGCGGGGGTGGCCGTGGACACCTTCCTGTGGTGCCCCGAGGCGGCCTACTCCGACGAGGCCAGGACCCGTAGCTCGCAGCTGGCCGCCCGGGCGCGCCGCGCCTACCGGATCTCCGAGAAAACCCTCGGCTACCTGGCCGAGCGGCCGAACCCGGACGGCCTGATCTCGATCGCCCGGCTGCCCGACGCCGACCCCGAGACGGTCTCGTTCGGGGACAGTGCCCTGGTCCTGGTCATCGACGGGATCGAGATCCCGGGAAATCTCGGCACGTTGATCCGCACCGCGGACGCGTGCGCGGCCGACTGCCTGGTGCTGACCAACCGCCGGACCCGGCTGACCCACCCCAAGGTGCTGCGCAGCAGCCAGGGGATGAGCATCAGGGTCCCGGCGGTCGAGTTTGACGAGGTGGACGGGGCCATCTCCTGGCTGGGCAGGCACGGGTTCACCGTGTACCTGGCCGACACCGACGACAGCCGGAACTACCGCGGCTGCGACTACCGCGGGCGGACGGCGATCGTGGTGGGCAGCGAGCGGTACGGGATCTCGCCGCCGTGGCAGGCGGCAGGCTTCCGCCGGGTCGGCATTCCTATGCTGGGGTCCGCGGACTCGCTGAACGTCGCGGTCTGCGCGGCGGTGCTGCTGTACGAGGCGCGGGCCCAGATGAGCGAGTGGTGACCGGACCCAACCGACTTTCCCGAACGCGCCAGCCCCGGGTACCCGCTCAGCCCAGCGGCTCGATGAGCGGGCTGGTGTAGGGGACGCCGTTGCGGCGGGTGCCGCCCGTGCCGCCGACCGCCCAGCAGCCGCTGCCGCAGGCCAGCGCGGTCAGGTACCCCTGGTGACGTGCGGCGAGCCCGCCCGCCGCGGCCCAGCCCCCCTGCTGCCAGTGCAGCGCCAGCGGCCGGTCCTTGCGGGTCATGCCCAGCAGCCAGCAGCCGTGGCCGCCGGAGCAGGTCAGGCCGACCGGGTAGGTCAGCTTGCTGGTGGTCACGGGCGTCCAGGCCCTGCCGTTCCAGACGTCGGTGACCAGATGGGCCGCTCCCGGGAACGCCGCCAGGCACATGTCCGGGGCGGCGCAGCCGAACAGCGACGGCACCGTCCCGGGAGCCTGGCAGGCGGGCGCGGGAGGTGGCGTGACCGCGGTCCACCGGCGGCCAGAGTAGGCTGCCGCCGCAGCCGTGCCGCCGCGCACGCCCAGGGCCAGGCAGTAGCCGGCGTGCGGGCAGGAGAACTGCTGCGGCCGCAGGCCGCCGGCCACCGTGGTGGCGATGCTCCACCGGGCGCCGTCCCACTGCTCGAGCAGGTCGGCCGCGACGCCGGAGCGCGCCTGCGTCCCGCCGGCCGCCCAGCACGCGCGGGCCGATGCGCAGGCAACGCTGTTGAGCTGGCTGCCGCGCAGGGCCGGCGAGGGCACCGGCTGCCAGGCGCCGCCGGTCCAGTGCTCGATGACCGCCAGGCCTCCGGCCGAGTTGCCGCCGACGGCCCAGCAGTCCGTGGTCCCGGGGCAGGTGATGGACTCGAGCGCCGCGCCCTTGGCCCCGAGCCCGGCCGTGGCCACCCGGTTCCAGCGGCCGGCGGTCTCGTGCTGCAGCAGCGGGCCCCGGGGTTCTGACAGCGTGTTGCCGCCCGGGGCAGTGCCGGTCTGGCCGACGGCCCAGCACTGCGCCGCGCTCGGGCAGGCCATCGCGGTCAGGTAGTCGTCCGGATAGTTCTTGGTCGCCGCGTTGGCGCTGAAGTGATGGACGGCCCAGGCGTCGGTCCCCGCGATCAGGAGCGCGGCGACGATCGCGACCATGCCGATCAGCTGCCGCCTGCTCATCCGGGAATGATATCGGCGCGGACCGGCCGGTCAGGTCGGGTAGACGCCCCAGGCGGAGAGGTACCCGGCCAGGCCCTTGGTGAGCGGCAGCCGCTCCAGGCCGGCGGCCGTGACCCACCGGGCGTCGGCGGCGTCGTCCCCCGCGGTCAGCTCACCGCCGGTCACCACGGCCAGGTAGTCGCTGACGTGGATGACCGCCCCGTCCGGCCCGGGGAGCTCCGCGGTGCCGAGCAGGCGGCGGCACTCGACCCTCAGGCCGGTCTCCTCCAGGACCTCCCGGGCCACCGCCTCCTCGTGGGTCTCGGTCGGCTCGATCCGCCCGCCTGGCAGCGACCACAGCCCGGCTCCGGGCTCGTGACCTCGCTTGATCAGCAGCAGCCGGCCGCCCCCGTCCTTGATCACCGCGCCCACGCACGGGATCAGCCTGCTCGCCACAGCTTCAGTATGTCGCCGCACCCCGGCAGGCCCCCGCCTCCCCAGGATCGTGGAGCGTTTTCGGCGTATGGCGCACACAACTCTCCACGATCACTTGGTCATCCTGGCCTGGCGGGGACTTGACGTGCGGCGGGTGACGCGCAACGGTCTGGTGTCATGAGGAAGGCGCCCACCTGCCCTCGGTGCGGCGGCCCGGTGCGCGAGCCCAGTGCCTGGTCCAGCGCGTGGCAGTGTGGTCAGCACGGAGAAGTGGATCCGCTGCGGACGGTGACCAGCCCGTCCGCCGCGGGACTCGAGGGGCTGTTACGCGGCGCAGTGGTCCCGGTGTGGCTGCCATGGCCGCTGCCGACCGGCTGGCTGGTCACCGGGTTCGCGGGCGCGGGCGACGAGCGGAGCGGGACCCGAGGCTGCGCCGTGGCGGTGTCCGGTCCCAACCCGGTCGGCGGGCCCGGGGAGATGCTGCTGGTCTCCGAGGAACTCGGGGTCGGCCTGGCGGCCGGGTGCGCCGGCCTGGCCGGTCCCGATCCCGGCAGCGACTTCGCGGCGGGCCCGCCGCACGCGCTGGTCCGGTTCGGCCACCACGAGTTCCCGGTGTGGAACGTGGACGCGCCCGGCCGGGCGGCATTCGCCGGCGAGGTGATGGGCAACTGGCTCTGGCTGATCCTGTGGCCGGACACCGCGGGCGTGCTGCTGGTCGAGCCGCTGGAGTTGCGGGACCTGCGTGATCCCGGCCAGGACCTGGACCTGCCGTTCGGCGCGCGGTCGCCGCGGCTGCCCGGCTAGAGACGGGCAGCGTGCGCGCGGACCTGCACAGCCATAGCACCGCCTCGGACGGCACCAGCACGCCTGCGGAGGTGATGCGGCGGGCCCGGGCGGCCGGGCTCGACGCGATCGCGCTGACCGACCACGACACGGTGGCCGGGCACGACGCGGCGCGCGCGGCGCTGCCGCCGGGGCTGACGCTGGTGCCGGGCATGGAGCTGTCCTGCCGCCTGGACGGGCACAGCGTGCACCTGCTCGCCTACCTGTTCGATCCGGACGACCCCGAACTGGCCGCGGAAACCGCCAGGATCCGCGAGAGCCGCCTGCACCGGGCCGAGGCCATGGTGGAGCGGCTGACCGAACTGGGCGTGCCGGTCACCTGGGAGCGGGTGCGAGAGATAGCCGGAGAGGGCGTGGTCGGCCGGCCGCACGTGGCGCGGGCGATGGTCGAGGCCGCGGTGATCGAGTCGCCGGACCAGGCGTTCGGCCCGGACTGGATCGGCGAGGGCGGCCGGGCCTATGTCCCCCGGTACGCGCTCGACCCGGCCCGGGCCATCGCGCTGGTCCGGGCCGCGGGCGGGGTGAGCGTCCTGGCCCACCCGCGGGCGCGCGGCTGGGAAGTGCCCGACGACGTGATCGCCGGCCTGGCCACCGCGGGACTGTCCGGGATCGAGGTGTGGCATCCGGATCACGACCATGACCAGCGGATGCAGTTGCAGGCCCTGGCCGACCGCCTCAACCTGGTGGCCAGCGGGGGCAGCGACGATCACGGAGAACTCACCGGCTACCGGATCGGCTCGGATACGATCGCGCCCGACGCTTACGAGCGGCTGATAGCGCAGGCCACCGGCACCGTGCCGGTGACCGGCCGGTAATTGCCCGCCGGGCAGGCTCAGCGAGGGCTGCGAGAGGGAGGCAGGTCGCCATGAAGGCGCGGATCGAGCGGACCGGAACGACCGTCAACAGCTGGGTCATCGGCGATGACGAAGAGGTCATCGTCATCGACCCAGGCGACGACGCCGCCTCGGTGCTCGCGCTGGCGGGCGACCGTGAGGTGCTCGCGGTCATCTGCACGCACGGGCACGCGGCGCACACGGCGGGCGCGCTCGAGGTCGCGGCCCGGGACGAGGCGCCGGTGGCGCTGCATCCCTCGGACCGCGTGTACTGGCGGGAATCGCACCCTGACGACGACCCGGACATCGACATGGAAGACGGCGGCATTTTCGAGGTCGCCGACGTCTCCCTGGAAGTGGTCCTCGCCCCCGGCCACTCGCCAGGCTCGGTCTGCATCTACAGCGACGATCTCCAGGCGGTCTTTACCGGCGACGTGCTGTCCGCCAGCGGACCGGTCGCCCACGACGGCGAGTTCCCCGATTTCGCCCGCCAGCTCAGCTCGATCGGCGGCCACGTGCTGACGCTGCCGGGGCCGACCCGGGTACTGCCCGGGCACGGCGACGAGCTCACGGTCGCCATGGCAGAGAAGCGCTTCGACTCGTGGGTAACGGCAGGCCCTGCTTCGCTCGCCCAGGACGACTGACCGGGATTGTCGGCCGGCCGTGCCAGGATGAGGCCGTGCAGCAGCTTGGCTTCGAGGGCATGCCCCAGCGGCTGTTCGTGTGCACGCCGACCAGGCTGAGCACCTGGCTGGATTGCCCGCGCCGGTACCGGATGACCTACCTGGACCGGCCGCCGCCGGGCAAGGGTCCGCCGTGGGCGCACAACAGCCTCGGCGCGAGCGTGCACAACGCGCTGGCCGGGTGGTGGCGGCTGCCGCGCGAGCAGCGGACGGTCCCGGCCGTCGGCGACCTGCTCGAGCGCGGCTGGATCGACGAGGGCTTTGCCGACTCGGCTCAGTCCGCCCGGTACCGCCGTTGGGCCCGCGGCCTGGTGGAGGCCTACGTGGCCGGCCTGGATCCGGCCGACGAGCCGGTCGGCCTGGAGCGCACGGTGGCGACGCGCACCGAGGCGATCGCGGTGTCCGGGCGGATCGACCGGCTGGATGAACGGCGCGGCCCTAACGGCTCCAGCGAGCTTGTGGTGGTGGACTACAAGACTGGCAGGCACGTGCTGACCGTGGACGACGCGCGGACGTCGCTGCCGCTGGCGCTCTACGCACTCGCGGCCGAGCGGGTGATGCACCGGCCGTGCCGCCGGGTCGAGCTGCATCACCTGCCGACCGGCCGGGTCTTGGCCTGGGAGCACACGGCCGAGTCACTGGCCCGGCAGCTGCGCCGGGCCGAGGACATCGCCGCGGAGTGCGCAGCGGCCGACCAGCGGTTCCGGGGCGATCCGGATGGCGAGCAGCCCGGCGGGCCGTCAGCAGGGCCGGCGAGACAGGCGGATGACCAGGCCGACGACGTGTTCGCGCCGCGTCCCGGCTCGTGGTGCGGCTGGTGCGACTACCGGGCCCACTGTCCGGAGGGCAGCGCGGCCGCCGAGCCTCGCCGTCCGTGGGACGGGCTCGCGGCGGAGGCCGCCGATTCCCTGGCGGACGGCCCGCGGGCCGACGCTGGGTCTGGCCCGGCTAAGCCAGATGCGGTCGCGACCGGGCCCGGCGCGGCTAAGCCAGATGCCGCGCGCGCCGGCCGGAGTCGCCGCTGCCCGCTCCGTGAGCGGCGCCCCGCCGTCGCTCTCCGTCTTCGGTGTTCCTCCAGAACGTGGTGAGCGTGGTGGCCGTGGTCTCGGGGGCCTCGACCGGCGGGGAGTGGCCGGCACCCGGGATGCAGATCCGGCGCGCGCCGAGCCGCCGGGCCATCCGCTCCTGGACGGCCGGGCGCCATGCGTCGTCGTTCTCCCCGTAGAGGACCAGGATGGGCGGCCCGCCGAGGTTCGCGAGCTCGGCCGTGCGATCCGGGCAGGCCAGCAAGTACTCGCCCATGGCCACGAGCCCGGTGGGGCTGTTGCTCATCATCCGCCGGTGCAGGAACGCGATCAGGTGCTCGGGAACCCCGTCCGCCCTGGCCTGGGGCCCCAGGTGCTCGTCCCAGATCCTGGCGATCGTGGCCCGCAGCCGCTGATCCGCCGGGAGGCCGTCCTCGCGGCCCGCGGCGTCCATCATCGCGAGCATGCCGCGCAGCATGTCGGCGCGCTGGCCAGTGATGCGACCGGGCCCGGATCCGAGCAAGGTGAGCGAGGCGATCCGGGCCGCCCGCGTGAGCGCGACCTCCCGCGCGATGAGTCCGCCCAGAGAGTGCCCGACCAGGTGCAGCCCCTGGCCGTCGTCGGCCAGCGTGCCGATGATCGCGGTGATGTCGGCGGCCAGCTCATCGGCCGCGTAACCGTCCGCGCTCGCGGCGCCCTGGCTCTGGTACTGCCCGCGCATGTCGATGGCGACCACCCGGCGGCCGGCCGACGCGAGCGGCCGCAGTACCGGGATGAAATCTTCTTTGCTGCCGGTGAAGCCGGGAATGAGCAGCGCCGGCCGGCGCTCGCACACGCCCGTGGCCGGCTGTGCCTCAAGAGCTGCGAACGCGCCCCGGTGACTGTGAATGGTCACCCGCCGGACCTGATCGGGCAGATCAAGCGATCTTGGTGTGCTCACGTGCTGGCAGCCTACTCAGCGTTGCGATTGTCTTCCCGGATGCCAGCGGGCCATATCGGCAGCCCCGGCAGGCCCGTCGGGCCCACCGCTGGCGGGCCGGCCCGACACCGCATCCAGTTGTGCCCCGAACGTAACCCGGCAACTTTGCCGGCAGATAACGTTCGCGTATCGGCCGGGTTATCCCGCCTTTGGCGCCGCGCGGCGGATCAGCTCTCGCCAGGCGATCCCGCGCTGGCCCCCGTGGCCTGGCCGGCCGTGCCACCCCGGCCGCCGCGGCGCCGCGATGGCCTCCGCCGCCTGCGGGCGGGCTGGTACTGGCCGTCCTGAGCAGCCTCCTCGGCTGCGGCCCGCGGGGTCTCGGCCGTTGCGGGCGGCTCGCGCCGCATCTCGCCGCGGCTGTCATGGGTTGCGACGCCGGCCCGGGTCCTGCGGCGGACCCGCTGCCCGCGCTGCCCGGCCTCGCGGCCTCTGGCCGGGTCGCCGTGGCCTGTCCGGGCACGGGCGCCGCGGTTCGCGGTGCCACGCGCGGGATGGGAGCGGTTGCGGCCGGTCTCCCCGATGTCCTCGAGATCCTCCGCCTCCAGGCCCAGGCGGTCCCGCTTGGCGGTCGGCAGCGTCCCGGTGGCATTCCGCGGGATGCCCAGCGCGCTGTACAGGTGCTCAGACGTCGAGTACGTCTCGACCGGCTCAGGCTGGCCGAGCCCCAGAGCGTCATCGATGAGCTTCCAGCGCTGGAGGTCGCGCCAGTCCACGAAGGTCACGGCCACCCCGGCGCGGCCGGCCCGCCCGGTCCGGCCGGTGCGGTGCAGGTAAGCCTTATCGTCCTCGGGGCACTCATAGTTGACCACGTGGGTCACATCGTCGACATCGAGGCCGCGCGCGGCGACGTCGGTCGCGACCAGCACGTCGACCTTGCCGCTCCGGAACGCACGCATCGCACGCTCCCGCTGGCCTTGCCCGAGGTCGCCGTGCACGGCAGCGGCCGCGAAACCGCGCGTGGCGAGCGCGGTAGCCACCTGGTCGCAGGCCCGCTTGGTCCGGCAGAACACGATCGTCAGGCCCCGGCCTTCCGCCTGCAGGACGCGGGCCAGGACCTCGATCTTGTCCATCTGGTGCGCGCGGAACACGTGCTGCTCGGTGCTGGGCACGTGCGCGGGTTCGTCGTGATGCTCGGCGCGTACGTGGGTCGGCCTGCGCAGGTGGCGCCGCGCCAGCGTAACCACCTCGCCCGGCATGGTGGCCGAGAACAGCATGGTCTGCCGCTGCGGCGGAGTGAGCGCGAGGATCTTCTCGACGTCCGGCAGGAAGCCGAGGTCGAGCATCTTGTCGGCCTCGTCGAGTACCAGCGATGCCACGTGCGACAGCTTCAGGTGACCCTGCCGGACCAGGTCGAGCAGCCGCCCGGGCGTGCCGACCACGATGTCTACGGTGGCGAGGGCCTCGATCTGCGGCTCGTAGGCGCGGCCGCCGTAGACCGTGACCACACGGGTGCCCAGGAGCCTGCCCGCGATCCGCAGGTCATCGGCGACCTGAATTGCCAGCTCCCTCGTTGGCACCACGACCAGGGAGCGAGGCGCTGAGCGCTGGCCACCCGGGACTTCCTCAAGCCGCTGCAGCAGCGGGACGCCGAACGCAAGCGTCTTGCCCGTTCCCGTTCTGGCCTGCCCGATGAGGTCTTGCCCGTCGAGGGCGATCGGCAGGGCCAGCGCCTGAATCGGGAAGGCGGTGGTGATTCCCGCGCCCTCAAGGGCCGCGCAGATCGGCTCGGCGACCCCAAGATCACGAAATGTCTTCGCGCCTGCCTCAGGGTCGCTCTCGGGTTGAACGTCGTTGTTGTCGGTGATCGTGTCAGGCATGTCGCGCTCGTCCTCCGGCGCCTCTGGCATGCCCCAGGTATCTGTTGTCAGGACTTCCGCCTCCATCAGCGGCCCGCGGGTCTGCCGGGCGCGGTTGCGCCCTCGGCCGACGTCGCGAGCGGGTACATCAACCTCTCCGCCGGGGCCTTCGCGCCATCCTTCCAGGCACGCGACCACGCGCTCGCGGGGAGGAATTCAGCGCGGTCCTGCCGGGCGTTCACCGCTGTCGGCAATCGCCGCGCCCTACCTTCGAGTGTAACGATGAGTGGGGTTACCGCATTCCAGCTGCGGATTGCAGACAGTCTAGCAACATGCAGTGCGCTGGCCACAGAGGCATCTAAGGCCGACTCCTGTGTCACGTTGTTAGGCTGCGCTCGTGACGCAGAACGGTCCGGATGGCGCCCCGTCCCCTCAGGCGGCCGTGGGCGCGGCGAGGCCGGAAGGCGCACAGTCGGCCGACGGCGCTCCGCAGGGCGTAGTCGACCTGCTCGGCGTGCTGTCCTACGCATTGCTGGTGGCTTTCTTCCGCCTCGTCGAGGATGCGGCGCTGGCTGAGTCGCCCGCGGATAAGGCGGCCCTCGCGGAGATGGCCGTCGCGGAGTTCGGCCATTTCCGGCTGCTCCGGGACCGGATCCAGGAGCTGAATGTCGACCCCGATGAGGCGATGCGACCGTTCGTGGCCGCCATAGATGAATTTCATGCCAGAACCGCGCCGTCTGACTGGCTGGAAGGCCTGGTGAAGGCGTATGTCGGAGACGGCATAGCGGCCGATTTCTTCCGGACCGTGGCGGAGTTGCTCGACCCCCAGACGCGGGAACTCGTGCTTGAGGTCCTCAAGGACACCGGGCACGCCGGGTTCGTGGTCGCCCGAGTCCGCGAGGCCATCGAGGCCGACCCCCGGGTGGCCGGGAGGCTGGCGCTGTGGGCGCGACGGCTGGTCGGCGAGGCGCTCGGGCAGGCGCAGCGAGTCGTCGCGGAGCGCGAGGCTCTCGCCAGTCTCCTCGCCGGGGGAGAGGTCAGCCAGCTCGGGGAGATCGGCCGGATGTTCGCACAGATGACGGACGCCCACGCACGGCGGATGGCGGCGCTGGGCCTGGGCGACTGAGGCTAGTCTTCGTAGCCGTCAGCCGACCCTAAATAGCCCACTGTGCCACGAAACAAGACTAAGCAATGTTATTTATGCGCAAATAATTATAAACCAGCATATGCCGGACAGGAGATTCGCGGGCCCGGCGATGATCAGCCCGGCTGCGCCTGCGCATGATCAGTTTAGCCCGGGAGCTTCTTCCCGTATGCCTCAATGAGCCATCTCTGCTCGATCCGCGAACCGACCGAGAGCGTCAGCCAGTCTCCCGGGCGAACGGTCGGCTACCGGACGGGGAACGCGTGAGGTACCAATGAAATTGGCGTATGGGTGCGCAGATACGAGTCGCACGATTCGGTGGGTGGCGATTACGTGGCATCGCGATGATGGATTTAGTTCTGGCTAGCAGGCCAATGCTCGCATGACTAACCCTTGAGCATCTGGCAGGCACGGGCTGGCCATCAAGTTCCGCTCTCAGCGTGGCTGGCTCGCCGTTGCTGAAACGGCGGCAGTAACGGCACGCCCACACTAATGGGGTGCGACGGGCTGCTCCGGGCTCGGGGCGTCAGGGCGGAAGGGAGCGCCGGGGTGCTGGGGTCAGAGCGTGTTGCCGAACCCGACGCGGCGGGGTTCGTTGCCGCCGATCTCCAGGTAAGCGATCTTGTCCGCTGGAACCAGGAACTTGCCGCCCTTGTCATCTCCCAGCGTGAAGACGCCGCCGTCGGCCAGCGCGGCGGCCAGGGCGCGCTCAACTTCTTCGGGGGACAACTTGGTCTCCACGACCAGCTCGCGCGGCACGGACCGAATTCCGATCTTGACTTCCACGGTGCTCCTCTCCGCAACCGAGGCTAGCCCGCGCCGGGACACCGCGGGCCGCCAGGCCCACCGCTGACGTACGCCGCCAGCGAAACCGACGCCGGCGGGCGCGGGATTAGCGGGCTGCGCCCGGCGGTGCGGGGCTAGCGGGCTGCGCCCGGCGGTGCGGGGCTAGCGGGCTGCGCCCGGCGGTATGGGGCTAGCTGGCGACGTCGGCAGGCGGGCTAGCTGGCAGCTTCGGCGGTGCGGGGCCAGCCGCTGATCCCGCGCCAGGCGAGCCGGGCGAGAAGCTGCTCGGCGGCGTCCTTGGGTATCGCCTTATCGGTGCTCAGCCAGTACCTGGAGCTGACCTGTGCCATGCCGACCAGGGCCATGCCGAGCAGGCGCGCCTCGTCGTCCTGGAGGCCCGCGTCTTCGCGAATGAACTGGCTGATCATCTCGGCGCAGTCGCGCATGGTGCGGTCCAGGCGCTCGCGCACCGCGGGCTCGTTGCTGAGGTCAGACTCGAATACCAGCCGGAATGCCTCGCCTGAACTGCTCACGAAGTCAAAGAAGGCCTGGAAGGTGGCGGGCACCCGCTGCTTGTTGTCGGTGGTCGAGGAGAGCGCCTCGCGCACGATCCCGACCAGCTCGTCCGCGCTCTCGTCGAGCAGCGCGAGATACAGCTCCAGCTTGCCGGGGAAATGCTGGTAGAGCACCGGCTTGCTGACCCCGGCCCGCTCGGCGATCTCATCCATGGCCGCCGCGTGGTAACCCTGAGCGACGAATACCTCCTGTGCCGCGCCGAGCAGCTGCCTGCGCCGGGCGGGCCGCGGCAGCCGGGTGCCGCCGGCCCCGTGCGATCTGGCCTGCGGCGATGCGGTCACGATTCTCTCCGGAAGTGTGCTGTCACGGTACGTGCTGCGCTCCGTGCAATCTTACGGGCTCGGCGGTGGTCCTTACGGGCTCAGCGGTAGTCGTCTTCATCGACGCTCAGAGCGCGCTCCTGTTCCGCCGCGTCTGCCTCATCCGCTTCCAGCGGCACTTCATGTGGCAGATTGCTTTGGTCTAGCTCCGCTCCGTTAGGGACGACATCCTGATCCTGCTCAACGGTGTCATCCTCGGGCTGCTCCAGGCCCATATCGCTCATGCATGCCTCCTTGTCTGGCGTGCGCTTCGAACGTATTTCCGATAAGAAATTTCGGCAGCGCTGTGTAGTATCAGTACCCGATCTCGCGGGGTAGGGAGACAGCATGCGCAGCATGTGGAAGGGCGCGATTTCCTTCGGCCTGGTCATGATCCCCATAAAACTCTACGCCGCAACGGAGCAGAAGGATATTGCGTTCCGGCAGGTTCACCGGGTCGACGGCGGCCGGATCAGGTTCCGCCGCGTGTGCTCGATCGACGGGGAGGAAGTTCCCTACGAGGACGTGGCCAAGGGCTACGAGCTGCCGGACGGCGAGATGGTGGTGCTCACCGACGAGGATCTGGCTGAGCTTCCCTTGCCAACGACCAGGAGCATCGAGGTCCTGCACTTCCTGCCCGAGGAACAGCTCGATCCGATCCTGCTCAACCGCAGCTACTTTGTGGAGCCAGAATCGGCGGGGGCGAGGGCATACGTCCTGCTGCGCGATTCGCTCGAACGGTCGGGCAAGGTAGCGCTGGCCCAGGTCGCGCTGCGGCAGCGGGAGTCGCTGGCCACGCTCCGGTCGCGGGACGGGGTGCTGGTGCTGGAGACCCTGCTCTGGCCCGACGAGGTGCGCGTCCCGGATTTCGCGTTCCTGGACGACGACATCGAGGTGCGGTCCCAGGAGCTGCAGATGGCCGCCTCGTTGATCGACTCGATGACCGTGGACTTCAACCCCGACGAGTATCACGACAGCTACCGTGAGGCGCTCCAGGAACTCGTGGACGCCAAGATCGAGGGCCGCGAGGTGGTCCAGCCGGAAGGCCCGAGCGAGCCAGCCGAGGTGACGAGCCTCGCGGATGCCCTCAAGGCCAGCCTGGCCGCGGCGAAAGGAGCACCCCGCCAGGCCGGAGAGGTCACGGCCGCCGTGTCACCGCGAGCCATCCAGGACGGGGGCAAGAAGTCGCGTCCGGCCGCGAAGGCCGCCGCGGCCAAGGGCGCCGCGGCCAAGGGCGCCGCGGCCAGCAGAGCCAAGACCAGCAAGACCAGGAACGCCGAGACCGGAAGCGGCGAGGCAGCGGACGCCGAAGCGAAGGCAGGAACCTCGAAGCCGGCCGCGGCCAAGGGCACCCAACGACCAGCGGCCAAGCGCTCGGCCAAGGGATCAGACGCCGCAGCGACGCAGTCAAAGACCCGCCGTCGAGCTAGCTGACCGCCCGCATAGCCCGGGGGCCTGCGGGGCGCCGTAGGGCGGAGCAGGTCCGGGTTGTCCGCGGGGGGCAGGGAGTCTGCGGGGGGGGGCGGAGCCCCCGCAGGTCCGGGTATTGTCTTCGTTCATGACCGATCCGATCGCTCCGTGGCCAGGCGAGCTCGTCGATGTGGGCCGGGGCGAGGTATTCGTGCGCAGCGCGCCAGCGCCGGAGGGTGCCGAGCCCGCGCTGTTCGTGCACGGGCTCGGCGGGTCGGCCACCAACTGGACCGACCTGATGGACCTGCTGCGCAAGCCTCCCGCCGACCGCCCGGGTGAGCCGGTGCTGGCCTGCGAGGCCCTGGATCTCCCGGGCTTCGGCTTCTCGCCGGTGCTGGCGGACAGCGGCTCCAGCATCGTCTACTCCGTCGATGCCATGGCCGGCACGGTCTGCGACCTGATCGAGAAGCGCGGGTACTGGCCAGTGCACGTGGTCGGCAACTCGATGGGCGGCGCGGTCTGCGTCCGGGTGGCCGCGCGGCGCCCGGACCTGGTGCGGACGCTCACCCTGATCGCCCCGGCCCTGCCCGACTTGCGGCCCCGCATCCTCCCGCTGCGGGTGACCCTGCTGTGCGTGCCGCGCCTTGGCCCCTGGTTGCTGAACCGGGCCCGGCAGGTCCCGGCGGAAGATCGGACCGCGGTCGCGATCAGGGATCTCTACGCCGACCCGGGCCTGGTACACCCGAAGCGTCTGGCCGAGGAGGCCGCCGAACTCGTCCGCCGGGAGGGACTGGGGTACACCGGCGAGGTACTGCTCGCCGCCGGCCGCGGGCTGGTGGCCGAGTACGTCCGCCGCGGCCCGCGCTCGCTCTGGCGCGATGCGGCCCGGGTGACCGCGCCGACCCTGGTCATCTACGGCAGCCATGACCGGCTGGTCCGGCCGGCCATGGCCGCGCCCGCGGCGCGCGCGTTCCGCGGCGCGCGGGTGGTGGTGCTGTCGCGGACCGGTCACGTGGCGATGATGGAGCACCCCGGCCTGGTGGCCAAGGAGATGCGGGAGCTGTTCGCCAGCGCCCGGAGCCCGGCTCAGGTAAGCCGCTGACCGGGCCCGGGGGCGAGGTGCTGATCACCGCGCCCCGGGTGGTGACGGCCGGCGCCGGGCGCCCGGTCCTCGAACCCGGCTACGTGTCGATGGCCTCGGGACGGGTGACCGCGGTCGCGCCAGGACGGCCGCCGCGCGCTCCCGACATCGCGCTGCCGAGCGGGACACTCCTGCCAGGATTCGTGGACCTCCAGGTCAACGGCTACTTCGGCGAAGAGTTCCAGGCCGCGGGGGCGGACGGCTGGGCCAAGGTCGTGACCTGCCTCCCGCAGACCGGTACCACGGCTGTGCTGCCCACCTTCATCACCGCGCCGCCCGGTGCGCTCGCCGCGGCGTTGCGGGCCGCGGCGGCGCTGATCCCGGCGCTGCCGGCCCGGGCGGCCCGGGTACTCGGCGTGCACGCAGAGGGCCCGTTCCTCTCGCCCGCCCGCAAGGGCGCCCACCGCGCCGAATGGATGACCGACCCGGCTCCCGCCGCCGTGGACGACCTGCTCGAGGCCGGCCAGGGCGTGCTCCGGCTGGTCACCCTGGCGCCGGAACGAGACGGCGCCCTGGCGGCCATCGGCCGGCTGACCGAGGCCGGCGTCCTGGTCAGCGTGGGCCATAGCGACGCCACGGCCCGGCAGGCGGCACAGGCCGCCGACCACGGCGCCCGGATGGTCACTCACCTGTTCAACGCGCAGCGCCCGCTGCACCACCGCGAGCCGGGCGTGGTCGGCCAGGCCCTGACCGACCAGCGCCTCACCAGCGGCCTGATCGCCGATCTGCGCCACGTGGCCCCGCAGGTGTGCGTTATGGCGTTTCGGGCGGCGCCCGGCCGGATCTGCGCGGTCACGGACGCGGCGGCCTGCGCCGGGATGCCGCCCGGCCGCTACCTGCTCGGCGAGGAGCCGATCGAGCTGCCGCCCGGGGACGGGGAGCCTCCGGTGCGCGGCGACGGCACCCTGGCCGGCTCGGCGCTGCGGATGGACGCCGCCGTGGCCAACATGGTGGCCGCCGGGGTCGGGCTGGCCGAGGCCGCCGCCGCCGCCACCCGCGTTCCCGCTGACCTGATCGGCCGGCCGGATCTCGGCCGGATCGCGCCGGGCGCGGCCGCCGACCTGGCCTGGCTCGGCGATGACCTGCGGGCGCGGGCCACCTGGATCGGCGGTGAGCTGGTCTACTCGGAGGCGGGAGAGCTGGGATCGCCGGACCGAGCCGGCGGAGCGGACCGAGCGAAGGGAGGGCCCGGATGAGCGGGGCCACGCGCATGCGGACCGAGATCGGCGAGCAGCCCGCGGCGCTGCGGGCCACGATCGCGGCGCTGCTGCCCCGCGCGCCCGCGGCCGCCGCGCTGGCCCGCGACACCCGCCAGGTGCTCCTGATCGCGCGGGGGACCTCGGACAACGCCGCGGTCTACGGCAGCTACCTGATCCAGGCGCGCGCGGGACGGCTGGCCACCCTGGCCGCGCCGTCGATCGCTACCACCTACCGGAGCCGGGTCGAGCTGTCCGGCGTGCTCGCGGTCGCGCTGTCTCAGTCGGGGCAGACCGAGGAGATCGTGCAGACCCTGGCCTGGGCGCGCGACTGCGGGGCCCGCACGCTGGCGATCACCAACGGCGCCGGGTCCCCGCTGGCGCAGGTCGCCGAGGTCACCTTCCTCCTGCAGGCCGGGACGGAGCGCGCGGTCCCGGCCACCAAGACGTTCACCACGCAACTTGCGGCGCTGGCCGTGCTGGCCATCGCGCTCGGGGCCGACCTTGACCCGGGCGAGCTGCGCGGGGTTCCGGACGAGATCGAGGCCATGCTGGCCCACCCGCCCGACACCGGCCCGATGGTGGACGAGCTCGCGGCGGATCCGGGGGTTGTGGTCTCCGGGCGCGGGCTGGCCTACGCGGCCGCGCTCGAGCTGGCGCTCAAGCTCAAGGAGGCGTGCTACCTGCACGCGATGGGCCTGTCCTACGCGGACCTGCTGCACGGCCCGATCGCCGTGGTCGACGCCCGCACGCCCGCGATCCTCCTGGCCGCCGACTCTGGGCCGACCCTGGACGGCACGGTGGACCTGGCGCGCCGGGTCACCGGCGCCGGGGCGCGGGCCTACGGGATCGGCGGCGGCGACCGCCTGGCCGCCGCGTGCACGCGCGCGCTGCCCGGCCCGCGGCTGCCCGAATGGCTGGCGCCGATGGGGCTGATCGTGCCCGGCCAGCTGCTGACCGAGGCGCTCGCGCGCCGGCTCGGGCTCGACCCGGACCGCCCGCGCGGCCTGAGCAAGATCACCCAGACCGCATGATCGGATATCCATAACGGACCGCCGCGGCCCAGACCCGGCCGCGAACGGGCAGGTGGGCGCGGGGAGCGGTCAGGAGTCGCGGCACACCTTGTGCTGCGCGGCCTGGGCGCGCGGCCGCATGACCATCAGGTCGATGTTGACGTGCGCGGGCCGGGTCACGGTCCAGGCGATCGCGTCGGCGATGTCCTCGGCGGTCAGCGGCTCGACGACGCCCTGATAGACCGCGGCGGCCTTCGCGGCGTCGCCGCGGTACCGGTTGAGGGCGAACTCGTCGGTCCGCACCATGCCCGGCGCGATCTCGATGACCCGGACCGGCTGGCCGCACAGCTCCAGGCGCAGCGTGGCCGCGATGGCGTGCTCCGCGTGCTTGGCGGCCGCATAACCGCCGCCGCCCTCGTAGGCGACGAAGCCGGCCGTGGAGGACAGCACCACGATCGTGCCGTCCCCGCTGGCCACGAGCTTGGGCAGCAGCGCCTGCGTGGTGTGCAGCGTGCCGAGCACGTTGACCTCGTACATGGTCAGCCAGTCCGCCGCGGACGACTCCTCGACGGTGTCCGCGCCGATGGCGCCGCCGGCGTTGGCGACCAGGACGTCGCAACGCTCCAGGGACCCGGCCAGCGCGTCCACGGCGGCGCGGTCGGTGACGTCCAGGCGGTGGGCGTCGGCCTGGCCGCCGCGCTCCCTGATCCGCTCCGCCACGGCCTCGACGCGGTCGGCCCGGCGGGCGGCCAGCACCACGCGGTATCCGGCTTCGGCCAGCCTGCCCGCGGTGGCCGCTCCGATCCCGCTGCCTGCTCCGGTGATCACGGCGGTTCGCTGCATGGGTGAGATTGTGCCAGGCTCAGCACGCGCGGGAGGACCCGGGAAACGCCTTGCCTGCCGGGCGGCGACCGGTCCAGGCTGAGCGGGTGACAGGCCCGTTCTTCGTCGGGGGCACCGGGCGCTGCGGCACGAGCCAGCTGTGCCGCGTGCTGGGCGAGCACCCCGAGGTGCACAGCCTTGAGTGGGAAAGCCGGTTCCTGGTCGATCCCGGCGGCTTTGAGGACCTGGCCCGGGCGCTGACGACCGCCTACACGCCCTACCACGCGGACGATGCGCTGGGCCGCCTGGACTGGCTGCTGAACCAGCGGCTGACCGGGAACACGTCCGAGGCATTCCGGGGCTGGGACCTGGCCGCCGAGATCGGCCCGGAGGAGTACCGGGCCGCGACCGACCGGCTGTGGCAGCAGCTGGTCTGGTACGAATTCACCGAAGCCGTGCCGCCGCTGAGCTACCGGTACCGCCGGTGGCAGTACGCCCCGGGGGAAGCGCGAACCCACCGCCGGGTGGTCGCCCGGTACTTTCCCGACCGGGCCGAGCTCATCGCCATCCTGCGGGACTTCACCGCGCGGCTGTTCGGTGCCACGGCCCGGCGCGCGGGCAAGCGCACCTGGTGTGAGAAGACGCCATTCAGCTTGGTGTCCATCCCGTTCCTGCACGAGCTGTTCCCCGAGGCCACCGTCGTGGTGATCATGCGGCATCCGTGTCAGGTGGCGGCCTCCCACCTGGACCAGCCCTGGGCGCCGGCCACCCCGGACGCGGTCGTGAACTGGCTCGAGCCGCTCTACCAGCGCTGGCTGGGCCAGCGGCCGGCGCTGCTGGCCCACCCCCGCTACGTAGAGGTCAAGGCCGAGACCCTGGCGGCCCGGTGGCCAGCCAGCAGGCGAGAACTCTTCGAGCGCCTCGGCCTGCCCGATGCCGACACTCCGAGCAGCTTCGTTCCCGGCCGGCTCAGCCACCGCGACGTCCAGCTCGCCGCCGGCCAGCTCGGCCAGGCCGCGGAACGCCTGCACTGGGTCACCGAGCAGCTGGGCTACCCGCCCCTCGGTCGGTAGCCTGGCGCCCGTGGATCACGTCGGTGCTGGCCGAGGTCGACGAGGGCAACGCCGCGTCGGCCGCGGTGCTCAGGCGGCTCGGCATGACCCCGTTCGCAGTGGTGCCGGGCCTGCTCGGCCCCATGACCCGCTACCGGAAGCGCGCTGAATCCTGATCCGAGGGGCCGGGAACCCTGGTCAGCGGGTGTCGGCACCCGGCTCCGCGCTGACCTGGCCGACGAGCTCGACGAGCCGGGCCAGGGTGTCGAGGCGGGCGGCGTGGTCGCCGTCGAGCTTGGCCTGCAGGGTGGTGATGCCCGCGTCGCGGTAGAGCCGGAGGCGGTCGGCGACCATGGCCGGCGTCCCGAGCAGGTTGGTCGCCCGGCCGAGCTCGGCCGGCACCCGGTCGGCGGCCTCGCCCCGCCGCCCGGACAGCCACAGTTCCTGCACGGCCCGCACGTCATCGCCGAAACCCAGCCGGGTCAGCGCGTCGTTGTAGAAGTTCTGCTCGCGGCTGCCCATCGCGCCGATCGTGAAGGCGTAGCCGCGGGCGTGCCCGGCGGGCCGCGGCGGCCGCGGCCTCGGCGTCATCGGTGAACTCCACCGCGACCGGGACGACCAGGTCCAGCTCGGCGAGCCGGCGCCCGGCTGCGCCCGCGCCCGCGGCCAGGCGATCGGTGAACACCGCGGCCTGCTCCGGTATGAACGTGTTGCCGATCCAGCCGTCGGCCAGGGCGCCGGTCAGTTCCAGGTTGCGCGGGCCGAGCGCCGCCACGTAGATGGGCACCGGCACCGGCGGCAGCGGCGACCGCAGCGCCCGGCCCGGCCCGTCCGGCAGCGGCAGCCGGTAGACCCGGCCGTCGTGGCGGAGCCGGTCACCGCGCGCGATCTGCCGGACGATCTCGATCGTCTCGCGGGTCGCCGCGAGCGGGGAGCTGAAGCGCACGCCATGCCAGCCCTCCATCACCTGGGGGCCGCTGACGCCCACGCCGAGCAGGAACCGCCCGCCGGACAGCAGCTGCAGCGACATCGCCGACATGGCCAGGGTGGCCGGAGACCTGGCGCCGAGCTGCGCGATCGACGAGCCGAGCCGGATGCTGGTGGTCTGCCCGGCCAGGTAGGCCAGCGGGGTCAGCGCGTCCTGGCCCCAGGTCTCCGGCACCCAGACCGAGGTGACGCCGAGCCGCTCAGCGTCCCGCACGAACCCGGCGTCCCGCGCGCCCGAGACCAGCGTGGTCATCCCTACCTGCATGCTCGTGCCCTCCGTGGCGGCCAGTGCACCCTGTTCATCCTCCCGCTGCAGTCACTTACTGTGCGGCGGAGATCGACGGACGAAAAGGTCCGGTAAATGTCGGCGGGCCTACGCTGTCAAGGTCACGGCCGGCCTGCAGGCCAGGCCAGGCCGGCCAGGGGAGGATCAGGTGTCAGACCAGCCAGAGCTCCGCTACCGCGACTGCCCGGCCACTCACGCCGAGCTGATGATCGCCGCACCTGCGTCGGTCGTCTGGGCGCTGGTCTGCGATATCCAGCTGCCCGCCCGCTTCAGCAGCGAGTTCGACGGCGGCGAGTGGCTGGACGGCGCCAGCCGTCCCGCGCTCGGCGCCCGGTTCGCCGGGCGTAATCACCACCCGGCCGTCGGCCGCTGGCAGACCACCTCCACGATCTGCGAGTACCAGCCGGAGCAGGTGCTGGGCTGGGCCGTCGGCGACCCTGACCGCCCGGCCGCCCGGTGGCGTTTCACCCTGGCGGCCCAGGCCGGCGGCACGCGGCTGACCCAGTGGATGCAGATCGGGCCGGCGCCGAGCGGCATCAGCGCGGCCATCGAGGCCAGGCCGGACAAGGAGTCTGCGATCCTGCACCGTCGCCTGGCCGAGCACCGGGCCAACATGACGGCGACGCTGACGGGCATCAAGGAACTGGCCGAAGCCCAGGGCCAGCGTTAGCTCAGGCGACCCGCCGCCAGCCCGGCTCTTCGGCCTTCCAGCGGGCGATAGCCCGGCGCTGGCTGACCAGCTTGACCTCGCGCAGGCGCAGGCCGTCGCGCTGCATGACCTGCTCGGCCGCGATCATCGCGCTGACCGGGGAGGGCTGAGGGATCTCGCGCTTGGCGCCGGACTGCTCGACGAGGATGAGACTGGCCCGCGGGACGTCCTCGACCGCGTCGCTCGGCACGTTCATAACCGTTAAGACTTCCGTCGCTTCCCGGTCATTCCGCCATGAGATATGACATGGGCCACACTGGCTCACGCCCCGCCGTGGCTGTCGAGCGTTAGCGGCTGAGATAGGCCTCCGCCAGGTCCCGCGGCGCGCAAGCCAGCCAGCCATCGGCCAGCGCGTCGCGCAGCGCCTTCCCTGAGACGACCTGGAGCCGGATCAGCACGGCGGAGTACCCGTCGAAGTGCGGGATGGTGAAGAAGCTCTCCGGATGCGCGGCGAGCACGGCCTCCTTCTCGCCGAGATCCTCGACGCGGACCGCCAGAATCGGCCCGTCGGGCGGGGTCTCGTCGCCGAACCGCCTCAGGTCCGCTTTGGAAAACGGCCGTTCCCACGCGAACGCCTTGCCGGCGACGTACCACGTCCGGTTCTCATGCCGCTCACTCTCTGTGACCTCGGGTAGCTCCGAGGCCATCCGGGCCGCGTCGTCGACGGTCGCCACAGCAGTACCGTACTGTGTTCACCGCCCAGGCTCCCTGCGGCAGCCTGGCCCGCCGTCCCGCGGATGATGTGGTGACCGGCTCGGCGGTGGTCAGCCCAGCGGCGCCCCGACGCGCTCCCTGACCTCCTGCACGGCCCAGTCGTTGCCGTCGGGATCGGTGAAGAAGACGAACTTGCCACCGTCCCGGGGGTCCAGCGTCTGGACCGGCGAGACCTCGACGCCCCGCTCGGCCAGCTGGGCCCGGGCGGTCTCGACGTCGGTGACCACCAGCTGAAAACTGGCTCCTGGCTCCCGGTCGGCGTCCGCGCTCAACAAGGTCGGCCCGACCACCACGGAGCACGCCGACCCCGGCGGGGTCATGTGCACCACCCGCAAGGCCGGCGTGGGCCGGGTGTCGGCGTCGAGGCGGAACCCCAGCGTGCCGACGTAGAAATCCTTCGCCCGGTCGATATCGGTGACCGGAACCACCACGACCTCCAGCTTCCAGTCCATCACCGCTTGCCCTTCTGTTCCCGCGCCCTGGTGGCACTCTCAGCCCTAGGACACACCTGAGCCGCCCGTTTCGACATCCGAAGCGGGTACCCGGGTCAGGCGCGAAGTCGGGCGGCGGGCAACGCGCCCGGTCAGGCCAGGAAGTCGAGCAGCGCCTTGTTGACCTGGTCGGCGTGGGTCCAGGCGATGGCGTGCGGGCCGCCCTCGATCACCACCAGGTGCACGTCCTTGATCAGGCCGGGCAGGCGCTCGCCGGTCTTGGGGAAGGGCAGGACCCGGTCCGCGTTGCCCTGGATCACGAGCATCGGCACGTCGATCTTGGGCAGGTCGCCGCGGAAGTCGGTCTCCCAGGTCGGGATGCACGCCACCGTGGCCGCGGCCGACGCGGCGACGGCGATGTTGAAGCTGGCCTGGTAGGCCTGCTCGCTGACCAGCTTCCCGAGCAGGACGTCGGCGTTGTAGAAGTTGTCCAGGAATCCCTTCATCCACGCCGGGGGGTCGGCCTTGACGGACTGCACGAAGCCGTCGAACAGGCTTTGCGGAAGCCCGTCGGGGTTGTCGTCGGTCTGCAGCAGGAACGGCGGGATCGGGGAGACCAGCACGCCCTTGGCGACCCGGCTGGAGCCGTAGTTGCCCAGGTAGCGGGTGACCTCGCCGGTGCCCATCGAGTGCCCGACGATGACGGCGTCGCGCAGGTCCAGGTGCTCCATCAGGGCCTGCAGGTCCGCGGCGAAGGTGTCGTAGTCATAACCGACCGTCGGCTGGCTGGACTTCCCGAACCCGCGGCGGTCGTAAGTGATCACCCGGTGGCCGGCGTCGCCTGACATGGGGCGAATGGCGGATTCTGGCTGACGATCGCGTGAACCCGCCGGCGGCCGCGGCCGCGAAACGAGATGGCCGCCGCCGGTCCGCGGCAGCGGTGATGGTCCGGCTGGTCATCACCGGCTGGGCCATCGCGGCCATGGCGCTCGGGACGATGATCGTCGCCGTCGTGGTCGCCACCGGTCCGGCGTGGACCGCCGCACGAGCCTGCTCAGGCCCTAATGAGGTCCGGCTCACCCCGGCGTGCCGGGGGTGACGGCGCCCCGGCCTCGGCCTGCGCCGGGCCGGAGGCGCCGGTGGCGGGCGGCGGGATCTGGTTGGCGCCCGGCGGCAGGTGACGGCCCAGGCGCAGCGCGGCCACGGCGGCGGCGAGGCAGGCCAGAGCCGCCGTGGCGAACAGGCCGCCGCCCCAGCCGGCGCCGAGCGCCGCCGCGCCGCAGACCGGGCCGAGTAGGAAGCCGGTGGTGAAGGCCAGGGTGCCGAGCCCGTTGTACCGGCCCGCGGCCTCCGGCGGGGCGAGATCGTTAATGATCGCCGGCAGCGTCGGCGAGAGCAGGGTCTCGCCGACGGCGAAGATGACCATGGCGGCGACGAAGGCGGCCTCGGCCGCCGCGCCGCCGCCGAGCCGGCCGCCGGCGACCACCACAGCCCAGCTGGCTGCCCAGGCCACCGCGGCCAGGGCCGTGCCGGTGGTGCGCCGGCGGCCCGCCAGCCGCCGCAGGACGAACATCGACGCGGCCACCACCGTCAGCGCATTGGCCGCGAACGCCAGGCCGAGGCCGTGCGTGCTGACGCCGCCGGGCCGGGCGGCGTACCCGGCGAAGCTGGACTGGAACTGGCCGAAGGTGACGGTCACGATCAGGGCGGTGAGCGCCCATACCCGCAGGAAAGCCCGGTCCCGCAGCACCTGCCGGAAGCTGCCCGGCTGCGAGCGGGCCGGAGCCTGCCGCCGGCCTGCTGCGCCGGCAGGCGCAGGCAGGCCAGCACCGGTACGAACGCCAGGAAGGAGGCCGCGTCGGCGAGATAGACCGCGGTGAAGGTGCCCGGGTGAGCGACGCTGACCACGGCCGCCGCGCCCAGGGTGCCCAGGCCGAGCCCGGCGTTCATGGAGGCGTGGCGGACCGAGAACACCGCCGAGCGGCCGCCCGGGTCGGCCACGCTGGCCAGCAGCGCGTCCTGCGCGGGCCAGATTACGGCCACCCCCAGGCCGAGCAGGCCGGCCGCGCCGAACAGGGCCGGCGTGGACCGGGCCAGGGCCAGAGCGACCGAGCCGGCGGCGGCTACCACCAGGCCGGCCATCAGCGCCCGCCGCGGCGTCCACCGGTCGGCCGCGGCGCCTCCCAGCGGGTTCCCGGCCAGGGAGGCCAGGGCGATCATGGCGACCACCAGGCCGGCGGTGCCGTAGCCGAGACCCCGGACCAGGTGGGCGTAGATGAACAGGCACGGCAGGGTCAGGCCGCTGCCGACCGCCGACGCGAAGTCACCGCCCAGCACGACCCACGCCGGGCGCGGCAGCGCCGGGATCAGGGCCGGGCGCCGCGGCGCCCGGGCGAGCGGCCCGCGGGTCATGCCGACCGCCCCCAGCGTTCCGATAGCCCGGCGGCGGCCTGCAGGTGCGGGTGGCCGGGCGGAAGGCGGGCCGCCAGGATGGCCGTAGCCCGGGTGGCCAGCATGGCCGCTTCGGCCCCCCTGCCCTGGTCGGCGACGGCCGTGGCCAGATTCAGCAAGGTCAGGCCGACCTCGGCGTCCTGGGGCCCCAGCACGGCTGCGAAGATCCGCAGCGACCGGCGGTGCAGCGCTTCGGCCTGCGCGTAGTCTCCCTGGTCGCCGTGCAGCACCGCGAGGTTCGCACAGGTCATGGCGACCTCGAAATGATCGGGCCCGTAGCGGTCTTCGAACACCGCCAGGGCCCGGTGGTAGGCCCGCACGGCGTCGCCCTGCCGTCCGGCCAGGTGGTAGAGGGCACCCAGGGCGTTCAGGTCGCGGGCGACATCGGGGTGATCAGGACCGAGCGCTTCAGCGCGCAGCGCGGCGCCCCGCTCGGCGAGGGGTATTCCGCCGGGGGCGTCGCCCCGCGCGTGAGCCAGGCCGCCCAGGTTGTGCAGCAGGCCGGCCTCGATCAGCGGATCCGGATCGGCCAGGCCGCGGGCCGCGGCCACCGCCCGCTGGTAGGCGGCCCCCGCGGCGTCGAGGTCCGACGCGTATTTGTACACCACGCCCAGGGCGTTCGCCGCCGATACCACGGGCAGCGACGCCTCCCCCAGCGCCGCCGACGCCCGGTCCGCCACCGCGCGCAGCCGGGCCACGGCGACCGCGAAGTTCCCCGCCAGCCGCTCCAGTCCGGCCAGCCGCTCCTGGGCCTGGCACCACAGCATCAGGGTGTCGTGGTCTTCGTCGTCCAGCCCGAGGCTGGAGAGGATCGCGATCGCGGCAGCGATCGTGGTCCTGGCGTCGTCGAAGCGGTCCAGGGCTTCCTCGATCTCCGCGAGCGACACCAGCAGAGCGGCTTCGTCTGCCTGGCCGCGCAGCCCGGCCTCCTCCAGGACGGCCAGCCCCTGCCGGGCGACGCCCAGCGCGGCCTGGGGGTCAGCCGCGTCCAGCGCGGCCAGCGCCTGGTCGCGCAGGCCCAGGGCCGCGGCTGCCCCGGCCGGCGCGGCCCCCCCGGACGCCGTGGCGCCGGCCGGGGCTGGCCCGCGGTCCGTGGCGCCGGACCGGACGGCGGCTCCCTGTCCGGCCGGGGCCGTCATGGCCAGAACCAGCACGCCGGGCGCGGGAGCCGTCATCTCGGGTTCCCGGTCAGGCCCGGGCGACGGCCCGGGAGTGGTTGCTGGTCAGGGCCCGGGCGACGGCCCGGGAGTGGTTGCTGGTCAGGGCCCGGGCGACGGCCCGGGAGTGGTTGCCGGTCAGGGCCCGGGCGACGGCCCGGCGGATCCCCTGATCGTGCTGCGCGTACATGACTCCTCGCCTTCCGGGCTGACCGCCCCCGCGATGGCCAGCCCATTCGTGGCCGGTTTTGGAATGGCCAACTGCGGTTAGCGTGCCCGGACCGCGCGGCAGGTGTCAGTCACCGGGTTGACACGGCTGCTGTCAGCTTGCTGACACCCGGCGGACAGCAGTCGGGCGCTCAGGACTTGGGCCTAGCCGGACCCTGCTGAGGGCTGCTCGCGTCGCCTGTTCCCCGCGCGACCGCGATCACGGCGAGCAGCGCGGTCAGCGGGACGACTAGCGCGATGAAGTCGGGGGAAGAGAGACTGCCCAGAGCCACCAGGGCGCCCGCGAACCCGATGACCAGGACCGCCACCACGACTAGGCCCCACGCGTGCAGGAACAGCCGCAGCGTGAACGGGGGTAGAGCCATCGGCCGTCCGCGGACTGGGCAGCGTGACCGGCCAGCGGCCCGCGGCTGCCCCCGTTAGTCGCCGCCCGGGCAGCGGCCGACCCGGATCTCTCGCTCCGGGCGCTCGCTCAGGAGCTGCGCTCCGCAGGCGCGGGTACGGGCGATCCTATCGCGGTCTTCGCGGCGTCCTGCGGCCATGAGCGACGGTGCCGCTCGGATGTTCCGGCTGCTCAGCGTCGCTCCCGGCCCGGATA
>CAWIDQ010000011.1:0-15631 GCA_963834695.1 uncultured Actinomycetota bacterium
ATCAGCGGACGCCTCCCGTCGTGACCGCGGCCGGGACCAGCACCAGCGCGCCGCCGGGGCCGCCTTGGTGCCCTTCTGGAAGCCGCCGAACAGCAGCGACAAGATGATCAGGGCGACGATCAGGCCCAGGATCCACAGCAGGCAGCCGCCGAGCCTGCGCCGCGGCCCGCCGGATTCCGTCCAGCGCCGCCGGAAGCCGTCGAGCATCTCCTCCAAGCCCGCGCTACCCCTGGCCGGTGGCAGGCCACCAAGGCAGGCGCGCCGATCCCCACGTCCGCCCTGCGCCTCGCGGCAGGCCACCAAGGCGGGCGCGCCGACGGAGCGAGATCGGATGGCCGGCGCGCCCGCGTTTGTGCACACCTTCCCGGTGCTCACGGGCTCGGTAGCGGGCTCGGCGGTCTGGCCCGCCGCCTCCGCCTCCTTGCGCCGGAGCGCGAACCTCCGCCAGCCGCCGGTGCCCGTAGCGGCGTCCGTGGCGTCCGAAGCGTCCGGCGCGGCGGAGGTGGTCGGCCTGCGCCAGACGCCGGTACCCGTCGGGGCGTCCGTGGCGACCGTGGCGGGCTCGGCCGCCGCAGCGGGCTCGGCCACCGCAGCGGGCTCGGCCACCGCAGCGGGCTCGGCCACCGCAGCGGGCTCGGCCACCGCAGCGGGCTCGGCCGTCCGCAGCGGGCTCGGCCGTCCGCACGGGCTCGGCCGCCGGAGCGCGCTTGGCCAGCCGGGCGTCCCGGACGCTGATCACGGAGAAGCGGCCGAGCGCCATCGCCGCCACCAGCACGATGGCCACACCCAGGCCGGTGAAGAAACCGATCTGCTCGAAGGCGCGGGCCGAGGATCCGCCCACCGGCGTCCCGGTGGTCATGTTCATCCCGATCCAGGCCGGGGCGATCACGCTGCCCAGCGCGAACCACGCGCCAGCCAGCGCAGCCAGCCACGCGCCGAAGTGCGCCACCGGGCGGTAGGCGCTGACCAGCACGATCAGGCCGCCGAGCACCGTGGCGGCGCCGGGCAGGATCTCGAGCCAGAGCCGGCCCGTGGTGTAGGTCCAGCCCTGGTCCGGCGTGTAGGCGTAGTGGAAATAGGGGCCGACAAAGGGAACAAGAGCGCCCCAAGCGCCCAGCAGCACCAGCAGCAGGCCGCTGAGCACGCCGCGGCTCCGGGGAACCCGCAGCATCCCGTTCATGTGAATCACATCTCCCTCTGCAGGCGGAGGGGGTTGTAGAAGCCTGCCCGCGCTCAGCTACCCTGCCGGCGAGACTCCATGCAGCCCGCCGGCAAATACCGGTGATGCTGCTGATCACCGGCGGACCGCCCGGCCGGTGCGACGAAAACATCGAGGAGAGCCATGGTGTTGCCGCTGGCCGCCCGGGTCATCGCGGCCATCGTCGGCGCGCTGCTGGTGTTCACCGCGGCCCGCAGCGTCATCGGCACGGTCATCGTGCCGAGGCCGGTCGGCAGCTGGCTGACCCGGTCGGTCGACAAGCTCGTGGTCATCACCTACCGCGTGGTGACGGACAAGATCAGGGACAACCCGCGGCGCGACCGGGTGCTGGCCGGGCAGGCAGCCGCGATCCTGCTGCTCCAGCTGATCGCCTGGCTGGCGATCTTCTTCCTCGGGTTCTCGCTGCTGATGTGGCCGTTCTTTCCCATAACGACCGCGTTCACCACGGCCGGGCCGGCGCTGTTCGAGATCGGGTCGGAGCGGGTGAGCGGGGCCCCGGAGCGGATCATCCTGGACATCGCGTCGCTGGCCGGCATCATCACGATCACGCTGCAGATTGCCTACCTGCCGACCCTGTACTCGGAGTTCAACCGGCGCGAGAACGAGGTATCGCTGCTGAACGCGCGGGCCGGCGTCCCGTCCTGGGGCCCGGAACTGCTGGCCCGCACCCACTACGCGCTGGGCTCGGGGGTGTCGACCATCGACACCCTGCCCGACCTGTACGGGGCGTGGGAACGCTGGGCCGCGGACGTGGCGGAGAGCCACACCACCTACCTGCCGCTGGTCCGGTTCCGCTCGCCCAAGCCGATGTCGTCATGGGTGACCGCGCTGCTGGCGGTCCTCGACTCGGCCGCGCTGATCCTGGTCCTGTCCCCCAAGTCCGCCCCCGTGGTCCCGGCCCGGCTCTGCTTGCGCAGCGGGTTCCTGTGCTTCGGCGACGTCGCCCGGGCCATGGACCTCAACGTCCCGGAGGAACCTGACCCGAGCGCGGGGATCAGCCTCACCTACGAGGAGTTCCTGGACGCGGTGGCGCGGATGCGCAAGTTGGACTTCCCCATCGAGCGCGAGCCCGAGGAGGCGTGGCCGGACTTCGTGGGCTGGCGGGTGAACTACGAGCAGGCCGCATACGCGGTGGCGTACGCGGTGGACGCCGTTCCTGCGCTCTGGTCGGGCCCGCGCCGCCATCCCCGTCCCCACATCCCTCCGCTCCGGCCGCCCGAGGGCAAGCCGCCCAAGTAGCACGCGATGAAGCCTGCCGAGCAGCGCCTCCTGGCCGGGATCCGAGCCGAGCTGAGCCGGGTCATCCGTTATGACGACGAGTCGATCGTGGACGACCTGTGGCTCCGGCAGCGTTACGACTGCGGCTGCTTTCCCCGCCTGGCCGGAGCGCGGACGGCCACCGTCGAGACCGCCTGGCACGAGGCCGGGCACGCCGTGGCCGCGCTGGCGGTCGGGGCGCGCTTCAGCTCGGCCAGCATCCGTCACGCCTGCGGCCAGGAGGGCCGGGTCCACGGCATCAGTGGTGCCACCGACCTGGCGTTCGTCATCGACGCGGCCGGCCAGATCGCGCAGCGGCTGCGGAACTGGACCATGCTCGAGCGCGACGACGAGCTGCGCGCCTGGCTGCCGACCTGGAAGAGCGACGGCGGCGACGCACGGCGCTTCCGCCGCGCGGTGCGCGAGCGCTTCGGCGCCGACGAGTGCGGCGCCTGGCGCCGCAGCGAGCAGCTACTGACCCCCCTACGGCTGACGATTCGCGAGGTGGCCCGGGCGCTGCTGGTACATCCTCGGCACCTGCCCTACGCGGTCGTGACGGCGGTCGCCGAAGGCTGCTGGCCGCCATCCGGCCCGCCACCGCCGCCATCCGACCGCAGCCGATGACCATCCGGAACGAAGGAGGCTTTCGATGACCCGCGCTGAACTGCTCGCCTACTGCCTGGCCAAGCCCGGCGCGTGGCAGGACGAGCCCTGGGAGGACGACGTCGTGGTCAAGGTCGGCGGCAAGATCTTCGCGTTCCTCGGATCGGACTCGGCGTCCGCGGTCGGGCTGAAGTGCGGACCGTCCCGGGACGCGGCCGACGAGTGGCTACTGCGCTACCCCGACGATGCCACGGTCATGGCCTACATCGGCCGGTCCGGGTGGAACAGCCTGCACATCGGCGGCGCCATCGGCGACGACGAGCTGATCGAGGCGGTGGACGCTTCCTACGACGTGGTGGTCAGCAAGCTGCCGAAGAAGGACCGCCCGGCCCGCTCGTGACCTGGCTTCCGCTGGGTTCGCGCGTCGTGTTGCCCCGTCGGGTTCGCGCCGTCGTGCAGGTGTCCCCTCGACAGCAGCGGACGGCCCCTCGTGGAGGAGCCGTCCGGGAAGGCCGGGCCTGGCGGTGCATTCACAGGCCGCCGAGCAGGTCGCGCAGAGCCTGGGTGTAGTTGTCGAGTGCTGACCGGCCCTGGCCGGTGAGAGCGACCGTGGTGATGGACACGGTCCCGTTCTTGGTCTTCTCGCTGCTGATGTAGTCGGCGTCTTCGAGCTTGCGGAGGTGGATGATCAGGTTCCCGGGGGTGAGCCCGATCATGTCCTGCAGCCGGGTGAAGGAGAGCGTGTCGCCGTCGGGCAGTGCCGCCAGCGTCGCGACGATCTTCAGCCGGGTGGGGACGTGGATCAGCGGATCGAGTCCGTCGTCGTTCATGACAGCACCGTCATGCGCGCTGCCGCCAGGCGATGGCGACGGCGTCGCTGAGGAGCACGGCACACAGGCCCACGGCGGCGACGGCCCAAGACCCGGCCGGCCCGGCGAACGCGCCCACGATGCCGAGGACGGCGAGGGCGACCCCGGTGCCGAACGAACGCCAGTTGGCCCGTGCCGCCGAGATGGCCGCCCAGACCAGGCCGGGGATGACCAGCACCGAGGTTGGGTAGAAGGCGAAGCTCACCCCGGCGGCGCCCAGCCCCGTCATGACTACGACCGCGGCGACAAAGGCCAGCACCAGCGCGATGATCTCGCCCTGACTAAACCGGGATCGCCCGCTTACCCCGGCGGTCGCGTGCCTGCGGACAGCGACCGTTGCGGAGAAGTTGACCACAACGAACACGATCAGGATGGGGATGTCCGCGGCGGTCGGGCCCCGGTAGGGGTGCTGGCCGCGCACCGAGAGCCAGATCGAGCCGAGGGCGGCCAGGACCAGGACGGCCCTGGTGGCCAGCAGCCACGGCGGAGAAGGCGCAAACTTGCGGCGTGCCTGCCGCGTGGTCTGGTCCAGCAGGGCGGCGGCCTGCTGGGGGTCGAAGGTGCCGCCGTTGCCGGCGGCGGCGGTGTCGGATGTGTGGTTCATGGTGTCTCCCTAGCATCGACTCTATGCCATAAAGTAGACGCTGCTTTACGGCGCAAAGTCAAGGGGTTTGAGCCAACAACTTTATGACGCAAAGTCGAGCGACGGGTGGGGGTTGCGGGCGACGGCGGGACGGCCCAGGGGGCGGCGGGCGGGACGCGAGGGCCGGGGAGGCGGCGGCCGGGGAGGCGGTCGGTCGGAGGCGCGGAGTGGCGCGTATCCCTCGGGTTAGCTGACGGCCGTCACAGGCCCAGTGCCTGGGCCAGCTTCCGGTAGCTGTCGAGCAGGTCGGCGCCGGGCGCGGTCAGCAGCTGGACGCACACGTGGTCGGCGCCCGCGTCGAAGTGCTCAGCCAGCTGAGCGGCTACCTGCTGGCCGCTGCCGTGCGCCACCAGCGCGTCGATGAGAGCGTCGCTGCCGCCATCGCCCAGGTCCTCGTCGCTCCAGCCCAGGCGGCGCAGGTTGCTGGTGTAGTTGACCAGGCCGAGGTACGGGTTTTGCACCCGCGGGCGCGCGATCGCGCGCGCCCGCTCCGGGTCGGCCTCCAGCACCGCCTTCTGCTCCGGCGCCAGCAGCGGCCCAGGGCCGAGGATCGCGCGCGCCCGGCGGGTGTGCTCGGGCGTGACCAGGTACGGAATCGCGCCAGCGGTCCGTTCCGCGGCCAGGCGCAGCACCTTCGGGCCCAGCGCGGCCAGCACCAGGCTGTCGGCCGGGACCCCGTCGCCGAGCAGCATGTCGACGTAGGTCACGAGCGTCTCGTACGGCTGGGCGTACTGCTGCGTGGCCTCGCGGTGGCCCGCACCCACGCCGAGCAGGAACCGGCCGGGGTGGCGGGCCTCGACCCGCGCGAACGACGCCGCGACCACGTGCGCGTCGTCCTGCCACATGTTGACGATGCTGGTGGCCACGGTCAGGGTGGTCGTCGCGTCGAGGATCTGCTCGGGAGCCGTGAGCTGACCGCTGGGCGAGCCGCCCAGCCATAGCGTGCCGAAGCCGAGCCGTTCCAGGTCCACGGCGAGCTCCGGTGTCACCTGGCTCGAACCGCGCCAGATGCCGAACCGGCCGAGGCGGTCACGCGCCCGCTGAGTCATCGGCCTGCTCCCTGTTCACGGCGGTCACTCCGCCACCAACCGGACGTCCTGACCCGCTGTTCCCGTTCCAGCCGGCCGGGCGGGTGAGCCGGAGCGCGGCCATGACGATGAGCGCCGCCAGCGCCCAGCCCGCCACTACGTCAGTGAACCAATGGAAATCACACCAGACCAGGGCCAGGCCCACCAGGAAGCAGAGCACCGACATGCCCGCCACCGTGACCCGCCGGGCCCGCAGCGACAGATCGGGGGCTAGCAGCAGCACGGCGAGCGCGAAACAGACGCCCGCCGTGGTGGTGTGGCCGGAGGGGAACACGCCCATGTGCCCCGAAGCGACGGCTGGCTGGCCCGGCCCGGACCGGCCGATGAGGATCTTCGCCGGGATGACCGTGACCAGCAACAGCACCACGCCGGCCGCCGCGGCGAGCAGCGGGCGCAGCGAGCGGTGCCGGGCGGCCACGACGAGCGCGCAGACGGCGAGTACCGGTATGGCGGCCTGGTTGTTGCCCAGCTCGACCAGCAGGCGGGCGGGAGCATGCCAGCTGTCACCGACCCAGCGCCACGTATCCGAGGCGGCCTGGACCTGGACCGCCGCGCGGATTCGCCGGTCCACCCCGACCAGCGGGCCGTCGGCCAGCACGTTGACGGTCAGGACGGCCAGGATCAGCGCCACGCCGCCGGGCACCAGCCACGCCGGGCGCCGCCAGGTGGTGCGGAGCGCGGCGGCCGTCGCCGCGCGGGAGTCGCCCATCCGCACCGAGGCTACCGGCGCACCCGCCCGGCTCGTGAACATGCTCGTCAGGGTGCGGGCGAGCCGGGCAGGCTGGCCACCAGGGCCGCCACCTGAGCTTCCAGCGAGGCCGCGGACGTCAGGCGGTTGTCGATGGCGGCGTGCGGCGCGGCCGGGACGGCGCCGAGCCGCATCCGGGCCGCGAACCCCTCGAAGTCCGCCAGCTTGGCCGTGTCCCGCTGCGACCCGCGGTCGGTCAGGTGCCGGTTGAGGGTGGCCGCGTCTGACCGGATCCAGACCAGGCGCACCACGGGCCCGCCGAGCTCGGCCACCCACGACCGCCAGAGCCTGGCGTCGTGGATCTGCTCGGTGAACGGGCCGGACAGCAGCACCGGGCACCCGTAGGAGCGGATCTCGCGGGCGGTGGCGGTCATCCCGGCGTACTCGTGCACCTTGATGTGCTCGTCGTACCACGGGCCCTCGCGCTCCCCGGCCGGCCGCCCGGCCGCCGCCAGGGTCGCGGCCACGAACGAGCCGTACATCGTGTCCTTGTCGAGCAGCGCAGGCCTGGGCGCTAGCGACGCCAGCAGCAGGTCCGCGACCGTGCTCTTCCCGGACCCGGGCGGGCCAGGCCACCACCCACGCGGTCGCAGGGCCGGTCATGGCCAGACAGTACCTCGCCGGCGTGCTCCGGCCGCGCCGGCCGGGGGCACCAGGCCGGCCCCGGGGCTGACCGTTATGGATATCGCTGGGTGATGTCCCGGGCGGCGGTTCGTGGCAACTCGGTTGGCTCGTTATGCTGTGCGGGCAAAATCTTGGCAGGGTGGCCGGAAAGTGCTGGAAGGATCGGTTCGTTATGGCTGACGTCACGGGGATCGAGCGGACCCTGGTCCTGCTCAAGCCCGATGCTGTGTCTCGGGGCCTCGTGGGGCGCATACTGGCACGCTTCGAGGACGCGCTGCTGAAGATCGTCGCGAGCAAGATGATCTGGATGGACGCGGACCTTAACCGGCAGCACTACTTCGACCTCGAGGACCGGTTCGGGCCCGAGGTCTACAACGCGGTGGCCTCGTTCATGCAGACCGGCCCGGTGTTCGCGTTCGTGCTCGAAGGCGTGGAGGCGGTCGCCGCCGTCCGCAAGCTGGTCGGCGCGACCTACCCGGACGAGGCGGCGCCGGGCACGATCCGCGGTGACTTCGCGCACCAGAGCAAGGCGTACGCCAACGCCAACGGGCTCGCGGTGGCCAACCTGGTCCACGCGTCGGCCAACCCCAGCGAGGCCAAGCGCGAGATCGACGTCTGGTTCGCCGAGGGCGACATCTTCGAGTACCAGACCCTGGCGGAGAAGTACGTCTCCTAGCGGACTGGTACCGGTCTGGTGAACTTTGCGCCCGGTCACGGCCCGACGGCACAGCCTGCCGATCGGGTGACGTTATGCTTCCTCGGAAGTCCCTCCGGGCGAGGACGAGCCAGAGCTAGCCGCGGCACCCGTGGACCAAGCGGTCGGTCTGATCGCATCTGGTTCAATGGGCCCCGACGATGATCCTGAGATGAAGGGCATCCATGCCACCTCGCATCACCGTTCTTGGCACCGGTTACCTGGGTGCGACGCACGCCGCGTGCCTGGCCGAGCTCGGCTTCCAGGTCCTCGGCCTGGACACGAACGAGGCCCAGGTCGGCGCGCTGGCCGCGGGCCGCTTGCCGTTTCACGAGCCCGAGCTTGAGGAACTGCTGCGCAGCGGCCTGCGCTCCGGCCGGTTGCGCTTCACGACCAGCTATGACGAGGTCGCGTCGTTCGGGGACGTGCATTTCATCTGCGTGGGCACCCCGCAGCGAGCGGACTCCGATGCCGCCGACCTGACCCACCTGCTGGCGTGCGTCGAGGCGCTGGCGCCGCTGCTGACCCGGCCGTGCCTGGTGGTCGGGAAGTCCACCGTGCCGGTCGGTACCAGCGAGATCGTGTCCGGGCGCCTGGCGCGGCTGGCGCCCGTCGGGGCCGCCGCCGAGCTGGCCTGGAATCCGGAGTTCCTGCGCGAGGGGCACGCGGTCGCCGACACCATGCGGCCGGACCGGATCGTGGTCGGGGTCCGCTCGGCCCGGGCCGAAGCCATCCTGCGGGAGGTGTACGCCGGGCCGCTGGCGGCCGGGGTGCCGTTCCTGGCTACTGGCCTGCCCACCGCCGAGCTGGTCAAGGCGGCCGCCAACGCGTTCCTGGCCACCAAGGTCTCGTTCATCAACGCCATCGCCGAGGTCTGCGAGGCCGTCGGGGCTGACGTCGTTCCGCTGGCCCGGGCGCTGGGCCACGACGAGCGGATAGGCAGCCGCTTCCTGGCCCCGGGGCTGGGGTTCGGCGGCGGGTGCCTGCCCAAGGACATCCGGGCGTTCGGGGCGGCCACCCGGGAACTGGGCGTCGGCTCGGTGAGCGCCCTGCTGGGCGAGGTGGACGCGATCAACCTGCGGCGGCGGGCCCGCATGGTCGACCTCGCGCTCGAGCTGGCCGGCGGGTCCCTGGAGGGACGCGCCGTAGGTGTGCTCGGCTGCTCGTTCAAGCCCAACTCCGACGACATACGGGACTCCCCGGCCCTGGACGTGGCCGGCACCGTGCACGGCCTCGGTGCGCGGGTCACCGTCTACGACCCGGCGGCCATGGACAAGGCCCGGCAGGTCCACCCCGAGCTGGAGTACGCGGACTCGATGCTGGCCGCCGCCGACGAAGCCGACGTGCTATTGCTGCTCACCGAGTGGCGCGAGTTCGTGGAGGCAGACCCCGACGTGCTGGGCAAGGCCGTGGCGCAGCGCAACATCGCCGACGGGCGCAGCGTCCTCGACGCCGGCCGCTGGCGCGCCGCTGGCTGGCGCTACCGCGCGCTCGGCCGGCCCGCGAGCACCGACAGCATTTCCCTCACCACCTGACCTGGCCCGGGCGCCGGACCTTCCGGTTGTCCCTCCGCGGGTGACCCGGTTACCCCTCCCGGGGGCCCGTTCACCCCTCCCGGGGGCCCGTTCACCCCTCCCGGGGGCCCGTTCACCCCTCCCGGGGGCCCGTTCACCCCTCCCGGGGGCCCGTTCACCCCTCCCGGGGGCCCGTTCACCCCTCCCGGGGGCCCGTTCACCCCTCCCACGGGTGGCCCGGTCGGCTTCTTCATCCTGCGTTCAGCGCGATTTACCGCGTGTCGTCGCAGGCCGGACGCTCGCCGCGTGAGATTCTGCGAACGGCCGTGCGACGGAGGCGAAGCATGGGCAAGCCGAACCGCCTTGGACGCCACGCAAAGCCAAGGCAGTGGAAGAGGGATCGTCGGCGCGAGCCGGACCCGGTCATCACGCGCGACGCGCCTGGCCCGTCCGCCCGGGCCCAGGCCCCGGCGGACGCGAGACCGCAGGCCGCGGCGGGCGCGAGAGCGCAGGAGCCGACAGGCGCGAGAGCGCAGGACCCGGCGGGCGCCAGGCCGCAGGCCGGCGATCCGGGCGACGGCGCACCGTCGGCGGCGGCGCGGGCCGAGCAGCTAGTGTCGGACGCGCTGCAGGCCCTCGTCGACGGACAGCATGACGCGTTCGTCCGGTGCGCCGCGCAGCTCGCCGAGCGGCCGGGTGAGCCCGGCTGGCAGCGAGCCGTCGAGCAGGAACTGCTCCTCAGCCTGCTGCGCGCGGTCACCGGCGGGTGGCGCCAGGGCTGGCAGCCCACCGAGGTGGTGCGGGAGATCGCCCGGCAGTTCGGCGCCCGGCACGCCCGCATGGCGACCGACGTGGCCGCCATGGATATGCGCAACTATGCCCGCACGGCCGTGGATGAGCGGTGGCAGGCCCAGCTGGTGGCGCTGGGCGCGACCGCCTGGTGGGACTCGGACAACGGCTACGTGGAGCAGTGGCAGGAGCGCGAACAGCTCGGCACGGAAGCCGCGGTGACCTGCGCACTCGAGGTGCTGTACGGGTTTGCCGCCCTGCCCAGGCTCGGTCGGCTCTGCCCCCTCCCCGGCACCGCGCGCCCGGCCGCCCGGGCGGCAGAGCGCAGCACGGTCCGCACGGCGGGCCAGCGAGCGCTCGGCCGGGTCCGGGCCCTACTGGCCAAGGCCGAGTCGACCGAGTTCCCCGAAGAGGCCGAGGCACTGACCCTCCGGGCGCAGGAGCTGATCACCAGGTACACCATCGGCGAAGCGTTGCTGGCGGCCGGGACCGAGCCGGGCCGCCAGGATGCGGCGTCCGGCCGGAGGGTGTTCGTCGACAGTCCCTACGAGCTGGCCAAGACCGACCTGCTGGACGTGGTGGCCACGGTGAACCTCTGCCGCGCCGTCCCGCACCAGAACCTGGGCCTGAGCACGGTACTCGGCTGCCCCGGTGACCTGGACGCGGTGGAGTTGCTCTTCGCCTCGCTGCTCGTGCAGGCCACCGCGGCGATGATCCGCGCCGGCCAGCACCATGACGATGCCGGGCCCCCGGGCACCCGCTCGTTCCGGCGGTCTTTCCTGGCCTCTTACACGCAACGGATCGGCGAGCGGCTGGCCGGGGCGGCCGAGGCGGCGCGGCGCCAGGCGGTCGCGGACGCACCGGACTGCGGCCTGCTGCCCGTGCTGGCCGCCAGGCGCCGCGTGGTCGACGAGGCGGTCAGGAAGATGTTTCCCGAGCCGCCTGGCAGGAGCGGGGCGGGCGCCGGACCGCGCGGACCGGTCCGGCGTCCGGACGCCCGCCTACGTCGCCTTACGGCGGGAACGCCGGGTAGCGGTAGCCTGACAGACCATGCCAGACCAGGAAACCGGGCTGCCCGGCCCGCACGCCGCGACCCCGTCGGGTCGGCCGCGGGCCAGGTCGCTGGGTATACCGTTCACCGGGACGCCCGGTCGGTGGAACGCGATCACCGACGTGCCCGGGGTCGAGGTCGGCTACACCACCCTGATCCGCGGCACGTCGGTGCGCACCGGGGTGACCGCCATCTTCCCCCGCGGCGCGGCGGGCGCCGATGACCCGGTGACGGCGGGCTTGCACTCCCAGAACGGGAACGGGGAGATGACCGGGGTGTCCTGGATCAACGAGTCCGGCACGTTCGCGGGACCGGTGGCGATCACCAACACCCACGCGGTCGGGATCGCGCACGCGGCCATCGTGGCCTGGTCGGTCCGGTACCACCCCGGGCTCGTGGACGCCTGGCTGCTGCCGGTCGTGGCGGAGACCTGGGACGGCTACCTCAACGACATCAACTCCCCGCACGTCACCGAGCAGGCGTGCCTGGACGCGCTGCGGTCCGCGGCGTCCGGGCCGGTCGACGAGGGCAGCGTCGGCGGCGGGACCGGCATGAACTGCTACCAGTTCAAGGGCGGCTCCGGCACCGCCTCGCGGCTGGTCAGCCACGCGGGGACGACCTACACCGTCGGCGTGTTCGTGCAGGCCAACTTCGGGAGCCGGGAGGAGCTCACGCTGGCCGGCCTGCCGCTCGGGGAGTTGCTGGCCGACGACAACCCGATGGCCGATCCCGACCCGCTCCCGCCCCGCCGGGCGCCGGCTCGGTCATCGCGATCGTCGGCACGGACGCGCCGCTGCTCCCGCACCAGACCGCGGCGCTCGCCCGCCGGGTGACGCTCGGCCTGGCCCGCACCGGCACCACCGGCTCGCACTTCTCCGGCGACCTGTTCCTGGCCTTCTCCGCCGGCAACCCGGGCGCGATCACCCCGGGCCCGGCGGTCTGGCGCGGCGCGGCGCAAGAGTACGACCGGCTGCGGTTCATCCCGTGGGGCTACATCAACCCGTTCTACGCGGCCGTCGTGCAGTCCACCGAGGAAGCCGTGGCCAACGCGCTCGTCGCCAACGAGGAGATGACCGGCCGCGACGGCCACCGCAGTCCCGCCCTGCCGCGCGACCGGGTGGCCGAGCTGTTCCGGGCGCGGCGGCTGCCCGGGTAGCGCGAGCAGGCGGCCGGTTGGCCGCCGGTCACCGGTCCAGCAGCTCGGCGTCCGTCCCGCCTTCCTCGCCCAGGATGGAGCCGATCCGGCCGACGGCGTCCGGGCGCCTGGAGCGCAGCCAGAGCAGCACGCCGACCCCGATGGCCAGCCAGACGATGGCCAGGTACGGGGTCCACTTGAGGATGCCGGGCGGGGTGGGGTGCACCGAGCCGTACAGGGCCGCGGCGAAGACGATGGCGCCGATCACCGGCACCAGCACGTGCACGAGCGGGTTCCAGCGGCGGGTGTCCCTGGTCCGGTGGAAGAACACGATCCCGCCGATGCAGATCATGATGTAGACGACGATGATCAGCAGCGTGCCCGTGGTGGCCCAGAAGTAGTAGTTGCTGAACGGGTTGCCGAAGGCCGCGTCGGAGAACGGGTAGCCGATCAGCAGGGCCATGACGGTGGCGATCGCGGCCACCGCGAGCACCGCGTTGACCGGCGTCTTGAACCGCGCGTGGGTGTGGGCGAACTGCCGGGGCAGCACGCCCTCGCGGCCCATGGCGAACAGCGTCCGCGAGGCGGCCGTGGCGCACGCGACGCACACGATGAACGCCGCGGCCAGGCCGCCGATCTCCACCAGCGTGCCCACCCAGGGCGTGACGAACTCGTTGGCGATCGTCTGCAGCGCGACCGGGTCGGCGCCCCACTTGGCGCCGTTGTTGACCCCGAAGCCGATGGCCATCGCGTACGTGGTCCACAGGTAGAACACGACGACGAACCCGGTGGCGGCGATGATCGCGATCGGGATGTTGCGCCGCGGGTTCGCGGTCTCCTCGCCGAAGTCGGCGGCGGTCTCGAAGCCGATGTACGAGGTCACGCCCAGGATGATGCCGTAGAACACGCCGTTGAAGCCGCCGCTGAGCGTGTGCCCGAAGCTGAACGCGGACAGCGCCTGGCCATGGGCGCCGCCCTTGACCGTGGTGACCAGGTCGACGACCACGATGACGGCCACGGTGACGATGGCCACGACCAGCTGGGTTCGGGTGGTCACCTTGATCCTGACGATGGACAGCACCAGCAGCAGCGCCATCCCGAGGAAGAAGAACAGGATCCACCAGTCAGGGTTCAGCCCGAGCAGGTTCGCGCACAGGTAGCCGACGCCCGACATCGTCATCGGCACGAAGCAGATCATGCCGGCGAAGTAGAGCCAGCCAGCCATGAAGCCGCTCTCCTTGCCCAGGCTGCGGCTGGCGTAGGTGTAGGCGTAGCCCGCCGTGGCCATCCGCCGCGTGAAGCCGATCACGACGAATGCGAGGGCCAGGCAGGCGATGCCGCCCAGCAGGAACGCGAGCGGGGTGGAGCCGCCGGCGACGATCGCCACGCCGGACACGTTCAGCAGCATCGCCATCCCCGGCGCGATCACCGACACCGAGATCGCGATGGCGTCCCAGACCCGGAGCGAGCCGTGCGCCAGCTGGTCCTGGCCCGTCGTGACCGACAGGCTGCTGCGGTCGACCTCTGCCACGATGGTCCCCTTTCTCAGTTCATGTCCGCGCCGGACCCGGCTCGGGCATCAGGACGGTGTCCTCGTCGAGGTAGTAGTCGAAGGCGAGCGGGGTGCAGTCCCGCTCCATGATCCAATCCAGGAACGCGACGTGCACCGGATGACCTTGGTACCGGCGGAGCGACTCCGGGTCCGGGAACTCGGTGTAGAGCAGGTAGTCGTAGCCGCGGTTGCGCTTCCCGGTGAGATCGGTGCCGAACCGGCACTTGGTCATCAGCCCGATCTCGCCCGGCCAGCTCGCGACCATCGCTCGCATCGTGGCCGACTCCTGGTCGGTGAGCGGGCGGGGGAAGCTGAACAGGACGATGTGCTGCAGGGTCACCGTGGCTCCGTCAGAAGAACTCGAAGTATTCGCGCATCTCCCAGTCGGTGACCTCCTCGGTCGGAGGGCTCTCGGCTACGGCCGCTTCGTAGCGGGCCAGCTCGGCGCGCTTCATCTGCAGCAGGTAGTCGACCAGGGTGTCGCCGAACGCCTTGCGGTAGAACTGATCGGCGCCGAGGGCCGTGACCGCGTCAGCCAGGGACGTCGGCAGCATCGGCGCGTCGGCGGCGTAGGGATCCGCCTCCACCGCGGGCGGCGGCGGCAGCTCCCGGCGCATGCCGTCCAGCCCGGCGGCGATGTTGGCCGCCATGTAGAGGTACGGGTTAGCCGCGGGCTCGCCGATCCGCATCTCCACGTGGCTGCTGTCGTCGCCGGGCGCGCCCTGGACCCGGACCAGGACGCCGCGGTTCTCCACTCCCCAGCACACCCGGTCCGGGGCGAACGAGTACGGGCGGTAGCGCTTGTAGCCGTTGACGGTGGGCGTGGAGAACACCATCATCGGCAGCGCGTGCTCGAGCAGTCCGGCGACGTAGTGCAGGCCCGCGCCGGACAGCGCCGCGTCCGGGCTGGCGAACGCGTTGCTGCCGTCCTGGGGCGAAATCAGCGACTGGTGCAGGTGCCAGCCCGAGGAGAAGAAGTTCGGCAGCGCCGGCCGGCACATGAAGCTGGCCAGCAGCCCGCGGCGCTGGCAGACCTGCTTGACCGCCGACCGGAACAGCACGACCGCGTCGGCCGCGGACAGCCCGCCGATGGGGCTGAAGCTGAACTCCATCTGGCCCGGGCCCCACTCGTCCTCCATGGCCCGCGGCGGCAGTCCCACCGCCCACAGGGCGTCCCGGATCGCCTCGAGCGTGCCGCCCACGCTGTCCAGGCGCACCTCGGACAGGTACTGGTAGCCGCGCTCGAAGACGCTCACCTCGGGCGGCGGCGGGGTGAACCCGGCGTTCTCCGGGGTGATCCGGTCGGAGTCCAGCTTGACGATGTAGTACTCGATCTCGATGCCGGCCAGGTAGTCGTAGCCTGCCTCGCCCAGCTCGCCGAGGACCCGGCGCATGAGGCCGCGGCCGTCCAGCGGCATCGGCTGCCCGGTGCTGAAGTACACGTCGCAGAGCATCCAGCCGGTCCGGTCCGCCCAGGGCAGCACCTGGAAGGTGGTCGGGTCGGGCACCAGGACCACGTCCGGGAAGCCGGTGAACTCCTCGATGCCGAACCCGCCGCCCTGGGCGAACGCGGGCGCGAACACCTGGTTGCCGGTGTCCAGGCTGTAGATCGCCCCGGAGAAGTCGAGCCCGTTGGACAGGACGGCCAGCGCCGCGTCCGCAGACAGCGACTTGCTGCGCGGCACGCCGTGCTGGTCCACCACGATGAACCGGACCGTGCGCAGGCCCAGCTCCTCGATGCGCGCGGCGACCAGCTGCGCCGCGCTGGCCTGTCGGTCGGTGAACAGGCCGTGGCGGGCGATGAAACCGGGCTGGCCAACGCCGGCGCTGGTCAGGCGCCCAGGG
>CAWIDQ010000012.1:0-19784 GCA_963834695.1 uncultured Actinomycetota bacterium
GCAGCCCGACGAAATGGCGGTGACCTCGCTGGACCAGTAACCGGGGAGCGCGTCGTAGGGGTTGGGCTCCGACAGATTGGTCACGAAGACATAACCGGCGTTCCGGCTCCTGGACAGGCTGATGGCGCTGTTCGCCTGAGCGCTTGTCACGGCGCCGTAGATCGTATTCGCAAACCTGGTCGCGGGGAATTTATGAGCCCAGGAGGGTACCTGGACGTCGCGGTACTGGGCGTACGTGCCCTCGAATACCATCAGGACGTCGCCTATTGACATGTACCGCTGATCGGGATAGGCCCCGGCGTTGAACCAGACCGACGATCCCGGAATGGTCTGGTGGATGTAATTGGCCAGCTGCCGGTAGTAAGGAAGCGCGCTGGCCGTACCGCTGACGGAGTCCAGGAAGATGCCGTTGACACCGTACCAGGCCTTGTAGTTCCTGACGTCGGCCTCGATCTGCGAGATCGGACGCGAGCCGAAGGCGGTCGACGAATAGCCCAGGATCATGATGCCCTTGGCGTGCGCCAGCTGGGCGGCGGATTGATAGGCCGGATTCGGCGCGGTACCCGCTCCGATGCCGGTGGAAGGATTAAGGATCATAGCGCTCGGCCGGTGCTTGCCGACCGTGGCCTGCGGCCAGATGCTTGCGTCAAAATAGGCCGGCACGAAGGTCTTCTGGCAGTAGCTGCCGGTGATGCCCTCCGATTTCAGCCCGGCGACGACTCCGGCCCCGACGGCGAGCACGAGAATGACGGCAACAGCCACCACGGTGAGCGGTTTCTTGGCCAGGGCGCGCAGCTTCTCCCGCGAATCCCGCCGCTGCAGCCGCTTCCGCGTCTTTACCCAGCCGTCCGGGAGATTTCCGGTCCTTGACATTTCAACCCCGCTGCGCCCGGCCGTGGTTTATCGCAGCCATGATGCCTCCGGCGGGAGTCCTCCATCGGGCAGGCAATCATATGGATTGGCTCCGCTGCGGTCAGTAATGTACACCGAGCCGGCCCGGCGGCGGGTGGCGAGCAGGAATGCGTGATCGAAGTTTTCCCGCGGTACCGAGTAGATGACGTGGTAGAACATGCTGGCGGGCCGGGAGCGCGTCCAGCGCGGCACGGCCAGCTGCAGGTAGGCACGCCACGGCCCCTCGAAGGTGCCGAGCAAGTTAGCGTGCTCGGCGTACGCCTCGAGCGGATGCGCGCCGTGGTTGAACAGCACCACCCGGGCACCGGCGCTGCGGGCGTCGCGGGACAGCGCGGCGTAGTAGCCGAGGTGCTCCGCGGTGACCGAGACCCGGTCGAAGCACACGCCGCTCACCGTGTACCACTGCAGGAAGTTATCGAGATCGGCTAGGGCCTCGCGGGCCGGGCGCCGGCCGTAGTTGGTGTCCACGTACCCGGCCACCGCGACCCCCGCCTCGCGCAGGCGGCTGAGCGCCGAATAGTACGCCGGGTCGGGCTGAGGGCCCGGCCCGTTGGCCAGGTTGAGTATGACCAGCCGGACCTGCTGGCCGTGCTTGGCCAGCATCTGCCAGTCATCGGGACGGGTATCCGGGCGGAAGTAGGCGGGCACGACCAGCCGCGGCGCCGTCAGCGGCGCGCGGTCCGAAGCTAGCCTGACCATGGCCCGCCTGCCCACAGGTCGGCCACGGAAGCCGCGAGATCATGACGCGGCCGCCAGTCCAGATCCCGGCGGGCGAGGGCGATGTCAGCCTGGTTCCAGGGGACGTCGCTCGAGCGCGCCGACCCCGGCAAGTCCTCGTGCACCGGGCCAGCGTACCCGCTGATCGCGATCAGCTCCTTGACGAGCGTGCGCGCCTGGACCCCGATCCCGCTGCCGACGTTGAGCACGGCGTGCGGCAGCGCCGGCGCGGCCGCCGCGGCCAGCACCGCGGCGGCGACGTCGCGGACGTCGACAAAGTCGCGGACCGCGTCCAGCGGGCCGAGCCGCACGTCGGTGCCGTCGGCCTGGGCCTGGCGCAGCTGCGCGGCCACCCGTCCGGGCAGGCTACTGTCGGGCGCCCCGGCCCCGATCAGGTTGAACACCCGCAGCACCACGGCGTCGAGCCCGGCCGCCCGGCCCAGCTCGACCAACCGGGTGCCAGCCAGCTTGGTCACCCCGTACATGGCGACCGGGCGGCACGGGGCGGACTCGGCCACGGGGACGCCCGGCTCGACGAGCCCGTACTCGGCCGCGGAGCCGAGGTGCACCAGCCGGGCCGGCGTCTCGGCCGCCAGCATCGCCCGGACCAGCGCGTAGACGCCGGTGATGTTGGCCGCCGCCAGCAGGTCCGGGTCGCCGGCGGTCGCGCCCGCGCAGCTGGCGATAACATCCGGTGCCACCGACGCGATCACCTCGGCGATCGGGGCCGGGTCGCCGGCGGCCAGGTCGAGCTGCCGGTGCGCCGGCGACTCCGGCCGGGCCGACCGGCTGGCGGTGACGACCTCGGCGCCCGCCGCGGTGGCCTGCTGCCACACCTGCCGGCCGAGGAAGCCGCTTGCGCCGAGTATCAGCAGCCGCATAGGGCCGTCCGTTCTCCGGGGGGCCGACCCCCGCAAACTCCCCCGCTCACTGGTGGTACTCGTTGGCCTTGAAGCGGGCCAGGTTCGCCGGGTCACGGTACCAGTCGATGGTCTCGCGCAGGCCGTCGTCCCTGGTGTACCGGGGACGCCATCCGGTGCGCTCGCGTAGTTTCGTGGCGTCACACACCAGCCGCATCACCTCGGAGTCCTTGGGCCGTAGCCGTTGCGGATCCTCGACGATGTCGGCCTCGGCCCCCATGAGCTTCACGATGTCCTCAGCCAGCTTGCCGATCGCGATGTCGTCGCCCGGCCCGCAGTTGAACAGCTCGCCGATCACCGCGGACGCCGGGGCGTTGCCGAGCGTGATGAACGCCTCGGCCGTGTCGAGCACGTAGGAGAAGTCGCGGGTCGGATCCAGCGCGCCCAGCATCAGCTGCCGGGAGCCGCTCGCGAGCTGGGTGATGATCTGCGGGATGACGGCCCGGGTGGACTGGCGCGGGCCGAAGGTGTTGAACGGCCGCAGCGTGACCACCGGAACCCCGAAGCTCAGGTGGTACGACTCCGCCAGCTTGTCCGCGGCCACCTTGGATGCGGCGTACGGCGACTGGGCCTGCAGCGGGTGCGACTCGCTGATCGGGACCGTGCGCGCGGTGCCGTAAGTCTCGCTGGTGGAGGTGTGCACGAGCCGCGGAGTCCGGCAGGCGCGCACCGCCTCGAGCACGTGCATCGTGCCGATCGTGTTGGTGTCGATAAACGACCGCGGCGCGCTGTAGGAATAGGGCACCGAGCCGATCGCGGCCAGGTGGTAGACGACGGCGGCGCCCTCTACCAGCTCCCGGACGGTCGCCGGGTCGCGGACGTCCCCGAACACCACGTCGACCTGGTCGATGACGTCCGGATCCAGCGTGTCCAGCCACCCCCTCGAGCTGAACATGTTGTACAGGACCATGGCCTTGACCCGGTGTCCGCGCCGCACCAGCGCGTCCACCAGGTGGGAGCCGATGAAGCCCTCGGCTCCCGTCACCGCGGCAATATCGTCAGTCATGGTGGTATTCCTCCATATTTATAGATTTTATCCAATTCCCAACGGGCAGCTTCGGGGTCGGCCCGGCTCGCTGCCCGGCCTAGTAGTAGACATGGCGCGCGGTCCGGGACAGGACGATGGCCGCGAACCCGCCGACCGCCAGCAGCAGGTCAGCGGTCGCCACGATCTGGGCGAGCAGGCCGAAATCGCGGAATACGAGCTGGAACGCCAGCGCGCACACGGAGGCGACCAGGGGGAAGATCCGAGAGCCGAACGCCAGCAGCGTCAGCGCGAGGAACATGGCCGCCGCCAGGACCAGGTACACCCCGAGCTGGGGCAGGTAGGCCAGGCGGGGCACGACGAGCCCGGTCCGGGCGGCGACCACGATGGTGAGCGCCATCAGCGCCACCACCGAGACCACGTACATCGCCACCGCGGCCAGCAGGATCAGCCGCGCCCGGGTCGCGAACCGGCTCATCTCGTTGGTCGTGCGCAGCAGCCGCTGGGCGCGCCTGCGGTACCACAGCAGGCACCACTCGGCCACGCCCATGCTCAGCGAGAGCGGCAGCGCGGCGAGCAGCGCCCCGACGTTGATTCCCCCGTGGCCATCCGGGCCCGCCGCGACGGGGAAGATCAGCAGGCCCGCGGCGACCAGACCGAACCCGATCGCCGGGAGGGCGCCGAGCCACTCGTCCCGCTGGAACAGCTCGCCCTCGCGCTGGCCGGTGCTGCGGGTGCAGACCAGCGCGATCACCAGCGCGAGGATGGGGGTGGCGGCCAGCGCGGCCCAGGTGAGGTGCTCCAGGTGCGCCTGGCCGCCCGAGGGACAGGAAGGCGGCGCTGGCCAGCACGCCGGGCGCGAGCGCGAGCGTGAGCCATACCTCGGCGCCGAGCACCATCGCCGCGCCGGCGCCCAGCATGTACACGCCCTCGCCCGCGCCGAACAGCAGCGCCGAGGTGGGCGTGTGCAGCACCCGTCCGGTCACGGCCATCGCGAGCACCACCACGGTCAGCCCCGCCGCCAGGCCGAGCCGCAGCACCCGGCGTGTCTGGCCCACGTCCATCGTCCGGCCGAGCCGCGTGTAGCCGAGGTAGGCCAGTCCCTGGCCCATCGACCACGCCACGGCCAGCGCCACGATCAGCGCGAACTCCACGCCGCCGCCGATGAGCAGCCCGATCGCGGCGGGGAAGCAGATCCCCGGCAGGGCGTAGAGCAGGCTGTGCAGGGCAGGCCGCCACCGGCTGCCGCTGCCCTGCCACGGGTCCGGGGGCGGCGCCAGCTCCGTCGTCGGATCGCGCGGCACCCGGAAGTACATGTCCTGGGCCAGCGCGAACACGTCGCGGAAGCCGTAACGCAGCTTCGCCACCTGATCGCCGAAGCCTTCCAGCTCCAGCGCGCTGGCGATCTCCAGCGGATCGACCGCCGACTCGCATATCGGGCCGAACTGCTCGCAGAGCGCCGCGACCGTGCGGGGCGCGCGCGCGTGGCCGTTGGCCGTCGCGATCCGCCCGGCGTCGCCGACCCCCGCCGGGCCGGCCGGCGGGAGCGGGCCGGGCGCGTGGCCGTTGCTCATCCGGCCACCTCCAGCAGTTCGGTCTCGCGCTGGTCGGCCGGGGTTGCCACCTGGTCGTCCGCCTCGTCGTCCGCCTCGGCGGTCGGCAGCTTGAGGCCGGCGCCGACGAACGTGTAGATCTCGTCGAACGCGCTGATCGCCCGGTCGACGGTGAAGTACTCCAGGGCCCGTGTCCGGGCGGCGGCGCCGAGCCGCCGTCGCAGGCCCGCGTCCTTGAGCAGCGTGAGCAGGGCCTGCGCCAGCGCTTCGGGGCTGCGCGGCGGCACGATCATGCCGGTGTCGGTCACCGCCTCGCTGACCCCGCCGACGTCGGTGGCCACGCACGGGCGCCCGCAGGTCATCGCCTCGATGAGGGTGTAGGGGAATCCCTCGGCGATGCTGCAGAGCGCCACCACCTGCCCGGCGTCATAGGCGTCCCGGATCTCGGCCACCCGCCCTTCGAACGTCGCGGCCTCGGCGATGCCCAGCTCGGCCGCGAGCGCCCGGCAGCGCTCCAGGTAAGGCTCCTGGCCCGGGGGCGGCGAGCCGAACATCCGCAGCCGGGCCGCGGGCATCTGCCGGTGCACGAGCGCGAACGCCAGCAGCAGCGTCTCCAGGTCCTTGACCGGGTCGATCCGGCCCGCCCACGAGATCGTCGGGGTCTCGGGCTCGCCCTGGCTGGCCGGGAAGTCGGCCGGGTCCACCCCGTTGTAGACCGTCCGGACCCGGGACAGGTCGGCGCCGAGCTGTTCCTCCCAGCGCTTGTTGTAGACGTTGCCCGGCGTGATCATCTCGGCCTCGTGATAGCCGAGGGAGCACAGGCGGCGCAGGAATCGCAGGTGCAGCGCCCGCACCGGCCACCGGAACGGACCGGTGCGGCTGTGCAGGTACTGCTCGCGCATGTAGATGCCGTGCTCGGTGACGATCATCGGGGTTCCGTACCGCCACTTGGCGGCCAGGGCCGGCAGCGCGCCAAGACCGTTGGTCACCGCGTGCGCCACGTCCGCCCGCACCGGCGGGTGCGACAGCGGGCGCAGCGAGTGCTCCAGCAGCTGCATGGCCATCGCCGCGTCATACAGCGTGGGAGAGACATCGGTCGCGTCCGGCCGCCAGTCCCGCCAGGCCTCGCTGAGCAGGTTTATCGCACCCTCGCTGGACAGGCTGGCGGTCAAGTCCTCCTGCTGGGCGAACTCGAACACCTCGCGCAGCACGTCGGCGAAGCGGTCCTGGTACTCCGCCGGGGGGGCGAGCAGGATATCGATCAGCTCGCCCAGGTGCGGGCAGGGCACGGCCCGGCGGTTCAGCCTCCCGGCTAGGCCCGAGCGGCGCGAGGCCGGCCCGGGGGCGGCGGCCCCCAGAGCGGCAGGGCGGTCACGGACGTCACGTTGTCGGGCAGCGACCACCGTACCGGTTCCTTGCCCGAGGCGACGAGGGCGACCAGCAGGAAGTCGTAGTCCGGCATTCCGCGGACAAGCTGGTCACACCACACGCTGACCCCGCCGAACTGATGCGGGTAGGTGCCTTCCCCGATGAGCGCCACGTCCATATAAGTTCACGTCACCTGACTTCAAAGGTTCAGCTCGCACCCTTCGCGGCCCGGCGCGCCACCCTCCGCTGCGCCCGTCGCGGGCGGCTCGCCAGGACCCGCTCGTACAGGTCATCGATCCGGTGGACCACCGACTCGATGCCATAGCGGTCGAATACCTTGCTGTCTGCCTCGCGCGGGCGCGGGCCGGCTTCGAGCTCCTTGCGGATCTCATCCCGCATCGCGTCCGCGGTGCCTGCCACCAGGCGAGCCCGTTCGGTCTGGATACCGTCCAGGGCCGGGCAGGTCGTGTAGAGCACGGGCAGCCCGCTGGCCAGCGCCTCGAGCACGGACAGCCCGAACGTCTCCTGCAGCGAGGCGGCCACGTACAGATCGAAGGCGGCGAACATCGCCGTGGTGTCCTTCTGGTAGCCGCCGAAGATCACGTGCTCGGTCACGCCGATCCGCTCGGCCGCCGCCTCCAGCCTGGCTTGGTCCTCGCCGCGGCCGATCACCAGGATCTTGCACCGCTCGCCCAGCATCGGCGCGGCGGCCTCCATGATCAGGTCCACGCGCTTGTTCGGGTCGAGCCTGCCGAGCGCGCCGATCACGTACGTGTCCGGCGAGATGCCGAACTGCTCGCGGACCCGGTCCCGCGCGGCCGCGTCGAAGCCGAGCCCGTCGGTGTCCACCCCGTTGGGGACCACGGTGATCTTGCCGGGCCGCACGCCCCATTTCACGAGACGGTCCTTGACGATGTCGGACACCGCGATCGTGGCGTCGGAGAACAGCTCCGAGGTGAGGTAGAGCACGCGCACCCCCCTGGTCATCTTGCGCCGCTCGATGTGCGTCTCGCCGATCGAGTGCTCGGTCGTCAGCACCACCGGCGTCCCCGCCAGCCGGGCCGCGGGGCGGGCGTAGATCTGCGTCCGGTACAGGTGCGTGTGGACCACGTCGTAGCGCCCGTCCTTGATCAGCTTGCGCAGCCGCAGCAGCGCGGGCAGCTCGGTGTTGCTCCGCATCCCGATGTTGCGGACGATGGTTCCCTGCGCCTCGATCTGCTCCGCGACCGGGCCCGGGTTGTACAGCGTCACCACGTCCGACTCGTGCCGCGTATGCCGCAGTATCATCGCGAGCTGCAGCTCGGCCCCCCCGGCGTCGAGACCGGTGATCACGTGAAGAACCTTCATGAACTTCTCCCTCTGAGCGCGATACGCCCCCTGTAGAGCAGCCGCTTGGCGGCCATCCGCGCGGCATCATCCTGCTGGCCGATGTACATCCTGGGCAGCGCCATCAGCCCGATCTCGGCCGTCGAGGCCTCCACGGCGCATGCGTGCTCGTAGCCGGCGTCGCGGACCGCGCGGCGGGCCACCGCGTCCATCGACCCGTACGGGTAGGCGAACCCGCGGATCTCGGTGCCGAGCAGCGCGGCCAGGCTGGACCGGCTGCCGCCGACCTCCGCGGTGAGCTGCTGTGGGCTCGCGCCGGCCAGGCGCAGGTGCGTGGCGGCGTGCGAGCCGATCTCGACTCCGGCCGCGGCCAGCTCCCGGACGCCGCTGGCCGGCAGCAGCGGCCAGCTCGGGCCCTCGTCCCACTCGTTGGTGCCGCCGAGCCGGTCGGAGATGATGTACGCGGTCGCGCCGAAGCCGTGTCGCTGTAGCACCGGCACGGCCGCCTCGAGCACGCTGACGTACCCGTCGTCGAAGGTGAGGCCGACCAGCCCGCGCTGGCGGCCGGCCCGCATCGCCTCGACGAGCGTCGAGATCGAGACCCCCCGCAGCCCGTGCCCGGCCAGCCAGCTCATCTGCTCGGCGAACCGGGTCGGCGTCACGCACAGGTAGTTGGGGTCCTCGGCTACGTCGGCCACGCCGTGGTACATAAAGATCATCGGCGCGTCACGCAGCCGGAGCTGGCCGTCGCGCAGCCAGGAGTCGGCGCGGGCCGCCTGGGAGGTGCTCATCGCGGGCCGTCCCCTCGGTGGAGGATCGAGTTCGCCAGCGTGCGGGCCAGGATGACCACGTCCAGCCAGGGCGACCAGTACTCGATGTACTGGTTGTCGAAGCGGGCCCGGTCGAAGATCGAGGTGTCGCCGTGCAGGCCGTGGGTCTGGGCCCAGCCGGTCATCCCGGCCGGCATCCGGGTCCGGTCGCTGTAGCGCAGAATCTCGTGCCCGAACCGGTCGGCGAAGTAGGGCCGCTCGGGCCTGGGCCCCACCAGGGACATGTCGCCGCGCAGCACGTTCACCAGCTGCGGCAGCTCGTCCAGGTGCGTTATCCGCAGCCACCGGCCCAGCGCGGTGCTGTGCTCCACCGGCACGGTCCACGAGGTGTCCGGGTCGCCGTGGGCGCTGAGCGTGCGCAGCTTGACGATCTCGGCGCTCCGGCCGTGGCCGGTGACCCTGGTCTGGCGGAACAGCGGCGGTCGACCGGACTGCAGCCTGATCGCGGCGGCCAGGACGAGCAGGAGCGGCGCGGCCGCGAGGAGCAGGACGGCGGCGACCACCACGTCAACGGTCCGCTTCAGCCACATGCCCGCGCGCGAGTGCCCGAGGCGCCGCAGCGGGATCAGCGGAATGCCCCAGATCTCGTCCAGGCACGACCAGGGCACGGCCGCGCCGATCTCGTAGAGCCGCGGCACCACGCAGACGTCGGCGCGCAGCGGCCGGCTCGCGCGCAGCACGGTGACCAGGTCCTCGTCCTTGCAGGCGGCGTAGCAGACCACGACCCGGCGGATACCGTGGGCGGCCACGACGCGCGCGAGGTCGCCGGGCGCGCCCAGCGACGGCAGCGCGAGGTCACGCCGGGGCGGGCCGTGGTCAAGGTAGCCCACCGGCTGCAGCCCGAACTCCGGGTGCGCGCGCATCAGCTCGCCGATCTGCGCGCCGAACGTGCCCGCGCCGACGACCAGCGCCGGCTCGGTGAGCAGGCCCTCGCGATGGGCGGCGCGCAGGGCCGCGGACACCGCCACGCGGAAGGCGAACACCAGCCCGGCCGACGCCACGGCCAGCCGCGCCGCGGCCGCGGCGGGCATCCACGGCAGCAGGATCAGCAGCGGCAGCGCCGCCGCGGCCAGGATCCGCCCGGCCTGGTCGGCCACCCGCAGGCAGATCCGCAGCCGGTGCAGCCCCGTGACGGCCAGCACGGCGAGCACGGCCAGCGCGTACAGCACCGACACCGGGCCCAGCCACCCGGTCACGCCGATCGCCGCAGCGAGCCCGAGCACGTCAGCCAGCGGCATGGCCACCACCGGCACCATCTGGCTAGCCCGCTGCGCCGCGCGCGGGTGCGCCCGCGGCGGGCCATGTCCCCCGTTGGCGGGCAGCCCGGCAGGGACGGACCGGAACCCGTCCGTGTCGCGCTGCCCGTGATTAGCGGTCATTTACCGGCCCGCTGCCACAGCGGTCCGGGAACGGGCGACCGCGGCGCTGCCGGCCAGCTGCCGGGCCACCGTGGTGGCGGCGTGCTCGGAGCCGAACACGAAGCGCATAACCGGCCCCATGGTCGGGGCGACGACGGGACCCATGATGTACAGGCCGGGGATGGAGGTCTGGTAGTCGCGGCCCACCGCGGAGCTGCCGGTGCCCGGCACGTTCCGCAGGTCGGCCAGCATCTGCCTGCCGAAGAACGACAGCCGGGTCATGTTCCATCGGTAGCCCGTGCCCGCGATCACGTGGTCGGCGCCGAGCTCGCGCGTGCCGCCGGCCCCGGTGAACCCGAGGCGGACGCCACCGTCCTGCTCTTTTGCCCACTTGATCGACAGGCCGGTCAGGGTCGGGAACTGCCCCTCCACCCGCTCACGCAGCCAGCTGGCCCCGGCCGGGCCGAGCGCGGTCTTGGCCCGGTAGATGCGCGTAGACCGCGGCAGGTGCCGGAATGTGCCGGGGTGGTTGGAGTAGAACCAGGTGGCCCAGCCCGAACCGAGGCCCGACTCGGGCTCCTTGAGCCGCTGCATCAGCGGACGGTCCAGGGCTAGCGGCACGCCGTTCCAGCGGATGACGTTCTTCCGCGCCACCAGCTGGACCTTGGCGCCCTTCTCGTGCAGCAGCGCCGCCGACTCGAGCGAGGACTGGCCGGCGCCGACGACGATGACCTCCTGGCCGGCGAAGACCCCGAGGTCGGTGTGGGCCGAGGCGTGCGTGCACGCCGTGGCGGGCAGCGCGGCCAGCGACTCGGGCAGGTAAGCAAACGCCTCGACGCCGATGGCCACGACTACCTTGCGCGCCCGCACCTGCTCGGAATTCGCCAGGGTGACCTCGAACCCGTTGCCGGCCTTGGCTATGTCGGTGACCAGCACCTCCTCGATGTCCGGCACGAGCTGCTCACGGAACCACTCGCCGTAGGCGACGAACGTGTCCAGCGGCACCGGCAGGCCGTAGTCGGCGTAGGGTCGCCCGGTCGCCTTGCAGAAGGCCTCGAGCGTGTGCGTGTGGTCCGGGTCGGACAGGTTCGACGCGAACCCCTGCGACTTCAGGAACATGCCTTCGGGCATGAATCCGCGCCAAAGCTGCATCGGCAGGCCGAACTGACGCACGCTCACACCCGCCTTGCGCAGGTGCGCGCCGAGCGACAGCCCGTACGGGCCGGCCCCGACGATCGCCACCTCGACGGTGTCGCTCATACTCTTGTCCCCTCCTTGGGCGGTCGCGGCTCTGTCTGCCGCGTGATCTGGGTTTGGGTAACCGGCCGTGAGCGAGGTCCGCCCCGGGCGGCTCTGGCGGCCGCCCGGCCGCCGGAGTAGCGGAAGTCGGTGCTGGAGGCCCGGCCCTGCGGCAGGCCGAGCGGGCGGGTCGCCATCCGCCAGCCCATGCGCAGGCACATCAGGCCGAAGGGCCGCAGGTCGTCCCGCGCGAACCAGGCGGCCTCGTCCACGCTGCGCAGCGACGCCAGCCACGACCTCAGCCCCAGCTCGCCACCGCGCCAGTAGCTGAACGCGGCGATCGGGTCGTAGTTCTCCACCACGAACCCGCGGGTCACCTGCTCGCTCGCGGGGACGCCCTGGCCGGTCAGGTCCAGGTAGCAGGCCGAGGCGACGTCGGTGCCGGCCGTGTCCTCGAACAGCCGGAACTGGGCGCCGATCCTGGGGTTGAAGTCCAGCAGCTTGTACTGGCCGTCCCTGGGGTCAAAGCGCAGGTCAAGGTCGAGGATCCCCTGGTAGTTCAGGCGCTTGAGCAGCCCGGTGACCTGGTCGCGGAGCTCGTCGTTGGGGGTGGACCGGCCCAGGCAGGTCAGCCCGGCGTGCGCCGGGTACGAGCGCTCCTTCAGGCCGGTGAAGGCCGGCCGGCACGTCGAGCTGCCGTCGCAGTACCCGTGGAAGAACCAGTCCTGCCCGGGTCCGCCCGGGATGAACTCCTGCAGCATCAGCCCGGCGCCAGCCTGGGCGCAGGCCCGGTAGATGTCGTCGAGCTGGTCGGCGCCGGCCACGATCGAGGTGCTGCGAAGCCTTCCGTGGCCGTTGCTCCACGGCGTGGTCAGCTTGGCGACCAGCGGGAAGCCGGCGGTGGCGGCGAACCCGCGGGCTTGCTCGAGCGACTCCGGCACCGCGGCCTGCGCGCACGGCACGCCGAGCTTGCGGCAGAGCTGGTAGAGGGAGTACTTGCCCGCGACCCGCCGCGGAAGATCGCGCGGCGGGTCCGGGAACAGGAACCGGTCCCGCAGGCCGCCGCCCTGCTCGGCGAGGAAGATCGCGCCCGCGTCGTCGGTCGGCACCAGCACGGCCGGCTGGCCGATCCGCTCGGACAGCCGCAGCAGGCCGGCCCGTACCCGCTCCGCGTCGTCCGGGTTCGGCTGCCAGAAGCAGCGGCCCTGCAGGTAACGAGAACTGGCCGCGGGGGCCCACGGGCCCTCATGCACCCCGTAGACGGGCACGCCCATCCGCCCCAGGCTGCGGATCACGCCGAGACCGCCGTGGTGCATGACGTTCGGATCGAACTTCAGCACCACGGCGGGCGTGGTGTCAGGCACTATCGATTCCCCCTGATGGCGTGTCGGGCAGGCCTTTGCGCGGCCGTGCCAGAAAGAGTGCCAGGTGTGTCAGCCTGATACATCCGTCATCAGGGTGAGTAAATCTACCCACAGTGGCTGAGCACCGGCACCGAGCGCCGACGCAGCGCGCGCAATCGCCTGCTACGCAGGCAATTCCGGGCGGCGGCCGCGGCCGCCGGCTGAGGTCAGGGAGATCACTCGACGGTGACCGATTTGGCCAGGTTCCGCGGCTGGTCCACGTCGTGTCCCTTGGCCGCGGCGAGCTCGCACGCGAACACCTGCAGCGGGACCGTGGCCACCAGCGGCTGCAGCAGCGTCGCCGTGGCCGGCCGTGGCCCCCGGCTTCGAGCTCGGTGCGTAGCACGGCGAAGTTCTCGATGATGCCGTTGTGCACCACCGCCAGGCGCCCGGCGGAGTCGGTGTGCGGGTGCGCGTTCGGGTCGGTCGGCGGCCCGTGGGTGGCCCAGCGGGTATGGCCCAGGCCGACCGTGCCGGGCATCGGCGGCCCCTGCGCGAGCGCGGACTTCAGGTTGCCCAGCTTGCCGGCCCGCTTGACCCAGGCCAGCTGGCTGTCGGACAGGACCGCCACCCCCGCCGAGTCATAGCCGCGGTATTCCAGCCGGCTCAGCCCTTCCACCACGACCCCGAGAGCCTGCCGGTGGCCGGTGTACCCCACGATCCCGCACATGACCGCCCCTAATATGCGCCGGATGTCTACGCCAGGTTCCGCACCACGTCCGCCAGCGTGCCGGCTACCTGCTGGGCCTGGCCGGAGTCCGCGGCCTCGACCATGACCCGCACGACCGGCTCGGTGCCGCTGGGACGCACCAGCACCCGGCCGGAATCCCCGAGCTCTACCGCGGCGGCGCCCACCGCGTCGGCGAGCTCCGGAGAGGAGGCGACCAGGGACCGGTCCACTCCGGGGACGCTGATCAGCACCTGCGGGTACCTGGTCATCACCTTGGCCAGCTCGCTGAGCGGCTGGCCCCGGCTGGCCGCGGTGGCCAGCAGGTGCAGGCTGGTCAGCAGCCCGTCGCCGGTGGTGGCGTGGTCGAGCAGGATGATGTGGCCCGACTGCTCACCGCCGAGCACGAACTGGCCGGCCTGCATCGCGGCCAGCACGTACCGGTCGCCCACCGGGGTCTCCACCACGGTGATGCCCGCATCCTGCAGGGCCAGCCGCAGGCCCAGGTTGGACATGACGGTGACCACGACGGTGTCGGCGGCCAGCCGTCCCGCGTCCTTCAGCGCGAACGCGAGCACTGCGAGGATCTGGTCACCGTCGACGGCGTGGCCGTCCGCGTCGACCGCGAGGCACCGGTCGGCGTCCCCGTCGTGGGCGATGCCGGCGTCGGCGCCGTGGGCGAGCACCGCGGCCCTCAGCGTGTCCAGGCTGGTCGAGCCGCAGCCCGAGTTGATGTTGTCCCCGTCGGGTTCGGTGCCGATGGCGAGGACGTCGGCGCCGGCCCGGCACAACATCCGCGGCGCGATCTCGTAGGCGGCCCCGTGCGCACAGTCCACCACGACCCTCATCCCGGCCAGGGGCCTGGAGCCGACGGAGTCCGGCAGCGTGGACAGCAGGTGGTCGAGGTAGCGTTCCCGCTCCCCCGACGCAACGCTGACCCGGCCGAAGCCAAGCTCCGGCAGCAGGCCGGCGCCGGGTCCCGCGCCGAGGGCCCCCGTGGTGGAGGAAACAGCCGCGAGCCTGCGCTCGATCTCGTCCTCGGCCTCGTCGGGCAGCTTGCGGCCGCCGCGGGCGAAGAACTTGATCCCGTTGTCCGGCGCGGGGTTGTGGCTCGCGGACAGCATCACGCCGAAGTCGGCGTCCAGCGCACCGGTCAGGTAGGCGACCGCCGGCGTCGGGATGACGCCCAGCCGCAGCACGTCCATGCCGGAGGAGGCCAGCCCGGCCACGACGGCGGCCTCGAGGAACTCACCCGATGTCCTCGGGTCACGGCCGACCACGGCCACCGGGCGGCGCCCGGGGGCCCGCCCGTCGGTGACCGCGCCGGCGGGCGAGGGGCCCGCGGCGGCCGGGCCGGTGCCGGACAGCACCCCGGCCCCCGCCACGGCGAGGTCCATGGCGAGCCGCGCGGTAAGATCACGACCTGCGATGCCTCGAACACCGTCGGTACCGAACAGACGGCCCATGAACCCGCTCCTGGTCTCCCGCTGCGACGACTCTCCCCGTTGGAAAGGACGCCAGGGATCAGCGCTTGGAGTACTGAGGAGCCTTGCGAGCCTTCTTCAGCCCGGCCTTCTTGCGCTCCTTCACCCGCGCGTCCCTGGTCAGGAAGCCGGCCCGCTTCAGGCTCGGGCGGTTCTCCGGGTCCACGAGGGTCAGCGCCCGGGCGATCCCGAGCCGCAGCGCCCCGGCCTGGCCGGTGACGCCGCCGCCGGTGATCCGCGCTACCACGTCGAACGCATCCTCGGCGCCCAGCGTCACGAATGGCTCGCTGATCAGCTGCTGGTGCACCTTGTTCGGGAAGTACTCGTCCAGGGTCCGGTCGTTGATCATCCACTTCCCGGTACCGGCCGCGATGCGGACCCGCGCGATCGCTTCCTTGCGGCGGCCGGTGCCCAGGGCGGAACCAGTCACCACCGGCTTGCGCGTTGCGGGCCGCGCTGAGGCGGCGGGCGCCTCGCCGGTCTCCGTGGAGTACTCCGACGGGTGGTCGGCATCGTCCCGCTGCTCAGCGCCGGCTTCGGTCGCTGGATCCTGGACGTCGGTGGGCTCAGCCACGATGTATTCCTCGTACTTTCCTTCTTGGGTTACTTCGCCTTCGGCGACGTCGCCGCGGTGCGACCGGAGTCAGGCTGCTGGGCGACCTGCGTGATCTTGAACGGGACCGGCTGCTGCGCCCGGTGCGGGTGCTCAGGACCCGCGTACACCTTGAGCTTGCGCAGCATCTGCCGGCCCAGCGAATTCTTCGGGAGCATGCCCCGGACGGCCTTCTCCACCGCCCGCTCCGGGCGCTTAGCCATCAGATCGCCGTAGGCGATCGAGCGCAACCCGCCCGGGTACCCCGAGTGCCGGTACGCGCGCTTGTCCTCCAGCTTGTTGCCGGACAGGGCGACCTTGTCCGCGTTAATGACGATCACGAAGTCACCGGTGTCCACGTGCGGCGCGAAGATCGGCTTGTGCTTGCCGCGCAGCAGGATCGCCGCCTGGCTGGCCAGGCGGCCGAGTACGACGTCAGAAGCATCGATAACGTGCCACTGCCGCTGGATGTCGCCGGCTTTGGGACTGAAGGTGCGCACGGTCGTAGGCCTTCGCGTGTGAGTTCTGAAACTTGCCCCGCCGGTGGCAGGTCCCTCGCGGCGGGAATCCGGTGGCATCGGCCGCCGCTGCCTGCCCGCGAGGCGGGCCATACGGGCATGCCAGTGCGCATGGACGCCTGTGCAGGATACCGGGCGTGGCCGATGGTGGTCAAAGCAAACCCCATATAGCCGCTCCGGTCCCGCTCCGCCCGCCCGCAGCTGGGATGAAGCGCCCGCTCCGGCGCCCGGAGCCGGGAGGAAGCGCCGCACGCCCGGAACCCTCGGGCGGCGGCGGCTGGGGTCATTGACCGCGGCCAGCCGGACGCGGACGCTCAGCCGCGGTCACCCGAACGCGCTCAGCACAACGGCTAACTCCCGCGCCGGCGGCACGGTACGCTCGCCGCATGCGCTACCCGGGTGACAACGCCGCCGGCCGGGTGCCGGGCGGCGGCAGGCCCCGTCTGCGCGAGTCAGCCCGTCCGGAGAGCGGCCCGGGAAGGGTGGGAAGACCCCCCGCGGCGACGCGGCGCTGTTCACGCCCGGCTACTCCGACGGACGGGCTCCGGACCACGACCCCGTCCCGGCCGGCGGCCGGTACGGGGCGGGCAGCGCCGCGGGCAAGGGCCCGATCCGCGGCTTCCCGCCCGCGCCCGGGCAGCCCCCGCCGCTCTACCCGCCCGGCCCGTTCGCCGCCTGGAACCGGTCGCCAGAGCCGGACGGCACCGGTGACGACCCGGGCGAGAGCCATGCCTGGCTCGCGGTTGACTACGCCGGATCCGACGGCTACCCGGGGACGGACGACGCCGGGACCGGATACACCGACCCTGGCCTCGACGCCCCGGGCTACGGCGAGCCCCGGCCCGCGCCGGCTGACGCAAGGCTCGCCGAGACCGGATACCCCTACCCTGGCTTCTCCGAGCCCGGCTACGCGGCCCTCGCGGTCAGCGACCCGGCCGCCGATGCCACGTCCACGCAAGCCTGGGGAGCCGTAGACCAGGGGCCGACGGCCAGTCACTGGCCGGACCTGAGCGCAACCGGCGAGGGCTGGCCGGACATGGACGCTCACCAGGACGGTAGGCCGCCCGCCGCGGCCTTCGCCGGCCCCCTGGCCGGGCCGGGCCCGGCCGGGCTGGATCCAGGCGCGCCCGATGTGACCGCACCAGACCTGGCGGGCCCGGCGCCCGCCGGACCCGGCCGGGCGGGGCCAGGACGGGACGGGCCCGGCGAGCGCGACCCGGACGGCTGGGGAGATCCGCCCTGGGCCGCCGGCCCCGGCGAGGCGACGCCGCTACGCCCGGCGGCAGACACCGCCACGGGACCGGCCGACCGCGCCGCCACCGGGCCCGGGCCGCGCGTCCCGGCGAGCGCTGGCCGTGCGCCGGGCGGACGCGGACACAGTTCGCGCGGGCGAGCCCGGCCCCGCGGGCGCAAGAAGCCTGCCCGCACCCTGCTCGTCTGCGTGCTGGCTCTGGCCGTCGTGGCCGGCGCGACCTACCTCTGGTTCTCCCGGGACCATAAGTCCCCGGACGCCGCCGCGACCTCACAGCAGACGACCGCGTCGACGCGGCCGTCACCGACCGACCCGGCGCCCAGTCCTTCGCCGTCACTCGGCCCGTGGGGGCACATCGGGTCACGGGCCCTGGATCCGGTGCCGCTCACCCTCGCCGAGCTGTTCCCCGCCCAGTTCACCGGCGCGGGCACCAGCTACGTCAGGACCGTCCAGAAGGCGAAAACGCGCTGCGCGGCGGCGCTGAAGGGCAGTCAGTTGATCGCGGCGGTGAGCAAGGCCGGCTGCACCCAGGCCATGCGCGCCAGCTACCTGTCGGCCAACCACAAGCTGATGGGCACCATCGGCGTGCTGAACCTGATCACGGCCGCGGCCACCGAGAAGGCCGGCAAGGTGGCGGGCCCCGCGGAGTTCATCGCGCAGCTGCCGGCCGCCACGGGACCGACCCGGAACCTGGCCAAGGGAACCGGCTTCGAGGCGGCCGAGGTCAAGGGCCACTACCTCGTCCTGGTCTGGGGCGAGTTCGCGGATCTGCGCGCGCCCAGGTCGGCGGCGCAGCGGGCGGAACTCGATTCGTTCATCAGCCTGCTGTTCCAAGACACCGCGAACGTGAGCCTGGCCACCCGCGAGGTCACGGGCAGCCCGCCGGCGACCTGAGTTCCCTCCCGGGGCTTGATCGTGGCTCCGGCGTCAGGGCCGGACGGCGCGCAGCAGGATGTAGCCGATGATCCGGCGCCGCCACAGCAGCTCAACCTGCCGCAGCAGCAGGCGGGCGGCCAGCCGGTGCCCAGTGGGCGCGGCCGAGGGACCGGACAGCCGCGCCGCCGCGAGCCGCAACGCGGGGGCGATCACGCGGTCGCCGCAGGACGTCACCTGTACGTCCGTCAGGCCGGCGCCGCGGGCCGCCGCCGCTATCTGTCCCGCGGTCATCGCCGCATTGGCCCGCAGCCCGAACACCCTTAGCTGGGTCAGGCCGGACATCAGCTCAGCGGGGCTGAGCGGCCATCGCTGGGTGGAGATATCGGAGATGCTCAGTGCCCCGCCGGGCCGGAGCACCCGGTAACACTCGTCGAAAAAAGCCCTGCGGGAACTGAAATGGAACGCCGCCTCCACGCTGATGATCCCGTCGGCGACCCCGCCCGCGATCGGCAGCCGGGCCGCGTCGCCGGCTGACCGGCGCGGCGGCAGCCTCGGCCAGCCGGTCCCGGCCGGCTGTCAGCTGCCACTCGGTAACGTTCACCGCGACCAGCCGGCGGGCGGACCCACTCAGCGATCAGCGGATCCTGGGTGCCCAAGCCGTTCCCGACGTCGACGATCACGCCCCCCTCGGGCAGCGCCGAAGCCATCGTCCGTACCAGCCGGCGGCAGGCCTGCTCGGCCTCGCCCTCCGAGCCCGGGCCCTCCCACAACCCCAGGTTCAGCCAGCCCGGCGCCAGCGCGAGGAAGAAGTCAGACCCGATGCTCTCGTAAACCCGCGCGGCAGGATTCCGGCCCTGCCGGACGGCCTCCCTCATATGGCGCACGTGCTGGCTCGTCCACCCGGTGACCAGCCCTGCCCTGGTTGCCATCTCAGCCATACCGTATCCGCGCGGCACCGGCTGATCGGTGGCGCGGACGATTCTCGGTCGTATCGACTGACCAGCCGAGGGACGAAGGTCCACCCGAGCGGCGTCCCGTCAACAGGGAGCCACTCGCGAAGTGCGCACGGTGTTCGGTTGCCCAGGCCAGGTTCCACGTGATTCGATTTTGTGTTTGAATACCATCGTGGCTCCAGGAACCCTCGCTCGACCGTGGCCCCGGACCAGGGAGACGACATGCTCGCAGCCGTGACAGCCACCAGTCACCCCACGGTCGCCGGCCTGCTCGGGCTCGGGGCCGCCGGGCTCGCCGCCGCGGTGGTGGCCATGGCCTGGAACGTCCATGTGCGCCAGATCCGGCTGGCCGAGCAGCTGGCCCGCCGCCAGTTCCTTGTGACCAACGGAGCGGGCGCTGCGGCGAACGGAGCCGGAGGTCCCGCACCCGTCGTCGAGGAGATCGAGGCGACCAACGGCACGGCGCGCGCGTCCAGGGTGATCATCGACGGGCCGGACACCGTGGTCACCGGCGAGCAGGCCCGTTACCGCGTCCGGCCCTCGGGCAACCGGAAGGTGGTGTCGTGGGCAGCCGGCGGCGGCTCGATGGCGCAGTCCCCCGACCCGGCCCATCCGGAGGAGTTGCTGCTGATCCCTGACCGCCCGGGCGAACTGATGGTCAGCGTGTGGGTGCGCGAGGGCATGACCGACCGGCGCGAGACCAAGTCCATCACCGCCGTGCCGGACGTGGCCACCACCACACCCCCGTTCACGCTGCGGCTGTTCCTGCACGCGTGGGGCCTAGTCGTGGTGGCGGTCCTGGTCATCGGGTTCGCGGGCGCCCTGGTGGCT
>CAWIDQ010000013.1:0-12257 GCA_963834695.1 uncultured Actinomycetota bacterium
GGCCGCGCGGCAGGTGGCTGAGGAACCAGTCCCGGGCCAGCCCGGCGGCGGCATCGAGGGTGCCCGGCTCCTCGAACAGGTGGGTGGCGCCCGGCACGACGGCCAGGTCATTCTCGCAGCGCAGCTCGGCGCGGGCCCGGCGGTTGAGGTCCAGCACCACCTCATCTTGCCCGCCGACGATCAGCAGCGTCGGTGCGGTCACCGCGGCCAGCCGGGGACGGGCCAGATCCGGGCGGCCGCCGCGGGAGACCACGGCCGCGATGCCGGCACCGGGTTCGGCCGCCGCCCACAGCGCCGCCGCGGCGCCGGTGCTGGCGCCGAAGTAGCCGATGGCGGCCTGCGCCGCGGCCGGCTGGGCGCCCAGCCACCTGGTGACCTGGACCAGCCGCCCGGCGAGCAGGCCGATGTCGAACACGTTGGCCCGGTCGCGTTCTTCCTCGGGGGTGAGCAGGTCGAACAGCAGCGTGCCCAGCCCGGCGTCGTTCAGCACGTCGGCGACATGCCGGTTGCGGGGGCTGTGCCTGCTGCTGCCGCTGCCGTGGACGAACACCACGACCTGCGGGGCACCCTCCGGCACGGTCAGGTATCCGGCCAGCCGGACGACGCCGGCCTGGGGTTCCACGTCCTCACTGCGGCCTGGCGGGTCAGCGGCACCGGCGGCGCGCGCCGTGCTGGCTTGTGCCGGGGACTGCAGGGTGGCGGCGCGCTCCAGACAGCCGAGGACCTCCGCATCGGAGACCTGGGGGAACCTGGCGTAGAACTGCCCGATGGCGGAAAAGCCTCGCGGCGTGCTGACGCAGACCATCTCGTCGGCATCGGCGCCGATCTGTGCCTGCCACCCGGGTGGTGCCACGGGCACGGCGAGCACGACCCGCGCCGCCCCCAGCGCCCGGGCGATCTGGCAGGCGGCCCGGGCCGTGGACCCGGTGGCGATGCCGTCATCGACCACCACGGCCACCCGTCCGTCCAGCCGCTGGCGCGGCCGCCGGGACCGGTAGCGCGCGGCGCGGGCTTCCACTGCCGCCTGCTCCCGCGCCTGGACCGCCGCCAGCTCGTCCTGCGGCACCCCGCAGGCCTGCATGACCTCGGGGTTGATGACCCGCACCCCGTCCTCCCCGACCGCTCCCATGCCCAGCTCGGGCTGGAACGGCACCCCGAGCTTGCGCACGATGATGACATCCAGCGGCGCGCCGAGCGCCCGGGCCACCTGGAACGCGACCGGGACCCCGCCCCGCGGCAGGCCCAGCACGACGACCGGCTCGCCGCGCAAATGCCCCAGCCGGGCGGCCAGCCGCCGCCCTGCGTCATCACGATCAGCGAACACCATCACAACTCCTCATGGAAGCTTTCCCGCAGCCGGGCGGTGCCGCCGGGGACAACGCCGGAACCAGGACCAAGGCCCGGCCAGCGGCCTGACCCACCAAGACATTCCCCGGCTGCGGGACCAGACCCAGAACGTCATCTGCTCAGCGTGCGCGCCGGAGTGACCCCGCCCAGGGACGAACCGCCGAGAGTGTGGCCAGCCGCACTCGGAAGAGGACTCATGACCATGCCGCGCGGGTACAACGACCCTGGCGCCGCCTCCAGGCCGATTTGATAGTAACCACGTGAAGAAGTGGTGGCCCCACCGGACGGCCGTCGCGTGCGAGGAGCTCGTCGCCGACCTGGAGCGGGCTGTGCCGCTGGACGTTGCCGCGCGGGCCTGCTGCTGTCCGGCGAGGCCGGTGGTCACGGTGGTGATGCCGCCGACCGCCAGCTGCCCGTACCCTGTTGACCTGCTCCTGTGCGGTCATCACTTCAGGGTCAGCCAGGCCGCCCTGCGGGCCGCGGGTGCTGCCGTCTACGACGACACCGGGTTGCTGATCATGGCGGGCACCATGGGCGCCGGCGCACTGGGACCGAAAAGCCGGCCGCCTGGTAGGGACGACTCCTGCCAACCGGGCGCCGGCATGAACGCGGTGAAGCCCAGGAGCGTGCTGGTCCATGGCCGGGCGGTGAACTGCGTCGAGGCGGGCAGCGGCCCCGTGCTGCTGCTGATCCATGGGATGGCGGGCAACATCGGGAACTGGCAGGAGGTGATCGGGCCGCTGGCGCGGCACCACACCGTCATCGCGCCTGATCTTCCCGGCCACGGCGCCTCGGCGCCCGGTGCCGGCGATTACTCGCTCGGGGCGCTCGCTGCTGGCCTGCGTGACCTGCTCGTCGTGCTCGGCCACGAACGCGCGACGCTCGTGGGGCATTCGCTCGGCGGCGGGATCGCCATGCAGTTCGCCTACCAGTTCCCCGAGATCACCGAGCGCCTGGTGCTGGTCTCCAGCGGCGGCCTGGGTCCGGAGGTCAGCCCGGTGCTGCGCGCCGCGGCGCTCCCGGGCGCGGATCTGTTCATCGCCGCCACCGCCGCGGCGGGGCGCTCTGTGGGAGCCGCGCTCGCCCGCGGCCTGGCCGCTGCCGGGCTGCGGCCCACTGCGGACATCGCCGTGGTCGCTCGCGGCTACGCGTCGCTCGCCGACCCCGGCCGCCGGGCCGCCTTCCTCGCCACGCTGCGCTCGGTCATCGGCGTAGGCGGTCAGCGCATCTACGCCGGCGACCGGCTTTACCTCGCCGAGGGCATGCCCGTCCTGATCGTGTGGGGCGCGCGCGACCCGATCATCCCCGTCCGCCATGGCGAGCATGCCCACCAGGCCATTCCCGGCAGCCGCCTGGAGATCTTCGACCGGGTCGGCCACCTGCCGCAGCTCGAAGCGCCGAGGCGCTTCGTCGCAGCGCTCGAGCGATTCCTCGAGGAGACCGAGCCGGCGCAGTTCGACGCCAGGCAATGGCGCGCCCGGTTCCGGTCCGCCGCCGACGGGGCCTAGATGGCGCGGATGCGCGCGCAGGTGGATTGCGGGCTCGTCAACGCAGGCATGAGCCACGGCTCGTTCGGGAAATAGATCTTCCAATAAGCCGAACGGGCGGTGGTGCTACGGTCCCAGCCAGCTGTGAGGCGCCGTCAGATCTTGTTCGACCTGACCCAGATGTTCATCTCTTTTGCGGCTTTGATCAGGTCGTCTCGTTGATCGGGATGGGCGATGCTGATCAGCAGTTCCGCCCGCTCCCAGGTGGTCCTGGCCTTGAGGTCGACCGCCCCGTACTCGGTCACCACGTAGTTGGTCATGGTGCGCGGCACGGTGACGATAGTGGCCGGGTCCAGGGCGGGCACGATCCGGGATACCCGCTGTCCCGTCTTGCTCTCCCGCAGCGACGGCAGGCAGATGAACGACTTGCCGCCGCTGGAATGGAAGGCCCCGTAGACGAAATCCAGCATTCCGCCGTTGCCGCTGATCTGGCGCGGCCCCAGCGACTCGGCGGCCACCTGGCCGTACAGGTCGACCTCGATGGCGTTGGTGATCGACACCACGTTGTCAAGCCGCGCGATGACCTGCGGGTGGTTGGTGTAGTCGGCGTGGTAGCTGGCGATCGCCCGGTTCCGGTCCATCCAGTCGTACAGCCGCTGGGTGCCCAGGGCGAAGGTGAAGGCGATCCTGCCCCGGTCGAAGGCTTTCCGCTTGCCGGTCATCACGCCCGACTCGTACATGTCAACGTAGGCATCGACCAGCATCTCGGTGTGCCCGCCCAGGTCCTTCAGATCTGACCGCGCGATCATCCCCCCGATGGCGTTCGGCATCCCGCCGATGCCCAGCTGGATCACCGACCCGTCCTCGAGGTGCTCCATCACATGCTCCCCGACCTGGTTGTCGACCGCGGTGGGCTCGGCACCGGGCACCTGGACCAGCGGCTGGTTGTCCGACTCCACGATCAGGTCGACGTCGGAGATGTGCACCGCCTCGTCGTTGCCGCCGTAGACGTAGGGCATCTTGTCGCTGACCTCGGCAATCACCGTTTTCGACCCCTCGACGATGGTGGCGTGCAGGCTGTTGCCGGTGCCGAAGTTGAAGAACCCGTGCTTGTCCATCGGCGCGACCTTGATCATCGCGACGTCGGGTTCGAGGTAGCGCTCGAAATACATGCGGCCCTCGTGGTAGAGGATGGGAATGTAATTGCACAGTCCCTGATCGTGGAGCATGCGGTCGCCGGGGCCGAAATGCCAGTTGCTGTAGATGAAGTGCTCGCGGCCGGGATCGCACACAGCTACCTGCGCCAGGCCCGGGAAGACCACCGCGCACACCTTGACATCCCGCAGCTCGTCCTTCCGCCTGGCCAGGAACCCGTCCAGGTAGACGGGCGAGTTGGCGTGATGCCCGTACTGCACCCAGTCCCCTGACTTGACGGCCCTGACCGCCTCCTGCGGGGAGACGAGCTTGCGGCTGTACTCGCTCACGTGATCCACCCGATGCACTCCCTCCCGGTAGGCACACCCGTCTAGCCGCCGCAGGCCGGCAACGCTCCTGGCTTGCCAGCGGCGTTGCCTGCCCGTCGCATGACGCTGAACCACCAAAGCGTGAGCGCTGTCAAGGGCTGGGAACTAGGGCCGTAAGCCTCTACCTGGCCGGCGGAGGAAAGATGCCAAGGCTGGGCCGATTCCAGACGCAAGTGGCCGGCCGACCGGCCACCTGGCTGACCAACGCCAGCTACAACCCGGTCACCAACACCTGGCGTGACATCCTGCCCGCACCGCTGCAGGCGCGCGCCGACACGGAGGGTGCCTGGACCGGCGAGGAACTCGTCGTGGCCGGGGGGCCACGCCACCATCGCGCTCCAGGAACGAGCCATCATGGAACGCAGCATGCTGGCCGAGCAACTGCAGGCGGCGCTGCGCACCCGCGTGGTCAGCCGGGCCGCTCAGAAGCTGACCCGCCGCCAGGTCAGGCCGCCGTCCCCGGTGAGCAGCAGCTGGCCGGCGAAGCCCCTGGCGGCGGGACCGTGGATGACCACTCCGTCGCTGGCCGTGGTGAACCCGAGGTCGGCCCAGCCCTGCCCGCCGTCAGGCTCGGTGACTGCCGTCTGCCACTGTGCGGCGCCATCACCGGAGTAGTAGAGCCAGCTTGGGGCGCTGGCCGTGGCGATCACCAGCTGGCTGCGGTTAGCCGCCGCGATGGTGCCGCCGTCACCCGCGGTGCCGGGCACACCCGTCTTGACCCCGGTCGCGCCGAGGTCACCGCTGGTGTAGACCGTCTTGACGGTGTGCCCCGTGAACCCCTGCCCGATGCACAGCAGCGCCAGCCCGTCCGGCGCCATCACCGCGACAGAGGATTCCGGCGTGCTGGCCGCCGTCGTGCACGGGCTGAGGTGGCGCGTGATGGTGAGGCCGCCATCACTGGTGACCGCCACATCGTGGCTGTCGAGCACCGCGGCCACGCCCGCCTGGGTAGCGATCATGTCGGTGGGATCGGCGGCCCCGGACGCGGTCACCTGCGTGACCTGGCCGCAGCCTGGCACCGTGGTGCAGATCCGCGACGCCTACAGCGGTGGCTGTCACGCGCACGTCTGCGAGTTCTGGCCGGCGGCGGCCTGGGACGACGACGCAGACATTGATCCTGAACGGACGGTGGTGCGACCACCCGGATCCCGCCCCCCGCTCACCGGGCTTCATCGGCGGTACCGGGGTAGAACGCGTCGTGGACGCGTTTGCCGCCGTCGGGGCTGGTCGGCCCTGACCATGGCCGGAGTGCTGGATGCGTTGCCCCGGGCCATCGGGTCAGCCCGGCTCAGGGCAGGAGGAGACCTGCGAGGCGATTTCCCTCCGCCGGCATTACCCGGGTCAGGTGCTGGGAGTCGCCGTCCGGTCGTAGCCATCTGGCCTCTCAGCCGTCCCGGCGGGAATGGTTATAAAAATACATGTAAATGTCATGGAATAGCGGCATAAATTGTTATTCGATCCGGGCTGCAGGTTCCGCTTCTTCTTGCAGTCTGGATTTATGGCGCTCATCCGCGGATTATGAAAGGAGATAGTGCCTTTTCCTTTGATGTGGGTGCCGGGGAGGTGGCCTGGACGTGTGTGCGGCGCCGATGGGGATGCTCCCGCCGCGCGGTGGGAGGCAGCCGGGCGGGGACATGCTCGGCTCCTGGGCGGAGGGGCTGGCCAGCCGCCGCGACGGGGTGCAGAGCCGGGGGTGGCAGCGGTTCGCGTTTTACGGGCGGGTCTCGACCGAGGACTGGCAGGATCCGGTGACGTCGCGGGCGCGGCAGCTGCAGCAGGCGATGATGCTGACCGCCGGGCACGGGGTGATCGTGGCGGAGTTCTTCGATATCGGGGAGTCCCGTGAGCTGCCGTGGGCGCGCCGGCCGCAGGCCGCTGCTCTGGTAGCGCAGCTTGTGGATCCAGAGCGGGGCTGGGACGCGATCGTGATTGGGGAGTACGAGCGGGCGTTCTACGGCAGCCAGTACGCGTCGATGGCCGCTGTTCGAGCACTACGGGGTCTCGCTGTGGATGCCCGAAGTGGGCGGCCGGGTGGACTGGCACGGCGAGGATCACGAGCAGACGATGGTGGCGCTCGGGTTGTCGTCGAAGCGGGAGATTATGCGGACGCGGGTCCGGGTGCGGACAGCGATGGCGGCGCAGACGCTGGAGCAGGGCCGGTACCTGGGTAGCCGCCCGCCGTACGGGTACCGGCTCGCTGATGCCGGTCCGCATCCGAACAAGGCGCATGCCGCGTGGGGGCGGCGGGCGCACCGGCTGGAGCCCGATCCGGTGACCGCACCGGTCGTCACGTGGATGTTCGGCCAGCGGCTGGCGGGGCACTCCGCGGCGCGGATCACCCGTGCTTTGAATGATGCCGGGGTGCCGTGCCCGTCGGCGGCGGACCCGGGACGGAACCGTCACCGGACGGGCAGCGGGTGGACGCTGCGGACGGTCGCGGCGATCCTGGCCAACCCCCGGTACACCGGGCGGCGGGTGTGGAACCGGCAGCCATCGGAGGCGGCTACACCAGCGCTGTCGTCCCCGATCCCGCCCGGCCCAAGAACACCTATATCCGTGAGGACCAGATCCTGCCGCACCTGGCGGCTATTGCCATCCTGCTCGCCGGCCCTGCCAGGAAGCCCGTCGGCGGGAGCCGCGGTATGGCGCAGCTGACCGGCCCGAACGATACGGCAGCGCTGATCGACCGGCTGCGCGCCGACGGCACCGCCCTCACCTACGACCCGTCCAGTCGGACCCTACGCGCCGGAGATCACCACGCGCCGACGATCACCATCGGCACGGACGCCGTAGGCACCCGCTCACGCCATGACAAGGAAAGGAGGACCGCCTAGCGAAAAGCAAGAAATAGAGCACCCGCCGCGGCCGGAGGCTAGGCGCGGGTAACGGTCGAGCATGCCCGTGAACGGCCGCTCATGGGGATTTAACGTGTCCGAGGGACTTGAACACCCATTCGAGTGATACATCACCAGATCGGTGATCCATCACCACTCCAAGCTAACACGACAAGGGCCCGCCAGGCTCGCATCTCGCCGACGAAAAGAGGCGGCAGCACCGGCCCGCCCGACCGGTCCAGGCGTGTGAACTGCGGAAACGATGAGGGCGGTCAGCCGGAATGGGACCGCAGGCAGGGCCGGACCGCGGCAGCCGCCTCACTACGCTCAATGATCAGGGAAGCACGGTGACAGCCTCCCGCTGCCGCCCGGCAGTTCCCGCACCGCAGCCGCAGCCCCGTAAACCGGCCCAGACGACCTTGCCGCCGAGTTGAACCCCCATAAAACCGAGTTGAACCCCCATACGGCAGTCCCCGGCGGCCAGCCGCGCCAGAGCAGATCAAAAGCGGCGCCTTTCCACGCACGGCGCATAGCCCACCAGCACGCAGCTGACAAGGGCAGGGCCGGCGGTCACGTCGCCTGCGATCCGCGGCACCCGTGACGCACCGCCACCGCCGCTGGCGTAGCTTGCGCGCGCGTACCCGCCGGTTATCTGCACGTCGACCAGAGCGTGCCAGGATGACCCGCGTCCAGCGCAGATCTGGTTGATCGGCGCTGTTGCCGACGCTCGGTCTTGCCGGATAGCGCGTTGGAGCGATCCGGCCGGTACGGCCGGCCCGCCAGTGACGAGGTAGGTGTCTGGCATGCCGGTTCGTCCTCCTGATTTACCAGGGAAGGGGACGGGCGGCGCGGAAGAAGCCGCCGGCCGGGCCGTTGTCGGGCAGCGTGGCAGCCCAGACCACGCTGGCCGCGCCTTCGGCTACGGGACGGCCACCGGGGCCGCCCGGAATCACTCAGACCGGCCGCCGCGACGTGCCCTGACCGGGCCTGGCTTGGCCGGGCCCTCGTATCAGCCCGGTCGCCGTCCGTTACCTGACTGATACGGGGCCTCGGCTATCGGGTGGCTTGGTCGCTGCTCGTCAGGAAGGGCGCCAGCAGTTCGGCGGTGACCGTGCGCAGCCGGGACCGGATCGCTGGATCGTAGGTTCCTTCGTGTGCTGTGGCCTCGATCCTGCCATCGAAGTAACGCCCGGTGATGGTGCCGCCGGCCGGTCCGGTCGCCAGGTTCATGACCGCCGTGACGCCGCTGGCCACGGTCGACATGGGCGGGATCATTGATTCCCTGACCATGTGGGTGTTCATCAGCGATGCCGGGTGCAGGCAGTTCACGGTAATCCCGCTGTCCGCGAGCTCTTCGGCGAGGTCGAAGGTGAACGCGGCAAGAGCGAATTTGCTGCGGTAATAGGCCTGGGAGCCGGTGTAGTGGTTGTCCATCCGCAGGTCGGCGAAGTCGACGGGAGCCTGCCCGACCGAACCCACATTGACGATCCGTGCGGGAGCCCCGTTCTTGAGGGGCGGGATCAGCCGCCGCGCGAGCAGCGCCGGGGCGAGGTAGTTGACGGCGAGACGCAGTTCGTGACCGTCTGCGCTGAGTTGCCGTTTGCGGTAGGGCGGTCTGCCCGCGCCGACCCCGGCGTTGTTGATCAGCAGTGTGATGGCGTTATGGTCTGCGGTTATCCGGTCTGCCAGCTTACGGACCTGGTCAAGTGAGGCCAGATCGGCGAGCACGGCCTGGGCGGTACCGCCGGACTTGGAGATCTGGTCCACGACGGCGGCCGCGCGTTTGGCGTCACGGCCGTGCACGAGGACGTGCATTCCGTGGTCGGCGAGGGCGTCGGCGACCGCCCGGCCCAGGCCTGCCGTCGCGCCGGTCACCAGGGCGATTCGCGTGTCAGCCATCGGTCCTCCCGTTGGGATTGCATCAGTTCTCCTCGTATCGAGGGTCAGCTGGCGAGGGCCGCGGCGGTGAGGTTGGACCCGCCGGTGCATTCCAGGACGGTGCCGGTGACGAAGCCGGCGCCGGCCAGGTAGACGATGGCCTCGGCGACGTCATCCGGCTTGCCGACCCGGCGCACCGGGCTGACGCCGCTACCGACTCGAAGTAGGCCCGCCGCTGGTCCTCAGGCAGGGCGCTCCACCAGTGCGTGTCGATAACGCCTGGCGAGACCGCGTTCACCCGCAGCGGGGCAAGTTCCACCGCGAGCGGGGCGACCATCGTTTCCAGCGCCCCGTTGGCCGCGGCGATCCCGGCGGTGCCGGCGAAGGCCGCCCGGGCCGATGCCGCGGTGACCAGGGTCACCGAGCCGTCCCGGCGCAACTGCGGCAGCGCCGCCTGGATCGCCTTCACATACGCGAAGAACTTACGTCGAAGTCCTGCCGGAGCGCGGCCTCGTCCAGGGCGGCGATCGGGCCGGCGCCCACGGCGCCCGGGCTGGCGCTCAGCACCAGGTGGTCGATCGTTGCGATGGCGGCGAAGAAGGCGTCCAGCGCCCCGCGGCTGGTCGCGTCGAGCTCGACGGCGAGGACGGGGTGGCCGATCCGCTGCGCCGCCTGGTCCAGGCGTTCCTTGGACCGCCCGGTGATGGTCACCGCCGCGCCTCGCGCCGCGAAGGCCTTGGCGGCCGCTTCGCCTATCCGGGCGCTGGCGCCGATGATCACTACTCGCTGCCCGTCGAATGACATGGTGCCCAGCCCTTCGTTTTGTCGAGACTCACTGTCCCTGCAAACTTTACCGGTACTTGCAGTCTCGTCAAATTGGTAGGCTGCCCGTCATGAGTGACAGTCCCCGCCGTCCGCATACCGGCCGACGGCGCAACGACGCGGCGAAGGCAGCGATCCTCGACGCCACGTTCCGGCTGCTCAGCGGCCCCGGAACCGAGGCCGCGACGATCGACGCGATCGCCGCGGAGGCGGGCGTTGGACGACAGACGATCTACCGCTGGTGGCCGTCGAAGGGCGCCGTGGTCGCCGAGGCCCTGGCGCGCCACGCGCGGGTTGTCGTCCCCGAACGGGACACCGGTTCGTTCACCGGGGATTTGGCGGCGTTCTTCACCGACAGCTTCGCGGGCCTGGAAAACGAGGGCCTGGCAAACAGGCTCCGGCAGATCGTCGCGCAAGCGCAGCACGATGAGCATGTCGCGCGAGTGCTCGCGGACTTCACCGCCGTCCGGCGGGCAGCGCTGCGCGCCCTGCTAGAGCGCGGCCGGAATGCCGGGGGACTCGCAGCAGAGGCGGACCTCGACATGCTGGTGGACATGGCCTACGGCGTGCTCTACTACCGGCTCTTGGTCGGTCACGCGCCGCTTGATGAGAAGGCAGCGCGGTCACTCGCCGCCGAACTCACCAGGTCCGCCGGCTAAGCGCAGGCCATGGCTACATTGCGCAGAGATCGGCGGGTCAAGCAGCCGCACGTCGCCCACCCGGCTCGCCCCCGCCGCGAGTCCACCGGTGAAACCCACGCCGCCGAAGCACAGCAGGCGTGCCGTCGCCGCGCCGGACCGCCCTGTGCGGTCAGAACAGGCCGTTCTGCATTCGGTGATCCACCTCCGCATGGCGGGACCAGCCGGCAAATAGTCGGCGTTTCGTGCGGCTCTGTGTTTCGGGGTCGTGTAGCTGGAGTTACGGTGCTAGCGTCGGTGTGCGGCTTGCCTGGCTGTCCCGGCTGGGCTACGGGGAGCGGGTAGGAGGTGCATCGTGGCAAGGCGCTGGCTGTCATCCGGTCGGCCGGATGATTCCGGGGCGGTGGCGGCCAGGGTGGACACCACCGTGGCGCACATCGCCCGGGTCTATGACTACTGGCTGGGCGGGAAGGATAACTTCGCCGTCGACCGGATAGCCGCTGAACGTATGATCGCGGCTCATCCGGATATCGTCCGCTCGGCGCGCGGGAACCGGGCCTTCCTGGGGCGAGCGGTGCGGTACCTGGTGCGCGAGGCCGGGGTCCGCCAGTTCCTGGATATCGGCACTGGCCTGCCGGCCGCGAACAACACGCACGAGGTGGCCCAGGGCGCGGCGCCGGAGTGCCGGGTGGTGTACGTGGACAATGACCCGGTGGTGCTGTCCCATGCCAAGGCGTTGCTGGCGAGCGGGCCGGAGGGGGCCACGGCGTACGTCGACGCCGACCTGCGCGACCCGGAGGCGATCGTTGCCGCGGCGGCGGAAGTGCTGGATTTCTCCCGTCCGGTGGCCGTCATGCTGGTGGCGATCTTGCAGCACATCAGCGATCACGACGATCCGTACGCGATCGTGGCCAGGCTGGCTGCCAGCGTGCCGTCCGGGAGCTACCTGGCGCTGTCGCACCCAGCCCGCGACATCCAGGCCGCGGCGATGGCCGAGATCGCGGACACGATGAACGAGCTGGTCGCCGAGAAGGTTACCCACCGCACCCGGGCCGAGGTCCTGCGGTTCTTCGACGGCTTCGAGCTGGCCGAGCCGGGAGTGGTGCCGGTACCGCAGTGGCGGCCCGCATCGGACCTGGAAGCGGCCAGCCCCACGGTCCTGTGGTGCGGGGTCGGACGCAAGAGTTGACCGCCCAGCGCCGGGCGTATGCCTCCGCTTGAAGTCCCGCGCGGGATCTTCACCACCGTGATCGCGGCACCGGCCAGCACGACGCCGCAGGCCCGGTCCGGATGCGCGCTCACCCCGGGGACATGGACATGACGGGTCTGAGCCCGGTCACGAAGACCATGCAGGACAACCGCGCGGCGGCATGGTGTCAGGCGCCACCCGGCATGAGCGCCAAGCGTCGTTCGCGGCGAACCCGGCTGCTGGCGTGCCTGGCCGATAGGCGCCTGCGTCAGGCTCATCTTGACACGGGAACGCTCACCGTGGCGGTCGCGGTCAGGGCTGGCGGCATCCTGTCGACGGCCACAGGCGATGACGACAAACCAAACATGCTGCGCGCCGGATCCGCCGATCTGGCCCTCCTGGCAGGCGGCCAAGATCGTCGTCCAAGGCGCGCGAGAACAGATGTTCTGTCACGTCCCGCCGATCCGCGTGCCATGCTCAAGATCGCTAGCCTGCTGCCTCGTCGACCTCATCCGATAAGAGTGTGATATCGCTGGCCA
>CAWIDQ010000014.1:0-4634 GCA_963834695.1 uncultured Actinomycetota bacterium
CACGCTCATGCGTGAATAGCGGATATTGCATCTGCGCATACTTATGCGCCAGTCTGCATATCACTACGTTGACCACGATCGTCAATTCAGCCTGGTTGTCGTTCGTATAGAGGGCACTCTCCCTGCCGACTATGGATGGGCTAAGGGCCTGGTCGGCTGTGCGCAGATCACTCGATTCTGGGCGAGTACCAGCCCGCACTGGATGCACCCAGACCTGTAGGGTCAGCTGCTGCGGTGGGGCGGGCCCGAGAAGGTTGCCAGCCCTGGCTGGCGGGGGGTTTTACGGGTGCCGTGTTATGCCGGTCAGGTCACGGCGCCGAGGTTGCGGCCGGTGCTGGCTGAACCGGATACTGGGTAGCCTGGCGGCAGATGTGCGTGGTTGCGGCCGCGTGTGAGCCGTCCCTTGACCGGTGCCAAGAGGTTGGGCCGGGGCCGCAGACGCTGGAGGTGTGGTGGGCGTGGGTGTGCCCGGGGGATCTGGCGGCGGGCCGGCCGCGTTGTCCCTGGGCTCGCAGATCGCCGGGTACCTGCTGGAAGACGAGATCGGCGCGGGCGGGATGGCGGTGGTGTTCCGCGCCCGCGATGAGCGGCTGCCGCCTGGAGTGGATGCGGTGCTGGGCCGGGCGCTGGCCAAGGCGCCGGAAGACCGTTACCCGAGCTGCCGGGAGTTCGCCGAGGCCTTGCGGGAGGCGTTCGGGCCGCCCGCCTACGACAATGATCCCGGATCGGTCCCGGTCGGCGCGGCGGCGGGGGCGGGCAGGGCGACGGCGGTCCGGCCTGCCGCCGGTAACGGGCTCGCCTCGCGGCGTGGGTCTGGCGGAGGGGACCTTGCGATGGGGCTGCCGCAGGGCACGGTGACGTTCTTGTTCACCGACCTGGAGGGGTCGACGCGGCGGTGGGAGGCGCACCCGGCGCAGATGCGGGACGCGCTGGCGCGTCATGACGCGATCGTGCGGGGGGCGGTCGACTCGCACGGCGGGGTGGTGTTCTCCACGATGGGCGACGGGCATGGCCGCGGTGTTCGCCTCGGCCCGGGAGGCGGTCCGGGCGGTACTGGCGGCGCAGCAGGGGCTGGGCGCGGAGGACTGGGGGGAGGTGACCGGGCCGCTGGCCGCCCGGATGGGGCTGCTCACCGATGAGGGGGTGCTGGGCGGCGGGCAGTACCTGAACCAGCCGCTGAACCGGTGCGCGCGGCTGATGGCCGCCGGGCATGGCGGGCAGGCGCTGGTGTCGGGGGCGACCGAGCTGCTGGTGCGCGAGGACCTGCCGGACGGGTGCGCGCTGGTGGACCTGGGGGAGCACCGGCTGCGGGATCTGGCCCGGCCGGTGCGGATCTTCCAGCTGACCGGGCCCGGCCTGCGCCGGGAGTTCCCGCCGCTGCGCACGCTGGAGGCGTTCGCCGGGAACCTGCCGGTCCAGCTCAGCTCGTTCGTCGGCCGGGCCGGGCGAGCTCGGTCAGCTGGCCGCGGCGATGGCGCGGTCGCCGCTGGTGACGGTGACCGGGCCGGGCGGGGTGGGCAAGACCCGGCTGGCGCTGCAGGCCGCGGCGGACCAGCTGGCGTCCTTCGGTGATGGCGCGTGGCTGTGCGAGCTGGCCGCGGCCGGGGACGCGGAGACGATGGCGCGGGCCGTCCTGGCCGCGCTGCGGGCGCGGCCGCGGACCGGCCTGTCCACGGCTGGCAGCGTCGTGGAGTTCTTGCGGACCAGGAGCGCGCTGCTGCTGGTGCTGGACAACTGCGAGCACCTGGCGGCCGCGGCCGCGGCGCTGGCCGCGGACATCCTGCGCGGCTGCCCGGGGGTGCGCATCCTGGCTACCAGCCAGCAGCCGCTGGGCGTGGGCGGGGAGCAGGTGTTCGGGCTGCGGCCGCTGTCGCTGCCGCCCCCGGAGGCAACCATGGCGGCCGCCGGCGCCAGCGACGCGGTGTCCTTGTTCGCCCAGCGGGCCACCGCCGCGCGCGGCGACTTCTCCCTGAGCCCTGGCGAACGTGGCCGCGGTCGGCGAGATCTGCCGGCGCCTGGACGGGATCCCGCTGGCGATCGAGCTGGCCGCCGCGCGTGTGGTGGCGCTGCGCCCGGCCGAGATCGCCGGGCTGCTCGATGAGCGGTTCCGGCTGCTGACCCGGGGCCGGGCCGATGCCGCCAGCCGCCAGCAGACGCTGCAGGCCACCGTCGAGTGGTCCTACGCGCTGCTCGGCGAGGCCGACCGCCGCGTCTTCGACGCCCTGGGGGTCTTCCCGGCCAGCTTCGACGCCGCCGCGGCCGCCGCCGTCGCCGGCTCGCGGCCTGCAGCGGTGGGACATCCTGGACAGCCTGACCTCCCTGGTGGGCAAGTCCATGGTCGCCGGAGAGGAAGGGCCGGGCCAGACCAGCCGCTACCGGCTGCTGGAGACGATGCGGGCCTACGCCCGGCAGCAACTGGCAGCCGCCGGCGACCAGCTAGACCGGCTGCGGCGCCGGCACGCCGAGCACTACACGGCGTTCGCCGAACGGGCCGCACCCGAACTGCGCGGCCCCGCCCAACTGGAGTGGCAGCCGCGGATCCGGGCCGAGCGCGACAACCTGCAGGCCGCCGTCACCTGGGCCCTGGCCATCGGCGGCCAGGCGCGCCCGCTCGCCTTCCGGATCGTCGCCGCGCTGGCCGGCTTCGCCGTCACATCGCCCAGTACCGCGAGCGGCTGGGCCGACGCCTGCCTCGCTCAGATCGGCGGGTGCCCGCCCGCCTTGCGCGCAAGGGTCATCGCCGCAGCGGCATATGGTGCGTTCTGGGGCGGCGACCTTCCGCTGGCGCAGCGGCGGGCCGAGGACGCCCTGCAAGACCCGGCATCCGGCGATCCGGTCGGCCTCGGGCTGCTGCGACTGCTGCTCGCCCAGATCTGCACGCTGACCGGGCAGCCAGAACGCGGGGCCAGCATCGCCCGCGAGGCCCGCCAGGAGGCCGCGGACCAGGGCATCGACATCCTCGTCGGATACTGCCATGCCACGGAAGCGATGGCCTGGACCGCCGCCAGAGACTACGCGGCGGCGCGGCCGCCCGCGATGGAGGCGGTCGAGGTGGCCCGAAAGGTCCAGAACCCGGCGCTGTCGGCGATGGCCTTCTGTGCGGCCGCGACCGCGATATGGGCCGGCGACCCGCAGGCCGCGCTGATGCTCATCGAGGACAGCCTGGCCCTAACCCGCGCCGGAGCCTACGACCCCGTTCGCGACATCGCCCTGACGTGGGCTGGCGTCATCCGGGCCCGGACCGGGGACCTGCCCGGAGCGCTGGCCGCGCTGCAGGAAGCTATGGCGCGGCAACACGCCAGCGGCAGCCGGCTACTGCTCGGCATGACGCTCCAGGTCGTCGCCGTGGTGCTGGCCCGGCTCGGCGAAGCCGAACCCGCCGCGGTGCTGTCCGGAGCCTTCTCCGCGCATTTCCCGGCGTCCGTCTCGGCCATTCACCAAGACGAGCGGCTCCGTATCGACGAAGCCCAGGTCACCGCCCGCCGGGCGCTCGGCGAGGCTGCCTATGGCAGTGCGCTCGGGCGCGGTGCGGCGATGGACGACGACGAGGTCACCGATTACGCGCTGGGCGAATTCCGCCGGCTCGCCGCCCTGATCGGGAAACCCGGCGCGCAGGCTGCGGAATCACCGCCAGGCACGGCGCGGCGCAGCGGCAGGGAATGACCGGGTACCGGACAAGACGCCGCGTGGCTGCAGAACTGGCGCGAGCAGGCACCAAGATCATTCCAGCAAGCCCGCAGCTGGCAACCGCCCAGCCGCTTGGCAGGCGGCCGGATGTTGCCCTGGCAGCAGCTAACGCCGCCGGCCAGCACCGGCACACTAAATTGTTCCTCACGCCGCCAGCGTTGCCATGTCCGCGCGATCGCCTGGCGGAGCTGAGGACCCCAGAACTGCCCGATCTGGACTTCTTGTCAGCCGGAATCTAAGCCAAATGACGACGCGCCAGATCGGCGGCTACGTGAGCGGAAGTAGGGCACTCCACGCCTCTCGGCTGCCCTGCCAGTGCGGGCTCGATGCGATGAGTGGTAGGTCAGCTTGCATAAATATACATCGCCATCTTTGGGGCGAACGTCCGCTTCTGCCGCAATGAGAGCGTGTGGAGCCTGTCCCTCTGCCGGTGGTCTCGTGTCCTGTGTGTTCTGGGCGGGCTCATGTTTAGATGTGGGCTGGTGCGGTAATTGTGGTCCATGGTCACGGCTGGGCAGCAGCGGGAGACGGCTTGTGTGGTGATGGCGGACCGCTCACTTGACCGGTCTGGTGCGGGTGGGGACGTGCTGTCATCGTGGGCGGAGAAGCTCAGCGGCCGTGCGCGGAAGCGTGCGCGGGGTGTGCTGCGGTTCGTGTTTTACGGGCGGGTGTCGACGGAGGACTGGCAGGATCCGGTGACGTCGCGGGCGCGGCAGCTGCAGCAGGCGATGATGCTTATTGCCGGGGCCGGGGTGATCGTCGCAGAGTTCTTCGATAGCGGGGAGTCCCGTGAGCTGCCGTGGGCGCGGCGCCCGCAGGCCGGCGCCCTGGTGGCGCAGCTGGCGGATCCGGAGCGGGGCTGGGACGCGGTCGTGATCGGGGAGTACGAGCGGGCGTTCTACGGGAACCAGTACGCGTCGATGGCCCCGTTGTCTGAGCATTACGGC
>CAWIDQ010000015.1:0-160362 GCA_963834695.1 uncultured Actinomycetota bacterium
CAGGTTCCCCGCACCAACCGGCTGGGCGTGCTGGTGTCGGTGCGGGCCTTCTACCTCGATATCGCCTTGTGGGCGCTGGAAGACCCGAGCTGGGTTCGGTGGGCGGTGCCCAGTCCGGTCCGCCAGAGCGACCTCGCCGGCTTCGCCAAGGAGAAGAAACAAGTCCAGGCCCGGATGCACCAGCGGATCCGCGAACGGCTGCCCCGGCTTCCCGACCTGCTGGCCGCCGCCGAATCACACCACGCCGATCAGGAAGAACTGCTGGCCGCCGCGGAAGCAGCCGCCATCGGACAGGCCTTCGAGCACGCCGGGCGCCGCTACCGGCGCATCAGCCGCGAGCAGGACCGGGCCCCGCGGCGGCTGCAGTACCGGCAGTCGATGATCCTGGCCGAAGACCTGGACAGCGGCGTCCAGCATGACGTCACGCACAGCGAGGACGAGGCCTTCTGGGCCCTGGCCGTCATCGAGACGCTCCGCCATACCGGCATCCGGATCGAAGAACTGCAGGAGATCACGCACCTGGCGCTGGTGTCCTATCAGCTCCCCGGCACCGGCGAAGTCGTCCCCTTGCTGCAGATCGTCCCGTCCAAGAGCAACGAGGAGAGGCTGCTGCTCGTCAGCCCCGAGCTGGCCAGCGTCCTGGCCACCGTCATCAGCAGGCTGCGCGGCGACAACGACGGCGTGATCCCGCTGGTCGCCCGCTACGACTCCTGCGAGCACGTCACCGGACCGCCGCTGCCGCACCTGTTCCAGCGCCGCGTCGGCTGGAAGCACGACGTGATGAACTACAAGATGCTCAGCCGCCTGATCGGCGGCGCGCTGACGCGGGCCGGGATCACCGGCCAGACCGGGCAGCCGCTGCGCTACCTCCCGCACGACTTCCGCAGAATCTTCACCACCGACGCCGTCACCGGAGGGCTTCCGGTCCACATCGCCGCCCGCTTGCTCGGCCACGCCTCCGTGACCACGACCGAGGCCTACCTGGCCGTGTTCCAGGACGATCTGATCCGCTCCTACCGCGCCTTCCTGAACGGGCGGCGAGCCGTCCGCCCGCCGGAGGAGTACCGCGAGCCCACCGACGCCGAGTGGCGCGAGTTCCAGCAGCACTTCACTGAGCGCAAGGTGGAACTCGGGGAATGCGCCCGGCCTTACGGAACGCCCTGCCAGCACGAGCACGCGTGCGTGCGCTGCCCGATGCTCCGGGTCTCGCCCCGGCAGCGCCCGCGCCTGGCCGAGATCATCCGCAACCTCACCGAGCGCGTCGCCGAGGCACGAGCCAACGGCTGGCTCGGTGAAGTCCAAGGGCTGCAGGTCAGCCTCGCCAGAGCCAAAGAAAAGCTCGCCAGCCTCGACCGCACCCTGGACCGAAGCTCAAGCCGTCAGACCGGTCCCACCGACCTCGGCATGCCAATCATCACAACCAGCGCTAACAGCAAGATCGCGTAATCCGGAAAAGGTACCGACGTTCACCCAGCCGCTGTCGCGGGTGATGTCGTAGATCCCGTACGGGATCGCCTGCTCCACCTCCGGGCCGGTGAAGAAGAAGGAGTGATCCTCCACCTTCACCGGCTGGCCCCTGGGCCGCCACTCCCGGCCGGCCATCGGCAGCCGCCCCAGCTGCTCCCGCTTCTTGGTGTCCACGCTGACCACCGGCTCCCCGCCGGCCTGGTGCTCTTTGACCCGCTCGTAGATATAACGGAACTGGGCGTCCCGGTCACGGTGCTGGGCACCTTCAAGCGTCTTGGCATTGGCCTGCAGGCTGAACCCGGCCGCCCGCAGCAACCGCCCCACCGTCGGAGCCGACACCGGACGCCCCTGCCGGGTCAGCTCGGTGGCCAGGTGCCGCAGCGACTTGGTCGTCCACCGCAGCGGCGACTCCGGATCCCCCCGCTCATCCGGCTCGACCAGCGCCAATAACGCCGGCACCAGCCCCGCATCCAGCTCCCCCGCGCCCTTGCGGCCCCCGCCCCGCCGCCTGGCCCGGCCATCCGGGAACGGATCCTGGCCCTCCTCCAGCTCGAAGACACCGGTCCGGACGGTGGTCTCGCTCACCCCCGCCACCTGGGCGACGGCCCGGACCCCGCCATGTCCCAGCAACCGGGCCTCCGCCCCCAGCAGCAACCGCCGCTGCCGCTCGTTCAGATGAGGCGACAGCACCTCCCACCTCAACGCCAGCTGGCCGCGCACATCGGACGAGATCGCCATACCGCACCATCAAACACCAAACCATGATCCACCACGTTATTTCTTTACAGTTTCGGTGAACAAGACAGCGCTGCCTGAGCGCGGCGGGGTAGGCCTGCTCGATCGCGCCGATCAGGCCTGGGGCGCCGTCGCTGATGACTAGCAGCGGGCTGGCCAGGCCGCGGTCGCGCAGGTCGGAAAGGAAGTCCTTCCAGGCGTCGAAGGACTCGCCGGTGCCGGGGCCCAAGCCGATGAAGGCGGGCTTGCCCTCGGTGGTGATGCCCCAGGCGGCCAGGACCGGCTCGGCCGGGGAGCCGGGGTGCATCCGGAAGAAGCTGGCGTCCAGGAACAGGTAGTCCAGGGTGATCTCGTCCAGGCGGCGCCCGGCCCATGCCTGGTACTCGTCCTTGATCGCCTGGCACACGGCGGAGACGGTGGACTTGGAGATGGCGGCCTGGTCGCCGAGCGCGTCGGCCAAGGTGGCCTCCACGTCCCGCACCGACAGGCCCCGGATGAACGATGCGATGACCAGCGATTCGAGGGCGTTGGTCTTGGTGACGTGCGCGCCGAACAGGCGGGAGGCGAACGCCCCGGCGGTGCCGCGCAGCTTGGGCCGGGCCAGCGCGACAGGCCCGGCGGTGGTCTTCACGGTCACCTCCCGGTAGCCGTTACGCGACCCGGGCCGGGCATCTTCGGCCGTCGCGGCGCGGGCGTACCGGTCCCGGCCCAGGAACTCGGTGACCTCGGCTTCCAGCGCGGCCTGCATCAGCAGCTGAGCGCCGAGCCGGGCCACCTCCTCCAGGATCTCCGGCAACGGCCGGCCCGAACCGAACAGCTCGTCGATGTGGTGGCGGATACGGTCGGTAGGCGATACTCGAACAGGCACGGGTGTAGGTCCTTCCTTCGATGAGTTGGTAGCTCTTGAAGGGGAACCTACGCCCGTCGTCTTATTTACACCGGATCTTGGACGCGACCGCACGTTGATCACATGAGCGGAGTGGCACTCGCCCAGCGCGGCGGCGTAATCGTGGCGGAGTGGGTCGGCGGTATGGCGGACCGGGACCTCCGCCTGGCATGCACCCAGGAGACCCGGTTTCAGATCGCCTCGGTGAGCAAGCAGTTCACCGCCGCCGCCGTACTCCTGCTGGCCAGCCAGTCGCAGCTGTCGCTCGATGACCCGGTCACCCGCTGGTTCGGCGGCTGCCCGCAGGACTGGCAGGCAATCACAGTCCGCCACTTGCTAACCCACACCTCCGGACTCGGCCACCTGGACGACTTCCCCGCCCTCGACCTGTACCAGCCGATCGAACCCACGCAGGAACTGAGCATCTTCCAGCAGCAGCCGCTGCTGTCAGCGCCCGGCAGCCGCTACCGCTACAGCAGCCCGGGATACACGCTGCTGGCCTGGATCGTCGAGAAGGCAGGCGGCCAGCGGTATGCCAGCTTCCTGGCCGACGAGATCTTCGGCCCGCTCGGCATGACCGCGGCCAGCGCTGGCGACCCGCCAGGCGGCACCGGAATGGCACGCGGCTACCACGCCGGGGAACCGGTGCCCTCCTTCGCACTCGCCACCATCGGCATCGGAGCCGGCGACATCTGGCGCACCGCCGCGGACCTGCTGCGCTGGGACGAGGCGATCGCCCGCGGCGAACTGCTGCCCGCCGGGCTGCGAGAGGCGATGCTCACCCCGCACACACTGACAGGCTCCGCAGCGACCCAGGAAGGCTGGTCATTCACCGGCTACGGCTACGGCTGGCAGATCGGAACCGCAGACGGCCACGGCGCCTACTTCCACACCGGCGACAACTCCGGCTACCTCGCCTTCAACGCCTGGCTCCCCGACGAGCAGATCACGCTCGCCGTCCTGGCCAACGACCAGGCAGCCGACATCTTCCAGGCCGTCGCCGACATGCTGGAACTGGCCACATAACATCGCGGCGCGGTTCGCGGGGAGCCTAGTCACGGTCGCGCCGAGTACCTACTGGCAGAGCGCCTCGGCATTCACCCAGAAGACCTACGTCCACGCTAGTGATGAGGACTTGCAACGAGGCCAGGTCGCACTCGTCAGAATCCACAAGATCGTTTAGAGCTGTGCGGAATTGTGATCCGTAGATACATGTCAGGCGTTCAAAGTTGTCCGGATCGGTTCGTGGGCTGGGGTGATGACCACCTGGTTGTCCGGACTCGTTCGCCTGGCCATGGAAGTCGTTCGCCCGGGTGGCTCCCGCGATGGCTCCCGGTGACGGCACGTCCGTAGGCTCACCGTATGCCGGTCCGTGCAGTCATTTTCGACATCGGCGGGGTGCTGGAGAAAGTCGGCCCGCCCTTGTCCTGGATCGAGCCGTGGCTGGAGGAACTGTCGCTGACCGCCGACGACCTGGGCAAGGCAATCGAACGCGCGGCCCCGGCCAGGCTGATCGAGACCGGCGCGCTCAGCGAGCCGCAGTACCGGTCACAGATCGCCGCAGCGCTCGGCCTGACGCCCGGGCAAGAGCATAGGTTCTTCACGGGCATGTGGGACTGGTACTGCGGCGAGCTGGACACCGAGCTGGCCGCCTTCGCCGCGAGCCTGCGCCCGCGCTGCCGGACGGCCATCCTCAGCAACTCCGCTGACGGCGCCCGCCGCGAGGAACACGCCCGGTACCGGTTCGCGGACTGTTTCGATCCCGTGCTTTACTCCCATGAGATCGGCACGGCCAAGCCGGACCCGGCCTGCTACCTGCTGGTCTGCGAGGCCCTGGACCTGCCGCCTGGCCAGGTCGCGATGGTCGACGACGTGCCAGAGTTCATAGCCGGAGCACGCGCCGTGGGCATGCATGGCGTGCTGCATCGAACCACGCAGGAAACCGCCGCGAAGCTCAGCGCCTTCGTCTAATCACGGTTCCGGGACCGCTTCCTTATCAGTCGTTGGGCTTTGGTGGCGTGAGGTGGCCACGAAACGAGTTGCCGGCTGCCGCCGCCAGTGGCGGCGGGGTGCGCCGCGGCTGCTGGGCGTGGCGAGTGTGCTGCCCGCGTGGCCGTGGGCCGCGGCGCACTTTCCCGGGGTGGCGTAGGGGCGCTGCCGGTGTCGAGCCGGGTTGGCGTGTTTGGCGGGCGGCGGGCGGGCTGGTGGCGCAGCATGGTGGACGTGCTGCCCGTGTCGCCGTTTCATCCTTGGGTCTGCGTGCCCGCTTATCAGTCTGGCGCCGGGGACGATCGTGCGGGCTGGGTATTGTCGCTGCGTGCACGCCGGTCAGATTCGGCTTTCCCCTTGTGTTGTCCCCCGGGCAGCCTTGCCATGTCGTATCAGGCGGGAAAGGCGGGCCAGCTATGGCCGGGAAAGCAAGGCAACCGAGCCGGCGGGGCCCGGCCAGCGGGCAGGGCTGAGTGGCGAGCCGGCGGAGGTGACCGACGAGCCGGCCGAGGTGATCAGCCGGGCGGCGGCGATCGATGTGGCCAAGGGCTCCGGCATGGTCTGCACCCGGGTGCCGCACGAGGCCAGCCCGCGCCGGCGCATCCAGCGGGTCTGGCAGGTGAGCGCGCGGTACGCCGGCGTGGTGGCGCTGATGGACGAGCTGGTGTCAGCCGGCATCCAGCGGCTCGTGATCGAGAGCACGAGCGACTACTGGCGGATCTGGTACTACCTGGCCGAGGCCGCTGGCTTGCAGGTGTGGCCGGGTCAACGCCCGCGACGCCAGGCACCTGCCCGGCCGCCCCAAAACAGGCAAGCTGGACTGCGTGTGGCTGTGCAAGCTGAACGAGCGGGGCATGCTGCGCCGCTCGTTCGTGCCTCCCGAGGCGATCCGGGACCTGCGGGCGCTGACCCGGCTGCGGTCCCGGCTGGCCGCCGATTCGGCCCGGCACCAGAACCGGATCGAGAAGATCCTGGAGGACGCGCTGCTGAAGATCTCCGCAGTGATCTCCGACCTGATGGGGCAGTCCGGACGGCGGTTCCTGGCCGCGCTGGTCGCCGGGCAGCGCGACCCGAAGACGCTGGCCGCCCTCGGCGACCGGCGGCTCAAGGCCAGCACCGCGCAGCTCGAGGCGGCGCTGACCGGCCGGTTCCGCGACATCCACGCGCTGGAGATCGGCATGCTGCTGGAGCTGATCGACGGCCTGGCCGCGCAGATCACCCGGCTGGACGAAAAGGTCACCGCCGCCCTGGCGGCCATCCCCGGCATCGCGCCGGCGTGCGCTGGCTGCGGCGAGATCGGCGGCACGCACGCGCCCGGCTGTGCCGGCGCCGGTGACCCGGTGCTGCCGGTGACCGAGCGGCTGGATGAGATCACCGGTATCGCCGCCGGCGGCGCCCAGATCCTGATCGCCGAGCTGGGCACCGACATGACCGTGTTCCCCACCCCCGGCCACGCCGCGGCCTGGGCGAAGCTGACCAGCCGCACCATCCAGTCCGGCGCCACCTCGCGTAACGGCCGCACCGGCAAGGGCAACCCCTACCTGCGTGCCGTCCTCGGCCGCGCCGCGATGGCCGCCGCCAGAACCGACAGTTACCCCGGCGAGCGGTACCGGCGCATCGCCCGCCGCCGCGGCAAGCAGAAAGCCATCGTCGCGGTCGCCCGCACCATCTGCGAGATAGCGTGCATGATCATCGCCGACCCGTCCGTCCGGTTCTGCGAGCTCGGCCCCGACTACTACACCCGGCTCGACGCCTGCCGCCAGACCCGAAACAGAATCCGCGAACTCGAACGGCTCAACCCCGGAATGAAAGTCACCCTCACCCCCGCAACCCAGGCCGCCTGACCCATCCACCCCGGCCGTCAGCCACCTGCCCCACAGCGCCACTCCCAAGCCCGTCGGCCCTGGCAGCAGCCCGCCCAAGGGTGGCTGATGCGTGCGCGCCAGTACAGGTAAGTTTCCGATCAGGGTATCGATGCGACGCCCCAGGTAGCGATCCTGGCCTTGTGACCTGGCCTTCCGCCCGGCGTGGCCCTGCTAACTGCCCCGCACTTACCCGTGTTGCCCTGAGCACCCTAGGGCTGCTGTAGGGCCACCCCTAGGGGCCCCCCAGGGGTAGCGAGCATCTGATCCGTAGCAAGATCAGAGGTGTCCAGGGTCGTCCTCGATCGTCGGCCTGCCCTGCTCTTGGCGCACATGGAAGGTGATCGCTTCCAGTCGCATCCACGGTCGTCCAGGTCCATCGTTAGCAAATCCGTTAGCAAGATCAGCCTGGACGAGGAAATCAACCGCGCCGGGACCTGACACCTGGTTTACGGGATGATGCTGTGCGAGCCGCCAAATTTGGCCGAGAGGTGATAGGTCGCGAACGCCAGCCCCAGGCCTACGGCCAGGGAACCGGATAGCAGCAGCCAGCGCGTGGCCCGGGCCGCGAGCAGGTGGCGGGTGTGATCCGCCTGGCCCGACAGCATCCTGGGCAGCTTCGGGACGTACGAGGCCAGGTGGATGACTATGACGACCACCCAGATAAAGAACGACAGGTGGTGCAGGCGGCCCCAGTTCCCGTTGCCCGGGCCCTCGACGACCAGCATGATCCCGGTGCCCAGGACGGCCACGGTGGTCAAGATGACGAATGGCCCCGTCACCCGTTGTAGCGGCCCCGGTGGTCCCTTCCGGACGTAAGCCGCCGAGCCGGTGTAGTACCTGGTGAAACGCCAGAGCGTGGACCCGATCTTCAGGCCGACCGGGCCCAGCAGCAGCATTCCGAGGAAGACGTGCAGGGTGAGCAGGTTGCCGATGTTCAGCAGGGTGAGGCACTCGGCGACGAACAGCGCGAGCAGCACTGCTCCGGTCATCGCCGTCAGGCGCTCGTTGCCCGCCGGGCCAGTGGGGCGAGTCGGCTTCTCACGGGTTTCCGGTTCCCGCGTGGTCACCGCCTCATGCTAGGCACCGGCCGCCCGCCGCCGCGATGGGGATAACCGCCGTCTTTTAGGTAGACCTAGGTACACCCCAGTCCTTGATCATGCGAGACCCGTCCGGTGTTACGTCAGGTCAGAACATGATGGCCCGTCGCCGCTGGTCAAGTGGCCATGGTCTTGGCGGCAGTTGAGCACCTGCTTGCAAAGCGACGTATCCATCTGTTGTAGCTACGCTGACCTGGCCAGGCAGTTGTCCGTGAGTGGCCGTGAGATACCGCTGCGGACCCCTGTCAATGGCACGTCAATGGCACGACGATCTTGGGGCTGGCTGCCAGTCGTTGCGGGTGTCCTGGCCTGCGCTGGTGCGGCTGTGGCCGCTGCCCTTTCGCGGCTTGGGCCGGACGTGCTGCTCTGGGTCACCTTGACCATGGCCTTGTACCTGTTGACTGCCCTTTTCACAACGAGATGGGCCATCCGGGTTTGGGGGGCGTAAGCAAGTCCGTTAACCCGCCTTCTTGATCCAGTAGGCAAAGGCGCGCTGTGTGGCCAACGTGCCCGGGTGCTTCGGTCCGAGCACCAGTTCCTGTATGGGCAGCAGCGCTTCGAATTGATCACGAGCCGCGGCCGCATCTCCCGCTTCTCCCGTCCAGCCTGCAAGGTTGGCGTCGCCAGCGTGAGTACCTCCGCCCCAGGTACGCGGCCCCGGCGGACTCCTGGCGTCAGCGGAGGGGTGCCTCACCCGATAGCTGCCAGAAACCCGGAGGGTGGCGGGACTGTAACCGGACCGAGCAGCGGCGGCATGATGCTTTGGGCTGGCAGAGGCTCAGCGCCAGCGGGGTGTGCTGGTGTGGAGGGGCCCGGGGCAAAGGATCATGGCGGGTTGACCGGCCCGTCACCCGTAGGCACGATCCCAAGCGGGTGAGGCACTCACGTGTGCCCAGCCGTGTTGATCGTGGTGTTCATCCAGGCCCGGGAGCGCGCACAGAGAGAAGCTATCCGCGGGACCTGCGCTCACGATGTACCCAGCAGCTTCGCCTTCCCGGCTTCGAAGTCAGCATCGGTGATGATGCCCTGATCGCGGAGCGCGGCAAGTTTGGCCAGTTCGTCAGCCATGGAGCCCTGGGAGTTACCGGCATCCTGCGGGGCGTGCTGGCTTGCGATGGCCTCGTCGATCGCAGCGCGAAGTCGCTCGAACTCAGGGGTCTGCTTCTTGGTGAACATCACGCTGTTCTCGTCTTTGGCGGCCGCCGTAGTCTGGCTCCCAAAGGCGGACTGCTGCTCGTTGCCGCCGGGCACCGTGAACTGGATGAAGCCATTCCATGCCCAGCCCGCGGGCTTCCACTGCACTGCCGTGATCTGACTGGTGTGCAGCCGCTTCTCGCCCTTCCCAACGCTGGCGCGGGCAATGAAGCCCTCGCGGATGATGGTGACGTGCTGGCCGTCGAAGCGTACCTGGCCGTTCCGACCCTTGACCTCGATCATCGATTTCTCCTTTGCGCTCCCCTCCTGTACGCTCCGTCCTTCCATTCCCTCGTCTGGAGGCGGCGAAAACGCTGCTGGTTGCCAGGCCGCTGTGGGTGGCGTCTCGGGCCGCGCGCCGATGCGATCCGCGGAATGGAAGACGGGGACTTGAACCCCTGACCCCCTGCTTGCAAATCGGGTTATCGCCCTACTGTCAGGGCGCTGACCTGGCAAACGGGCTGTCCGTGCGTGACCGTGGTGTACCGCTGGTGACCGGGGTTAATGACACGTCAATGGCACGGTGATCTTGGTCGGCGTCCAGCCAGTCTGTCCGCGAGTGACTGTGGTAGTCCCCTGATCGATCACCCGATCGGCATGCGGCGTGGCAGACGTGCGGCTCCGCCGGGCGCCAGTCGTCAGTGTCCGGCCAGGTGCTCGGCCAGCGGCAGCGGGTATGCAACAACTGGGTAGATGAACGCTGGCTAATGCCAGCCAGTCGAAGGGGGCAGCACCATGCAGGACTTCAAGCAGGGCACCGTCCGGGCCAACAACCTCACTTTCACGTACCTAACGGAGGGAGAGGGCCCGCTGGCGTTGTGCCTGCACGGGTTCCCCGACTCGCCCTACAGCTACCGCTACCTGCTGCCCGCGCTGGCCGGGGCCGGGTACCGGGCGGTGGCCCCGTTCAACCGCGGGTTCGCCCCGACCGAGCTTCCCGACGACCGCCACCACATTCACAGCAGCATGATGGTCAACGACGCGATCAACCTGCACGAGGCGCTCGGCGGCGGCTCGGACGCGATCCTGCTCGCGCACGACTGGGGCGCGGTCGCGGCCTGGGGCGCAGCTGGCAAGGAGCCCGGCCGGTGGCGACGCTGCGTCGTCCTCAACATCCCGCCGTTCGCGATCTTCGGCGAGAACATCGTCAAGTATGACCAGATCAAGCGCTCGTTCTACTTCTGGTACTTCCAGATGCAGCGGGTGTCGGAGGACGTGATCTCGGCCGACAACTTCGCATTCATCGACAATATCTGGGCGGACTGGTCGCCCGGCTACGACGCCTCCGAGGACCTGCCCAAGGTCAAGGAGTGCATCCGCGATCCCGCCCACTTCCGGGCCGCCCTCGGCTACTACTGGGGGCAGTTCGACCCCAACCGGTTCGGCTCGGAGGAATGGGCGGCCGAGCAGGCCGCAGCCTGGGGCAAGGACATCACCCAGCCCACGCTGTACCTGCACGGCACCCAAGACGGCTGCCACGGCATGACCCAGGAGCAGGTAAACCGGGTGCCGGACCACTGCGGCCCCGGATCACAGTCCGAACTGATCGACGGCGTCGGGCACTTCATGATGGTCCAGCGCCCCACCGACATCAACAAGCGGATCCTGGACTTCTTGGGCACGTAGCCACGTCACTCAGCGGGAAGGACAACGCCCTCCTTGCTTCTGGCTGTTTGATGCACCGAGCTTGTATGAGCGTCTTAATGCACGGTTCACATCCGGACTCGAACCTGAGCCTTTTGATCCGTAGATCAGTGTGGGGCGTCCGGCCGGTCCGCCTTCGTCCGTATCCGCAGGCCAGAGTCCATCAGGTGTCCGGTCCAGCCGTGCCAGTCCGGCCCTGTCCGGCCAGTCTGTGAGAGACATGTGAGACGGCTGCCCGGAGCGCCTTCCTCGCTGTGCTTCCTCCGACGTGGCCTACGTCTAAGCATCGGCCCACGCCCGCGCCGCTGATCATCCCGTCTGCCGTCGACCACCCGTCAGGGAGCGAGCCAGGCCTGCCGGGTCAAGCTGGAGCGCCCCGCCGGACGAACGAGCTTGGCCCGGCAGGCCTGGTCTGCTGGGCTCGTCCTGGTCGATGGCAGGCGGGATGATCAGACCCACATCACCCACCGACTGGCTTAAGCCGGTCATGCCCGCCAGTCATCCCCGGAGCCGGAGACCCCGCTGACCTGCGAAGTTCGGAGAGCACTCCCTATTTCAGCACATATTCAACACACGCCACCAGATGGTGCACGAAGACAGGGACGTGGTCGCCAGGCTACGGTGTCGCGATGAAGCTTCTCCTTACCTCTTCTGGTGTCAGGAATGCAAGCATGCTGGCGGCGCTGGTCGATCTTCTGGGCAAACCGATCGCCGAGGCCAGCGCCCTTTGCATCCCCACCGCAGGATACGGGGGCCCTTACGGGGATCCGGAGAGCCCATGGCGTTTCATCAGCGGGCGGTCCCCTGATCCCATGACCGAGTTGGGGTGGAAGTCGGTAGGCGCTCTGGAGCTGACCGCCCTTCCCAGCATCGATAAGGAACGCTGGGTCTCCTGGGTCCGGGAGGCAGACGTTCTGCTGGTGAACGGCGGCGACGCGCTGTATTTGTGCCACTGGATGCGGGAGTCCGGACTGGCCGGCCTCCTCCCGTCGCTGCGCGACACGGTCTACATCGGGCTCAGTGCCGGGAGCATGGTGCTGACCCCCCGCATCGGTGAGAAGTTCGTCGGCTGGAAGCCGCACACCGGTGATGACAGCACGCTGGGAGTTGTCGATTTCTCCATCTTCCCGCACCTCGACAGCCCGGACCGCCCGGACAGAACCATGGCCGAGGCGGAACGGTGGGCCGCCGGGATAAAGGGCCCGGCGTACGCCATCGACGATCAAACCGCTATCAAGGTGACCGGCGGCAGCGTTGAGGTCATCTCTGAGGGGCACTGGAAGCTGTTCAACCCGGCAGGATGAACGTCGACGTCTGCACCTCCCTCCCGATCACCACCGCGATGAGCCGTTTGGATCTGCGAATCGGTGTCAGCCTGCCCGGGCCGCTGCGGCGGGCGGGCCTCCCAAGGCCAGAGCCCGACGCGAGCGGAACCGGGCGCGGCGGCGCTAGCGCCGCCGCCTTGATCTATATACGGCTCAATTCGGCAACGTAGCGTGGATGCTGGTGTCCTCCGTCGGGTGATGTGCGACACTCGTCCGACAACTGGTCTGCGACACCTGAGCGCAGCTGCTGACTGAGAGTGCATTCCAGCGCGCATCCAGCCGGACGAACGCAGTCGGATTCGGTGGCCGCCTGGAGGGGAATGCCAGCATGGACCGCATGTCTACCGTCCCTGAAGATGGCGCTCTGCCTGCAGGTCCGTCCCGAGTCAACGACTATGACCTCATCGCGGAGGGGTACACGACCGCAAGCGAGACCGGCCTCGCAAACGCTTACTACGACCGGCCCGCGATTCTGACGCTGGCTGGGGACGTGGCCGGGCGCCGGATCCTCGACGCTGGCTGTGGGTCCGGCCCCCTGTCCGCGGCGCTGCGCGACCAGGGCGCCACTGTGACCGGCATAGACATCAGCGCCGGGATGCTCGAGCTGGCGCGGAGGCGGCTGGGCGACGACCTGCGCCTGCAGCAGGCCGATCTGGAGAGCCCGCTCCCCTTCGCCGACAACGCGTTCGACGATGTCATTGCGGCCCTGGTCCTGCACTACCTGGAAGACTGGACGGCTCCGCTAGCCGAGTTGCGGCGCATCCTGGCGCCCGGCGGCCGGCTGATCGTGTCCGTCAACCATCCCTCCCAGGTTTGGTCTGGCCAGCCCGGGTTTGGCCAGCCCGTCTACACCGTCCACCGCCCACCCGGCGGCAAGGCCGACTACTTCGCGACGTACAGCTGGACCGTGCCTTGGACAATGGGTGACCGGACGGCCCAGATGCGCTTCTGGCACCGGCCGCTGCATGCGATGACCGATGCCTTCACCAGGGCAGGTTTCCGGATCTCCGTCGTCAGCGAGCCGCAGCCAGTGGCCGCCGCTCGCGAGCTGTTTCCTGACCAGTTCCCGGCCCTCGCGACCAACCCGAACTTCCTGTTCTTCCTCCTGCACGCCGAATAACCACCCCCGTGACGCACGTTCGGTGCGCTGTTGGTTTGTTTGCATGTGTCGCACATCAGCTGGCGGAGATGTGTCGCACGTCAGTTGTCGGATCACAAGCGTGGATGCTGGCGTGGATGCTGGTGGCTGCCGGTTTGCCACCTGGCGAATCGCGTCGGCCTGGTGGCTGTGCTGGCGGCGAGCGTCGGCGGTGACCTCAGGCAGAGACCGCTGCGTCGGTCTGTGCCTCGATCCACCTGAGATAGTCGGGGTTGCCGTCCGTGATCGGCCGCGCGGATACGCCGGGTACCTCGTACGGGTGTTCGCGCTTGGCGCGGGCAACTATGTCAGCTACCCGTGCACATCGTGCGTGTACGGATACCCGGCCCTCGGTCCGCTCGTGGACCTGGCCTTGCCAGGTGTAGATCGACCGGACCGGAGTGAAGTTGTGCGCGCTGGCCGCTAGGCCGTCTGCGACTAGCGACCGGGCGAACGAGTAGAGCCAGTCCGGGTCGGGGGCGGTGATCACGACTTCGCAGAGTTCAGCCATCGACGTACGGGACTCCCTCGCTGCTGATCAGCTTGCGCATGGTTTCCTCGGATTCCTCCTGGGTCTGCCCCATCGACCCCCACCCGGTCATGATCCGCCCGTCGTAGCCGAGGCCGACCCACCGCCCGGACATGTTCAGCCCGCGCGGGTGCAGCACGAAGTACATCGTGCCCTTGGACCGGATCGATCCGTCGTTGGCCGCGTACCAGCCCATCAGCACTTCGTTGTCCCACAGCCGAAGCTCTCCGCTCCAGTGGTAGCCGCCTTCCTCGACGGCCAGGCCGCGGGTGACGGTGGAGACCTGGAGCAGGTCCCCTTCCTGCTTGATCTCCACCTGCTGGGAGGCGATCTTCTGGGCGCCGTCGCGGAAGGTCTGCCACGACGCCCACCACAGCCCGCTCAGCTTGACCCGGTGCGACGGCTTGCCCGCCAGCTCCCCTACGGAGATCCCTAGCGCATCGGCGATGGCTACCGCCACGGATAGTAGTGGCTGCTGCTCGCCTGCCTCATAGCGCCGGATCTGCCGCACATCGACGCCTGCGGCCTCGGCAAGGTCGAGACGACCAAGAACATCTACGGCCACCTGTTCGCCCAGGACCGGGCCTCCATCTTGACCGCGATGAACCAGGCGGTTAGTCGCCTCTATGCCTACGAGAGCCGCGAGCCGGGGACAGGCGGGGATGAAGATGCGGCAGCCTGAGCACCCAGTTGGCTGGGGGTCTGGCCCTACGGACTGTAGGGCTATCGGGCTGGTCGTTCTAGGGGTAAACCCTCTTTGACCTGGGTGGGCCTGCGTGGACTTGAACCACGGACCTCTTCCTTATCAGGGAAGCGCTCTAACCGACTGAGCTACAGGCCCCTAGGGGCGCCCAGGACAACCACGATGCCCGGCACGCCGGCCTAGGTTACCGCACGCCAGCGCTTCGTGGTCAGTCGGTCTCCTTGAGAGTGACCTCGATGCCGCCGGCCAGGTGGGTGACCAGGTTGTAAATCACCGCTCCTACGGTGGCCAGGGCGGTGATCAGAACCACGTTCACGGCGCCGGCCAGCATCGTGTAACCGAGAATCCTGGACGCGGAGAACCACTGGCCGTTGGCGTCGGACCCGGTGCTTCCCTTGCCGGACGTCACGTCCGTGATCGTCGACTGCACCGAGTGGAAGACGCCGAGCTTGCTCAGGACGTAGTAGAGCGCCGCGACCGCGACGAACAGGATGACCCAGCCCACGAGGGAGATCATGAAGCTGAACTTCATCACCGACCAGGGCTCGATGCGGGCCAGCACGAGCTGGGCCCGGCGCGTGGGCGCGGTGGCCGGCGTGCTCCGGGGCGCGGGGGCGGCCACGGGCCTGGTGACCGCCGTGGCGGCCTGGGCCGTGGAGGATGGCTGCACCACGGCCTTGAACCTGGACTGCTTGGTCGGCCGGGCGGGCTTCTTCGACTTGAGCTTGGGCTTGGTCAGCGCGGCGAACGGCGCGGCGACCTTGGCCGCCATCCCGGGCGAGGGCGCCTCCGGCGCCTGGGCGGGCGGCGGCGTGACCTGGTGGGCCGGGAGCGGCGGAACCTGGGGCTGGTACGGCGGAATCCTGAGCCCGTCGCCGTTCGCCGGGGGCTCCTGGCTGGCGGGCGTGTATGGCATCTCCGGCCCGTCGGCGTAGGACGTCCCGGTCCCGCTGTACGGCATGTCCTTGTCAGGGGGAACGTATGAGCCACTGGGCATCGGCAGGTCAGGCAGCGAATCAGCCCCGTCTGCCGGGTCGCTCAGCGCAGGTTGCTGGTCTGCAGGCGCCGACTCGGGGGCTGCCGGAGCACCCTCGGTCGATCCATCGGTGAGCCACATCGATGGCTCCACGCGGTGATCCACCCCGTCCTCCTCCGGAAACTGGCCTCCCAAGAGGTTATCCCCTTATGGCCGTTCTGGGCGCCCCCGGACCCGACGGGCACCGGCGGCTACACCTATAAGACGCTGCTCAGGGCCGCGGCGTTGCGTCGGCGGGGCCGCGAACAAGCGCGGGGCCTGTCACCTCCCGGGACGGTCATCACTGCTGGTCATCAGGGGTATCCGGGGCGTCGTCGGCTTCGTCCTCGTCGCCCGCCGCAGCTCCGTTAGCCCCGTCGAGTGACTCCTCGTTCCGCGCGATCGCCACCAGGCTCTGCCCGGGAGCCAGGTTGACCAGCCGGACTCCCATGGTCTGCCTGCCGGAGAGCTTGATCTCGGCTGCCGCGGTCCTGATCACCCCGCCGGCCGACGTGATCGCGAAGACCTCGTCCTCCGGGCGCACCATCAGCACGCCGACCAGCTCGCCGCGGGCCTCGACGATCCTGGCCGTCACCACGCCCTGGCCGCCCCGGCCCTGCACCGGGTACTGGTCGGCCGGGGTGCGCTTGGCGTAGCCGCCGGTGGTGGCGACGAGCACGTCGGCACCGTCGCGCACCACGTGCATGCCGAGCAGCCGGTCGCCCTCGCCAAACCGCATGCCGATGACGCCCGAGGTCGCCCGGCCCATCGGGCGCAGCGCCTCGTCGGTGGCGCGGAACCTGATCGCCTGGGCGTTCTTGCTGACCAGCAGCAGGTCCTCGTCGTCCGAGACCAGCCGGGCCGCGATGACCTCGTCGTCCTCGCGCAGGTTGATCGCGATGATCCCGCCCGCCCTGGGCGAGTCGTACTCCGACAGCTTCGTCTTCTTGACCAGCCCGGACGAGGTGGCAATGACCAGGTACGGGGCGACCGTGTAGTCGGGCAGCGCCAGTACCTCGGCGATCCTCTCGTCAGGCTGGAACGCGAGCAGGTTGGCCACGTGCTGGCCGCGGGCATCGCGCGCCGCGTCGGGCAGCTCGTAGGCCTTCGCCCGGTAGACCCGGCCCTTGTTGGTGAAGAACAGGATCCAGTTGTGGGTCGAGGTAACGAAGAAGTGCTCGACGATGTCGTCGGCGCGCAGCTGGGCGCCGCGCACCCCCTTGCCGCCGCGGCGCTGCGCGCGGTACAGGTCGGTCTTGGTGCGCTTGGCGTAACCGCCGCGGGTGATCGTGACGACCACGTCCTCCTCGGCGATGAGGTCGGCCACGGACACGTCGCCGTCGTAGGCGATGATCTCGGTCCGCCGGTCGTTGCCGTACTTCGTCACGATCTCGGCGAGCTCGGTGCCGATGATCTGCCGCTGCCGCTCCGGGGAGGCCAGGATCGCCTCGTAGTCGGCGATCTCCGCCACCAGCTCGTCGTACTCGTCGACGAGCTGCTGCCGCTCGAGGGCAGCCAGCTTGCGCAGCTGCATGTCCAGGATCGCGCGGGCCTGGATCTCGTCGATCTCCAGCAGCTCCATCAGGCCCTGCTGGGCGGTCGCGGCCGACTCGCTGGCCCGGATCAGCGCGATGACCTCGTCGATCCGGTCGATCGCCTTGATCAGCGCGCGCAGGATGTGAGCCCGCTCCTCGGCCTTGCGCAGCAGGTACCGGGTGCGCCGGACGATGACCTCGATCTGGTGGTTGACCCAGTGCCGGATCAGCTGGTCCAGCCGCAGCGTCCGCGGCACGCCGTCGACCAGGGCCAGCATGTTCGCGCCGAACGTCTCCTGCAGTTGGGTGTGCTTGTACAGGTTGTTCAGCACCACCTTGGCGACCGCGTCCCGCTTCAGCACGATCACCAGGCGCTGGCCGCTGCGGCCGCTGGTCTCGTCGCGCACGTCGGCGATGCCCGCGACCCGGCCGTCCCGGGCCAGCTCAGCGATCTTCAGCGCCAGGTTGTCCGGGTTGACCTGGTAGGGCAGCTCGGTGACGACCAGGTTGGCGCGGCCCTTGCGGTCCTCCTCGACCTCCACGACCGCGCGCATCGTGATCGAGCCGCGGCCGGTGCGGTAGGCCTCCTGGATGCCGCGGCGGCCGACGATCAGGCCGCCGGTGCTGCCGTCCGGCCCGCCGGGGAAGTCCGGGCCCTTGATCCGCTCGATCAGCGCCTCGAGCAGCTCGGTGTCGGTGGCGTCGAAGTGCTCCAGGTACCACTGGACGCCGTCGGCCACCTCGCGCAGGTTGTGCGGCGGGATCTTGGTCGCCATGCCGACCGCGATCCCTTCCGAGCCGTTGACCAGCAGGTTGGGGAACCGGGCCGGCAGCACCACGGGCTCGGCGGACCGGCCGTCGTAGTTGGGCCGGAAGTCGACGGTCTCCTTGTCGATGTCCCGCAGCATCTCCATGGCCAGCGGGGCCAGGCGGCACTCGGTGTACCGCATCGCGGCCGCCGGGTCGTTGCCCGGGGAGCCGAAGTTGCCCTGGCCGTCGATCAGCGGCATCCGCATGGACCACGGCTGGGCCAGCCGGACCAGCGCGTCGTAGATCGCCGTGTCGCCGTGCGGGTGGTAGCTGGCCCATCACCTCGCCGACCACCCGGGCGCACTTGAAGTAGCCGCGGTCGGGCCGGTACCCGCCGTCGTACATCGCGTACAGGACGCGGGTGTGCACCGGCTTGAGGCCGTCCCGCACGTCGGGCAGGGCCCGGCCGACGATGACCGACATCGCGTAGTCGATGTAGCTGCGCTGCATCTCGACCTGGATGTCGACCGGCTCGGTGCGGTCCCCGCCGCCCGGCGGGGCCGGGACGTTCACGTCGGTCACTTCATATCTCGCTTCCGTGATCACGGATGATCTGGCGTGCCTGCGCGGCCGGATCCTCCGTGATCTCCGGATCCGGCACCGTCACCGTCAGATGTCCAGGAACCTGACGTCCTTGGCGTTCCGCTGGATGAACGCGCGCCGCGCCTCGACGTCCTCGCCCATCAGCACCGTGAACAGCTCGTCGGCCTGGGCCGCGTCGTCCACCGTGACCTGCCGCAGCACCCGGCGGGCCGGGTCCATCGTGGTCTCCCACAGCTCGGTGGCGTTCATCTCGCCCAGGCCCTTGAACCGCTGCACGCCATCGCGCGGCCGCGGGTCCTTGCGGCCCTCGGCGATGCCCGCCTCGATCACCGCGTCCCGCTCCTTGTCGGAGTAGGCGTAGCCCGGGCGCGACGCCGCGGCCCTCCCACTTGATCTTGTAGAGCGGCGGCTGGGCCAGGTAGACGTGCCCGGCCTCGATCAGCGGCTTCATGAACCGGAACAGCAGCGTGAGCAGCAGCGTGGTGATGTGCTGGCCGTCGACGTCCGCGTCCGCCATCAGGATGATCTTGTGGTAGCGCAGCTTGGCGATGTCGAACTCGTCGTGGATGCCGGTGCCCAGCGCGGTGATCATCGCCTGGACCTCGTTGTTCTTCAGCACCCGGTCGATCCTGGCCTTCTCGACGTTCAGGATCTTGCCGCGGATCGGCAGGATGGCCTGGAACTGCGGGTCCCGGCCGCCCTTGGCCGAGCCGCCCGCCGAGTCGCCCTCGACCACGTAGATCTCGCAGATCTCCGGGTCGCCGGACTGGCAGTCGGACAGCTTGCCCGGCAGCCCGGAGCCGCCCATCAGGTTCTTCCGGGTCAGGTCGCGGGCCTGGCGGGCGGCGATCCTGGCCCGGGCCGCCTGGGTGGCCTTGATGACGATGGCCTTGGCCTCGCCCGGGTTGCGCTCGAACCAGTCCCGCAGGTGGTCGTTGCAGACCCGCTGCACGAACGACTTGGCCTCGGTGTTGCCGAGCTTGGTCTTGGTCTGCCCCTCGAACTGCGGCTCGGCCAGCTTGACGTGGATGATCGCGGTGAGGCCCTCGCGCACGTCGTCGCCGGTCAGGTTCTCGTCCCTGTCCCGCAGCAGCTTCTGCTCCCGGGCGTACCTGTTCACGATCGAGGTCAGCGCCGCGCGGAAACCCTCTTCGTGCGTGCCGCCCTCGGCCGTGTTGATGGTGTTGGCGAAGGTGTGCACCGACTCGGCGTACGAGCCGGTCCACTGCATGGCGATCTCGGCCGAGATCCCGGGCTCCTCGTCGCCGAACTCGATGACCGAGCTCGTGCACCGGCTCCTTGGACGCGTTCAGGTAGCGGACGAAGTCGGCGATGCCGCCGTCGTAGCGGTAGCTGGCCACGTGCGGCTCGCCGTTGATGTGGTCGGGCCGCTCGTCGGTCAGGGTGATCGCCAGGCCGCGGTTGAGGAACGCCATCTCCTGCAGCCGCCGCGACAGCGTCTCGAACGACCAGACCGTGCTCTCGAAGATGTCCGCGTCCGGCCAGAACGTGATGATGGTGCCGGTCTCATCGGTCGGCTCGCCCTTCTGCAGCGGACCGGTGGGCTCGCTGGCCGCGTAGGACTGCCGCCAGACGTAGCCGTCCTTGCGGATCTCGACCTCAAACCGGGCCGACAGCGCGTTGACCACCGAGACGCCGACGCCGTGCAGGCCGCCGGACACCGCGTACGACTGGCGGTCGAACTTGCCGCCCGCGTGCAGCGTGGTCAGCACGACCTCGACCGCGGGCCGGTTCTCCACCGGGTGGTTGTCGACCGGGATGCCGCGGCCGTTGTCGAGCACCCGGACCCCGCCGTCGGCGAGCAGCGTGACCTCGATCCGGTCGGCGTAGCCCGCCAGCGCCTCGTCCACCGCGTTGTCGACCACCTCTTGGACCAGGTGATGCAGGCCGCGCTCGCCGGTGGAGCCGATGTACATGCCGGGGCGCTTGCGGACCGCCTCCAGCCCCTCAAGAACCGTGATCGAGCGTGCGTCGTACGACAAAACGGAATACTCCTCCTGAACAGGACAGCCACACGGGCACTGCCTCGCGGGAAGCATCCCCTCGTGTTCGCCTCCGGCTGCGCTTACATTTTACCTGCGAGTACCGTCTGGCCGGGCCGTTAGGGTCCATGTGTCCCAGGGGGATGACCTCCTGGAACTCCCGCGATTGCGTCCCAAAGGGTACAACAACACTGGAACCCCCGCGATTCCCCGCTGGCCCATCCCCTCGACCGGCCGGGCGTCGCGGCGGGCAGGCTCAGCCGTAGGTGTCCCGGGGCCCGCGGCTGCCGCGGACCCGCCATTCGCCCGGCCGCCGGGCCGGGCCCGCCGCGGACGCGGGCCCGCGGACCCTGACCCGCTGCACCGAGCCGTCGCCGAGCTCGGCGTTCAGCCTGCGGACGAGCTGGGCCGCGAGCAGCCGGACCTGGGTCGCCCAGGCGGTCGAGTCCGCGGTCACGGTCAGCTCGCGGTCCGCCAGCGAGTCCGGCCGGGTGTGCGCCGCCAGGTCGGGACCGACAATCTGCGCCCATCGCCCGAAAACCGACCCCATGGCGGCCAGGCTCCCGCCAGCCCCGGGAGCCGATCAGGCCCTCGATGGCGGCGTGGAGCGGCTGCGGGTCGTCCCGGCGCGGCCGCCGCCCAGGGCGGCGCGACGGGGACGAGTCCGGGCGCGCGGCCCGTTGCGGATCGTTGTCCCGGGGGCGGCCGGGGCGCACGCCCCGGGCCAGCGCGTCGGCCTTAGCCTTCGCCAGGGCCTCGCGGGCCAGCCGTTCCCGGTCGCGGTCGTCAGGCACGCCAGATCCCCCCTCCGGACACCTCGAACCTCGCGCCGACCAGGCGGGCGGGCACGTCGCCGGGCACGGCCGCGGTGACCAGGACCTGCTCGGCGCCACCGACCAGCGCGGCCAGCCGTTCCCGGCGACCGGCGTCGAGCTCGGCGAAGACGTCGTCCAGCAGCAGGACCGGGTCCTCGCCGCCGGATCGCAGCAGGTCATAGGCGGCGAGCCGGAGCGCGAGCGCCAGCGACCACGACTCGCCGTGGCTCGCGTAACCGCGGGCCGGGAACTCCCCGATGCGCAGTTCCAGCTCGTCCCGGTGCGGGCCGACCAGGCAGACGCCGCGCTCGAGCTCGGCCCGGCGCACCCGGGCCAGCGCCTGGCGCAGCCCGTCGGCGAGCGCCGTGCGGTCCGCGGGCGGCTCGGCGTCCGGCGGCTCCTGGCGGGCCTGGCGGTAGGTCATCGCGGCGGCCAGGTCCTCACCGGACACCGCAGCGTACGCCTTGGCCGCCAGCGGCCGCAGCGAGGCGGTCAGCTCCAGCCGGCCCGCGGTCAGCTCCGCGCCCTTGTCGGCCAGGTGCTCGTCCCACACGTCCAGCGCACCCGGGACGCCGCCTCGCGCGCGGGCGGACTTCAGCAGCGCGGTCCGCTGCCGCAGCACCCGCTCGTAGTCGGCGCGGATCCCGGCGAACCGCGGCCGGGTCGCCACCAGCAGGTCGTCGAGATATCGCCGCCGCTGGTCGGGATCTCCCTTGACCATGATCAGATCTTCCGGGGCGAACATAACGGTCTGCAGCGTGCCCAGGGCCTCGCGGGGCCGCGGGACCGGGACCCGGTTCAGCCGCACCCGGTTCGCCCGGCCCGGGTTGACCTCGATCTCGATCAGGCTGTCGCGCGCGGCCGAGGTCACCGCGGCCCGGAGGATGGCGCGCTGCGCGCCGCGGCGGATCAGCGGGGCGTCGGCGGCGACCCGGTGGCTGCCGAACGTCGCGACGTACGCCGCCGCCTCGACCAGGTTGGTCTTGCCCTGCCCGTTCGCGCCGAGGAAGGTGGAGACGCCCGGCGCCAGCTCGAGGTCGGCCGCCGCGTAGCTGCGGAAGTCGGTCAGCGCCAGCCTGGTCAGGTGCACGCCTGCGACACTACTGCCGAACGACCCGCCGCCGAACTACCCGCCGAGGCGGATCGGCATGAGCAGGTACCGGTAGTCGGGCTGGCCGTCGGTCGCGGGCTTGCCGGTGATCAGCGCGGGCTTGCCCGGCTCGGTGAACGACATCCGGACGGTGTCGGAGTCGATCGCGGTCAGCCCGTCGAGCAGGTACTGCGGGTTGAACGCGATGGCCAGGTCGTCGCCCTCGTAGCTCGGCCTCGAGCACCTCGACCGCCTGCGCCTCCTCGCCGGTGCCCGCCTCGAGCACCAGCTGGCCGGGCGCGAACGCCAGCCGCACCGCTGTGTTGCGCTCGGCCACGAGGGCCACCCGCTTCACGGCCTCCGTCAGCAGTGACGTGGACAGCTCGGCGACCGCGGTGGCGTGGGTGGGCAGCAGCGCCTGGTACCGCGGGAACTCGCCGCCGAGCAGCCGGGTCGTGGTCTGCCGCCCGCCGCCCTCGAACCCGATCATCCCGTCGCCGCCCGTGCCGTCGGCCCCGCCCTCGCCCGGCAGCGCCAGCGCGATCGACACCTCGGCGCCGGAGGTGAGCGACCGCGCGGTCTCCGCGAGGGCGCGCGCGGGGACCAGCACGGCGGCCGACAGGTCGGGCCGGGCCGGGGTCCACCGCAGCTCCCGGACGGCCAGCCGGTAGCGGTCGGTCGAGATCAGGGTCAGGGTGTCGCCCTCGATCTCGATCCGCACGCCGGTCAGCGCGGGCAGCGTGTCGTCGCGGCCGGCGGCGGTGGCCGACTGGCTGACCGCGGACGCGAACGCGTCGCTGCCCACCGACCCGGCAGCCTGCGGCATCTCCGGCAGCGCCGGGTACTCCTCCTCGGGCATGGTCAGCAGCGTGAAGGTGGCGCTGCCGCAGGACAGGACCGCCTTGCCGCCCTCGGACGTGATCTGCACCGGCCGGGCCGGGAGGCTGCGGCTGATCTCGGCCAGCAGCCGGCCCGAGACCAGCGCGCTGCCCTCCTCGTCGGTCGTCACCGGGACGGTGGCCTGCGCGGACACGTCGTAGTCGAAGCTGGACAGCGTGAGATCGGTTCCGGCGTATAGCCGCATCCCGGCCAGCACCGGCACGGTGGGGCGGGCCGGAAGGGCGCGGGCCGTCCAGGCCACGGCTTCGGCCAGGACATCGCGATCGACCTGGATCTTCACGGGAAGCTGCCTCTCGTTGCGCGGCTGACTGGTTCTTTCTAATAGCTAATAAGAGAAGGAGAAGAAGTAGTCGTAGGGTCGGTGGATTCTGGGGATATCCGGCGCAGCCGCAGGTCACGCGCTCCGCTGTTGTCCACAATTAGCTGTGCCTCGCTAGGGCCGCCGGTGACTACCTTGCGGATACCGGGGAGCCGGTATGCCGTTACCCCCTGGTTGAGCCGAGTTTTCCTCCGCAGCCCCCAGTCTGTCCACACATTTATCCACAACCTGTGTGCACAGAATGCACCCGCAGGCGAAGGTATGCGAATCCTCACCGGCCGTTCACCCGGACAGTGCCTGCTGTTTGATCCGGTTAGTGAGCTCGGTGACCTGGTTGTAGATCGACCGGCGCTCGGCCATCAGGGAGCGGATCTTCTTGTCCGCGTGCATCACGGTGGTGTGGTCGCGGCCGCCGAACTGCTGGCCGATCTTCGGCAGGGACAGGTCGGTCAGCTCCCGGCAGAGGTACATGGCGATCTGCCGCGCGGTCACCAGCACCCGGGACCGGGAGGTGCCGCACAGGTCATCGATGGACAGCCCGAAGTACGAGGCCGTCTGGCCCATGATCGTCGAGGCGGTGATCTCGGGCCCCTGGGCCTCGGGGATCAGGTCCTTCAGGACGAACTCGGCCAGCTGCAGGTCGACGGACTGGCGGTTCAGGCTGGCGAAGGCGGTGACCCGGATCAGCGCGCCCTCGAGCTCGCGGATGTTGGTCGAGATCCGGCTCGCGATGTACTCCAGGGCGTCCGGGGGGGCGTTCAGCCGGTCCTGAACGGCCTTCTTGCGCAGGATGGCGATCCTGGTCTCGAGCTCGGGCGGCTGGACGTCGGTGAGCAGCCCCCACTCGAACCGGCTGCGCAGCCGGTCCTCCAGCGTGACCAGCCGCTTGGGCGCGCGGTCGCTGGAGATGACGATCTGCTTGCTGGCGTTGTGCAGCGTGTTGAAGGTGTGGAAGAACTCTTCCTGGGTCCCTTCCTTGTTTTCCAGGAACTGGATGTCGTCCACCAGCAGCACGTCAACGTCGCGGTAACGGCGCCGGAAACCGTCCTGCTTGCCGTCCCGGATCATGTTGATGAAGTCGTTGGTGAACTCCTCCGAGCTGACGTACCGCACCTTGGCGCCCTGGTACAGGCTCTGGGCGTAGTGGCCGATGGCGTGCAGCAGGTGGGTCTTGCCCAGGCCCGAATCGCCGTAGACGAAAAGCGGGTTATACGCCTTGGCCGGCGCCTCGGCGACGGCGACCGCGGCGGCATGGGCGAACCTGTTGCTGGAGCCGATGACGAATGTCTCGAAGGTGTACTTGGGGTTTAGCCGCGCCTGGGCGGGGCGAAGGGCGCCGGGCGCGAAGCCGGGCTGGCCGGGCCCGCTGCCCAGGCCGGGCCCGGGCCGGCGCCTGGGCCGTCCGTCCGTCCGGGCAGGTCGGCGCCCCGGCCGAAATCACCGGGCGGCGGGCCGAGCTCGCGGGCGGGCGGGGTACGGTCGTCGCCGATCCGGGGCAGCGGGCCCGTGGTGGCGTCGGCGGATTCCGCGGCCTGCTCGTCGTGCAGGTCGGCCAGGTCCTGCAGGTCGGCCGGGCGGGGGCCGTCGGCGGGCGCGGTCACCGTGGGATCGACGGTGACCGCCAGCTGGATGTTGCGGCCGAGTTCCCGAGACAGCGTGTTGGTGATCAGGGCGCGCAGCCTGGTCTCCAGCTGCTCCTTGACGAACTCGTTGGGCGTGGCGATCAGCGCGGTGTTCTCGACCAGTCCGAGCGGCCGGGTGAGCTGCAGCCAGGCCCGGTGCGCGGGCTCGATCTGCATTCCGGACAGTTCATTCAGGGACCGGGCCCAGACTTCCGCGAGGTCTGCTTCACTCATCGGCCGTTCACCTCGCGTCCCCACGTATGATCAACAGGTTTATCCACAGGTTGTGCACGTTTGCACGCTGGTGCGCAGCCTCCCCCATGGGCCGCCGGGGAGTCCGGAGTTCGGCGACCACCTGATCCCGGATCCCCACGCCCGGGACCGCTATCCCACTATCCACAGCCTAAGACTCGGGTTCGGCGCGCGTTTGGCAAACGGCAACTGTTACGGAAGGTGGCGGCGAGGTCGCGGGGTGGCCGGACGGGTGCCGGTGCCAGGGGTGACGCCGGGTAAGAACGCCGAGGTGACGCCGGGTGGCGGCACCGTGACGGCGTGACGTCGGTGCCGGGGGCGCGGTGCCGGGTGGCGCGGTTCGGCCGCCGGCTGCCTGGTCCCGGTGCCGGGCCGCGGGCCGCGGCCAGCGGTCCGGTTTGACCCGGGGTGCCTGCTCCGCATACCGTTCACTGGTCCAGCTCCGCGTGGGGCTGGCTTTCGCGTGTCCTGAACCGGCCCGGTCGTGCATCGATCCCGCCCTGTACCTGGAGACTCCAGTGAGTAAGCGTACGTTCCAGCCGAACAACCGTCACCGTGCCAAGACGCACGGGTTCCGGCTGCGCATGCGCACCCGCGCGGGCCGTGCCATCCTGGCCGCCCGGCGCCGTAAGGGGCGTGCGCGGGTCAGTGCCTGACCGGCCCGCGCTCCAGGTCAGCCCCGGCCCGCGGTGACGGCCGATGCTGCCTGCGGCGGCGCGGATGCGCAAGCGATCGGAGTTCACGCGGACGGTGCGCAGCGGCAGCCGCGCCGGACGGCAGCTCGTCTCCGGCCACCTCCTCCCGCAGCCGGGCCACGATGAGCCCGCGCGGGTCGGCTTCGTGGTGAGCCGGGCGGTGGGAGGCGCTGTCGTGCGCAACAAGGTACGGCGCAGGCTGCGTCATCTGGCCCGCGGGTATCTCGGGTCGCTTCCTGAAGGTAGCCTGTTGGTGGTGCGTGCCAACCCCCGGGCCGCTACCGCACGCCAGGCGGATCTCGCCGCCGAACTCGACCTGGTCATCGCAGCACTGCTTCGGCGGCAGGGTGGACGCAGCGTCCGTGACAAGCACGACCATGACTAGAGCAGCACAGCAAGAGCCGAGACAGCGGCCATCGGCCGCCGCCCGGCTCCTCATGCTGCTGCTGACCGGGTACCGGCGCTTCGTCAGCCCGCTGCTCGGGCCCCGGTGCCGGTTCTACCCCTCGTGCAGCGCCTACGCGCTCGAGGCGGTGCAGGTGCACGGCGCGCTGCGCGGTTCCTGGCTGGCCGTCCGGCGGCTGAGCCGCTGCCACCCATTCCACGCCGGAGGGCTGGACCCCGTGCCAGCGCCCGGGAAGCCGGGCCGGGCCGCCGGGGCAGACACGGCCGAGGCGGTATCCGTCGCCGGGCGCGCCAGGCCGGGCCCAGGCGCAGACGTGCCCGATCGAAGGCCAAGGGAGCTAGCCGGTGCGGAATCCGCTTAATCCGATCTACGACCTCGTCGCGTGGGTCCTCAAGCAGATCTACTACGGCCTGAGCCCGATCTTCGGCGCCACCAGCGGCTGGACCTGGGCGCTCTCCATCATCATCCTCGTGGTCCTCATGCGGCTGATCATGGTCCCGCTGTTCGTCAAGCAGATGCACACGACCCGCGCGATGTCGGCGCTGGCGCCGCAGATGCAGGCGCTGCGAAAGAAGTACAAGAACGACAAGCAGACGCTGCAGCAAGAGACGATGAAGCTGTACCAGCAGGCGGGCATCAACCCGCTGATGGGCTGCCTTCCCGTCGCCCTCCAGCTGCCGTTGTTCTTCGCGCTGTTCAGCGTGCTGAAGGCGATCGCCGAGTGGAAGCCGGGCACGCCGCCCAAATACGGGCTGACCTACCAGATGGTGCACAGCGCCCAGACCGCCAAGATCCTCGGCGTGACCGTGGCGGACAAGTTCCTGTTCGACTCGAGCACGCCGCTGCACGCCAAGATCGTCATCTTCGTCTTCGTGATCATCAGCATGACGACGACCTACCTGACCGTGCGGCAGAGCATGAAGCGCGGCATGATGCCCGCGGCGACGCCGGACAACCCGATGGCGCAGTCGCAGAAATACATGATGTACGTCATGCCGCTGTTCGCGCTGTCCGGCCTGTACTGGCCGTTCGGGCTGGTCCTGTACTGGGTGACCACGAACCTGTGGACGCTCGGCCAGCAGTGGCTGCTGTTCCGCAGATACCCGCAGCCCGCCGCGGCCGGCGCGGCGGCCGCGGCCCCGGCGATCGCGCCGACGGCCACCACCAAGCCGAAGCGCCCGGGCGCGCAGCCCACGGGATCGGGATCGGCCGGAGCCTCGGACGGCGCGGCCCGGACGGACGGGGCCAGCCAGTCGAACGGCACCGGTCGGCGGGACACCAACGGCACCCAGCCCCGCAGCGGCCGCAAGGCCGCGGGCTCTGCGACCGGAGGCACTGCGGCGGGGAGTTCCGCGGGCCAGGGCGCCCAGCCGTCGGCGAACGGAGGCGGGGCAGGCGGGATGCTGCGCAGGCTCGGCAAGGGCCGCGCCGAGCCCGAGCCCGCGCCGCCGGAGCCCGAGGTTAAGCTCGTCAGGCAGCAGAAGCAGCGACAGTCCCGCAGCAAGCGCTCCGGCAAGCGGTAGGCGTTGCCGCCGCGCCCGGCGAAGGATGTCGCGTCAGCATAGGTCGACCCCGGAACGTAGGAGGCCCCGGTCGTGAGCCAAGGGGAAAGCGCGGTCACTGAGCCGCAGGTGTCCGCCGCAGATCAGGACCACGCGGGCCAGCCGGCCGAGGAGACCGTCCCGGTGCGGGCGCAGGACGGCGCGGATGACTTCTCCGATGCAGCGGATCCGGGCGGGGATGACACCGAAGACCGCGACCCGGACCAGGAGTCGGGCGAGGTGGCCCCGGGGCTGACGGATGTCTCGGACCTGGAACTCGAAGGCGAGATCGCCGCGGACTACATCGAGGGGCTGCTCGACGTCGCCGACCTGGACGGGGACATCGACATGGATGTGGAAGGGGACCGCGCCGTGGTCTCTGTCGTCGGCGCGACCCTCGACGAGCTGGTGGGGTCCCGGGGCGAGGTCCTCGAGGCGCTGCAGGAACTGACCCGGCTCGCGGTGCACCGGCATACCGGCCTGCGCACCAGGATCATGATCGACGTCGGCGGGTACCGGCTGCGTCGGCGCGCGGAGCTGACGGAGACCGGCCGGGACGCGGCCGACGAGGTCAAGCGCACCGGCGTCCCCAAGAAGCTCTGGGCGATGAACCCGTTCGAGCGCAAGATCGTGCATGACGCCGTGGCGGAGGCCGGGTTGCGGAGCGAGTCCGAGGGCGAGGAGCCGGACCGTCGGGTGGTCGTTCTTCCTGCGAGCTGAGTCACGCGGGCCGCGGGCGGGCGACCCGTCCGGTCCCGGCCTGGCGCCGCCCGCCCCCCCGCAGGCCCGGGCGGTGTTCGGGCCCGCGCTCGGCCAGGCCGAGCGCTACGCCGAGCTGCTGGCCGGGCCGGCCGTGGAGCAGGGCCTCATCGGCCCCAGGGAGACCGCCCGGCTGTGGGACAGGCACCTGATGAACTGCGCGGCCGTCGCGGAACTGGTTCCGCCGAGCGTGCTCGGTGATCGACCTTGGTTCCGGCGCCGGGCTGCCGGGGGTGGTGATCGCGATGCTGCGGCCAGAGGCCAAGGTCGTCCTGCTGGAACCGATGGCCCGGCGGGTGGCGTTCCTCGAGGAGTGCGTCCGGGTGCTCGGCCTGGCCAACGCGTCGGTCTGCCGCGGGCGGGCCGAGGAGCTGGCCGGGCAGGTTGCGGCCGACGTCGTCACGGCCCGCGCCGTGGCCCCGATGGAGCGGCTGGCCGGGCTGGCGCTCGGCCTGGCGCGGCCGGGCGGCCTCGTCCTGGCCATGAAGGGAGCCGGGGCCGCGGAGGAGCTAGCGCGGGCCGGGCCCGTGCTGGCGCGGCTGCGTGCGCGGGACGTGGCCGTCGTGCACCCTGGGAGCGATAAGGTCAGTCCGCCGCCGACGGTGATCCGGCTGTCCGCCCCCCCGGCGACGCCAGGCACGCCCGAGACGCCGGGAGGAGCAGGAACGTGACAACGGCCGACGCTCGTGGCCTGGGATGGCCCGGCCCGCCGGACCGGGCCGGCGCCGAGCCGGACTGGCCCGGTGCGCTCGGCTGGCCCGTGGCGGCGGCGCCGGGTGATGACGATCCGGCCCGGCCGGAGGATGCGATGGCCGCCGATACCGGCCCGGACATGCCCATCGCCCGGGCCGCCCGCGCCGCCCTGGCCGCCCGGGCCGGCAGCGGGACCTGGCCGCGCCCGAGGTCCTGCCGGATCATCACGATCGCGAACCAGAAGGGCGGCGTGGGCAAGACCACGACGGCGGTCAACCTGGCCGCGAGCCTGGCCTTGCATGGCGCTAAGGGTGCTGGTCATCGACCTGGACCCGCAGGGCAACGCCTCGACCGCCCTCGACGTCGATCATCACTCGGGCGTCCCGTCCGTCTACAACGTGCTCGTCGAGGGCCAGCCGCTGGCCAGCGTGGTCGCGGCCGGTCGCGGGCATCCCGCAGCTGTACTGTGCCCCGGCCACGATCGACCTGGCCGGCGCGGAGATCGAGCTAGTGCCGCTGGTGGCCCGGGAATCGCGGCTGGTCAGGGCGCTGGCCGGGTACGACTCCTCCGGTCTCGACTTACATCTTCATCGACTGCCCGCCGTCGCTCGGGCTGCTGACGGTCAACGCCCTCGTGGCCGCGCCGGAGGTGCTGATCCCGATCCAGTGCGAGTACTACGCGCTGGAGGGGCTCGAGCAGCTGCTGCGCACCGTCGACCTGGTCAAGAGCCATCTCAATCCGGCCCTGACCGTCTCGACCATCCTGCTGACGATGTTCGACGGCCGTACCCGGCTGGCCTCGCAGGTCGCGGAGGAGGTCCGGGAGCACTTCGGCGAGATCGTGCTCGACTCGGTCATCCCGCGCAGCGTCCGGGTCTCCGAAGCGCCGAGCTACGGGCAGTCCGTGATGACGTACGATCCCGGTTCGAGCGGGGCCCAGGCGTATCTGGCCGCCGCCAAGGAGATGGCCTACCGGAAGGCTCCGCAGGCCTGATGGCTTGGCGCCGCCCGGCCGCATGACAGCGGATAGTGACTAAGTGACCCCGGTCCGTTAGGAAAATCGCGGGCCGCCGAACGTGGCCGGCGGGCGATGGCCTTGGCCCGAATGGTGTCGGCTTCCGGACAGGTACCTGGCAGGATGACTCTGAGATAGGACGGTCGGCGGGCAGTCACGAAGCAGGCTGGCGCGGCGGCCGGGGCGCGAGCGGACAGCGAGGAGAGGCAATGCCGCAGCAGAAGCGCGGATCTGGGCAAGGGGCTCGGGGCGCTCATCCCGACGGCATCGTCGGCCGTCGCCGCGCCCGCCGGCCAGCAGTACGCCGCCGAGCCCGGAGCCCGGGGTCGTCGGTGCCTACTTCGAGGAGGTACCGGTCGGCTCGATAACGCCGAACCCGCGGCAGCCGCGGCAGGTCTTCGACGCCGAGACGCTCGAGGAGCTCGCCGCCTCGATCCGGGTGGTCGGCCTGCTGCAGCCGGTCGTCGTCCGCAAGGTGATGCCCGGTCATTACGAGCTCGTCATGGGTGAGCGGCGATGGCGGGCCTGCCAGCTGGCCGGCCTGGACGCAGATCCCGGCCATCGTCCGGGAGACCTCCGACGACGACCTGCTCCGGGATGCGCTGATCGAGAACCTGCACCGGGAGCAGCTGAACCCGCTGGAAGAGGCAGCCGCCTACCAGCAGCTGCTCGACGACTTCTCGGCCACCCACGAGGAGCTGGCCCGGAAGATCGGCCGGTCGCGCCCGCACATCTCGAACACCATCCGGCTGCTCGACCTGCCGCCCAGCGTGCAGAAGCGGGTCGCGGCGGGGGTGCTGAGCGCCGGGCACGCACGGGCCCTGCTCGGCCGTACCGGACCTGCAGGCCCAGGAGCAACTGGCGCATCGGATCGTTGCGGAGGGGCTGTCCGTGCGGGCCGTCGAGGAGATCGTCGCGCTCGGCGCCCAGTCCGCGAAGGCACCCCGGCAGCATGACGCCCGGCCCAAGCCGGTCGCGCCCGGGCTGCGCGACCTGGCGGACCGGCTTTCCGATGTCTTCGAGACCCGGGTCAAGGTGGAACTCGGCCAGCGCAAGGGGAAGATCGTCGTCGAGTTCGCCTCGCTGGACGACCTGGAGCGGATCGTCGCGACGATGACTCCCGGCTTGCCGTCCGGCTGGGCCCAGTCGCGGAGCGCCTGAGCGCCGGCCCGGCGGATGATGGTTCACGTGAAACTTGGCGCCGGGTCCGGCGGCGCGGCGGGCGGGCGAGGGTTCACGTGAAACATTGGCGCGCGGGGCTAGGCGGTGCGCGCGCCGGGGGCGGGACTAGGCGGTGACCGCGCCAGCCGCGGCGCGGATGGCGGCCGCAAACGCGTCGACGTCGTCCTCGGTGGTGTCGAACGCCGTCATCCAGCGGACGACGCTGGCCGGGGCGGGCGACCTCTCCGGCCCGGCCGCAGCGTGGCCGTCGGAGTCCCAGTCATAGAAAGTCCACTCCCGCTGCAGCGGCTCGACGAGCGCCGGGTTCAGGGCGGCGAAGACACCGTTCGACTCGACCGGGTGGCGCAGCCGCACGCCCGGGACGCCGTCGACGCCGTCCGCGAGCCGCCGCGCCATGGCGTTGGCGTGCCGCGCGTTCCGCAGCCATAGCTCGTCCTCGAGCAGTGCGCTGAACTGCGCGGCCAGGTAGCGCATCTTGGACGCGAGCTGCATCTGCTGCTTGCGCTGGAAAGGGACGGCGTCGGCGAGCGAGGAGTTCATCACGACCAGCGCCTCGGCCCCCATCGCCCCGTTCTTGGTCCCGCCGAAGCTCAGCACGTCGACGTTCGCGGCTAGGTCGGACAGCGAGCAGCCGAGGAAGGCCGCCGCGTTGGCCAGGCGGGCCCCGTCCAGGAACAGGAGCAGCCCGCTGGCCCGGCAGAACTCGCCGAGCCGCCGTAGCTCGGCCAGTGTGTAACAGGTCCCCACCTCGGTGGCCTGGGTGATGGCGACCGCCCGGGCCTGGGCCCGGTGCTCGTCCCCGCGCCCGCCGAGGCGGGTGGCGACGAGTTCGGGCGTGAGCTTGCCGTCGGCGGTCGGAACCGTCAGCAGCTTGCAGCCGATGATGCGCTCCGCGGCCCCGCACTCGTCCACGTAAAGGTGAGCGCCCTCGGCGCAGATGACGGCCTCGTACGGGCGGAGCATGAGGCTGATGCCGAGGACGTTGGCAGCCGTGCCGTTGAAGACGAAGAAGACCCCGCCGCCGGCGCCGAACACGTCCGCTAGCTGGGCGGCGGCCCGGGCCGTCCAGGGATCATCGCCGTACGCGGTGGCATCGCCCTGGCTCGCGGCGGCCAGAGCGTCCAGGACCGCCGGGTGGGCGCCGGCGTGGTTGTCGCTGCCGAAGCTCTTACGTGTCGTCACCCGCCGAGCCTAGTGCAACGGGCGGCCCCGCCAGCGAGCACGCAGTGGGTAGCATTGTCGGGGTACGGGCCAGCGGGATGCCGGGAACAGCCCAGCCCTGGCGGCCCGGGGTCCGAGCAGCCTCCAGATCTCAGGGGTGCCAGGTGTCGCGCCGCCTCGCCAACATCACGCTGGACAACATCGGTGATCTGCCGCCCAGGTGCCGCCGCTGCGTCTTCTGGGAACTCGACCCGGTGGGGTACGCCCGGGCCCATGAGGAGGGCGACCCGGGGCTGGAGAAGGAGTCCTGGGTTTCCTCGGTCCTGCTGGAGTGGGGAAGCTGCGGCAAGATCATCTATGTCGATGGCGCCCCCGCGGGCTACGTCATGTACGCCCCGCCGCAGTACGCCCCGCGGTCGGTGGCCTTCCCGACCAGCCCGGTGAGCGCCGACGCGGTCCTGCTCATGACCGCGCACGTGCTCGACGAGTTCGCCGGAGGCGGGCTCGGCCGGATGCTGGTGCAGGGCGTCGCGAAGGATATGACCCGGCGGGGCGTGAAGGCGATCGAGGCCTTCGGGGACCTGGAGAGGACCGCCCCGTCCTGCGTGGTCCCCGCCGACTACCTGCTCGCGGTCGGGTTCAAGACCGTCCGCCAGCACGTCCGCTACCCGCGGCTGCGGCTGGAGCTCAAGACAGCGCTGTCCTGGCGCGAGGACGTGGAGGTGGCGCTGGAGCGGCTGCTCGGCTCCATGACGCCGGAACGGGCGCTGCGCCTCGCGTAGCGCCCGTCCGGGTTTGGTGTAGCCCCGCCGGGTGGTGGCCTTCCGGGGGTTGGCGAAGGGGTGTCACCCCGCCGGTACAGTTCAGATGAAGTCGGCGAGCTCGCGGAGCAGGGCCGACTTCGGCCGGGCGCCGACGATCTCCTTGACGACCTCTCCGTCCTTGAACACGCTCAGCGTCGGGATGTTCAGGATCCCGTAGCGCTGCGACGTGACCGGGTTCTCGTCGACGTTGAGCTTGACGACCTCGATCTTGTCGGCGTGCTCGGTGGCGATCTCCTCGAGAACCGGAGCGACCTGACGGCACGGACCGCACCACTCGGCCCAGTAATCCACGACGACAGGCTTCTCGCTCTTCAGCACGTCGGCCTCGAAGGTCGCGTCGGTTACGCTCTTGGTTGCTCCCACGGTGCGGACTTCCTTCCATTCCTAGTTCGTGACGATGGTTACGGTGACGCGATGCATGGATCCGGCCTCAGGCCTCGTGGTCGGCCAGCCATCTCTCCGCGTCCAGGGCCGCGGCACAGCCGGTCCCCGCGGCGGTGACCGCCTGCCGGTAGGTGTGATCCACCACATCGCCGGCCGCGAACACCCCGTCGATCTGGGTGCGCGTGGACGGCTGCTGGACGAGCAGGTACCCCTCCGGGTCGGTCGGGAGCTGCCCGGTGAACAGCTCGCTGCGCGGGTCGTGGCCGATCGCCACGAAGACGCCGGTAACCGCGAGCGTGCTCTCCTCGCGGGTGTTCACGTCGCGGATCCGCACGCCGCTGACCCGGTCGTCGCCGAGGATCTCGGTCACCACGCTGTCCCAGGCGAACCTGACCTTCGGGTTGGCGAACGCGCGATCCTGCATGATCTTGGAGGCGCGCAGCGAGTCCCGCCGGTGGATCACGGTCACCGAGCGCGCGAACCGGGTCAGGAACGTGGCCTCCTCCATCGCGGAGTCACCGCCGCCCACGACCGCGATGTCCTGGTCGCGGAAGAAGAAGCCGTCGCAGGTCGCGCACCAGGAGACGCCGTGACCGGCCAGCAGGTTCTCGCCGGGCACGCCGAGCTCGCGGTATCCGGACCCGGTCGCGATGATCACGGTCCTGGCCAGGTGCGTCTCGCCGCCGGTCTTGACGACCTTGGGGGTCGCGGCCAGGTCGACCTCGGTGACGTCGTCGGGGACCAGTTCGGCGCCGAACCGCTCAGCCTGCTTGCGGATGGCGTCCATGAGGTCGGGCCCGAGCACGCCGTCGGGGAAGCCCGGGAAGTTCTCCACGTCCGTGGTGTTCATCAGCGCGCCGCCGGAGGTCACCGAGCCCTCGAAGACCAGCGGGTGCAGCCGGGCGCGCGCGGCGTACAGCGCTGCCGTGTAGCCGGCCGGCCCGGACCCGATGATGATGACATCCCGAACGTCGGTCACCGCTGGCTGCCCTTCTGTGAACATGCTCCGTGGTCAACAGATTCTGGGGCCCGGAGATTCCCGGTCCGCCGGGTCAGCCGGCCGGGTCAGCGTCGCGTGCTGCAGCACGTCGCTGCGTGACGCCGAGCAGCCGGGGCCGACGACCCATATCTGCTCCGGGGCGCCCGCCGGCGGCTGCGTGACGATGACCGTGGCCGGGCCGCCCCGGTACCGGGCGACGTCGACGAGCAGCACGAGATCTCCGCCGGCGATCCGGTTGACGCATCCCGCCAGGTCCCTCACGGCCATGTGCCCAAACGTGGCGGAACGGCCACCCACCACGGCCGGACCATGGGTCACCGACGGGGCCGCCTTGTTCGGCCCCGTCACCGTGGCGCCCGGCCCGTGCCGGGCGAGCTGTGCGGCAACCTGGCTGCCGAGATTCCCGGGCGCGAAGTCGGTGCCGGTCATCACCGGGGTGATGCTGGCCTCGCCGCCGGCGTGCCGGTACGGCAGGGCGGGCCCGGTCACGGGCGCTCCGGCCGCAGGGCGGGACTGCCCGCTGGCCCCCGGCACCGCGGGGGCGGCGGCCGAGGAGTTCGCGGACGGCGGGGAGGAGGACGAGCCGTGCGCGATCTCGTAGATGCCGCCGGCCACGACAACCACCGCGGCGGCGGCGGCCAGGGCGCGCAGCGCGATCGCGGGGCGCGACCGGGCGCACGCGCCCGCTGGCCGTGCCCGGGCCGTTCGCGGCGCGGAGGCCGCCCGTCCGCGGCCGGGCCGGTTCCGGCCGCGCTGCCCGCCGGGTCGGCCGCGGCGCTCTCTTCGGGCAGCTTGACCCGCCGGGCCGCTTCGGTAGTCAGCGCGGTGTGGATCCTGGCCTCCAGATGCTCGGGGATCGGCGGCGGGTGCACGCTGGCCAGCAGCCTCGTGACCCCGGCCAGGTCCTCGTTCAGCGCCTGGCAGCGAGCGCACCGGGCCAGGTGAGCGCCGATCCGGGAACTGCGGCGCGGGCTCAGGTCGCCCTGGCGGAACCTGGCCAGCGTCCGCGCGCGGACATGCGGCTTCATGACGGGTCATCACCCCCTTCCCGCGCAGGTAGGACGTGCCCGGTGACGGATCGGTTCCCTGGGGCCTGCTCCCGGCCCCGCCCGGCGCCCTGGCCGGGCCGCCGGCGCAGGTGCGCCAGCCGCGGCAGCAGCCGGGCCCGGCCCCGCGCGCAGCGGCTCTTCACGGTGCCCTGGGACACGCCGAGGATCTCCGCCGCGTCTGCCACCGAGTAGCCGAGCATGTCCACGAGGACCAGCGCGGCCTGCTGGTCGTGGGGCAGCCTGCGCAGCGCGGCCTTCACGTCCAGCGAGGTATCGCTGGCGGCGACGGGTCCGGCGTGGCCGCGGCGGCGAGGCCGTCCAGGACGCGCTCGTCGGGTCCGCCGGCTCCGGGCCGGGCCGCCTTGCGCCGCAGCCGGTCGAGACTGGCGTTGACCACGATCCGGTGCAGCCAGGTGGTGACGGCCGAGTCGCCGCGGAAGCTCCCCGCCCGGCGGAACGCCGAGATCATCGCGTCCTGCAGCGCGTCGGCGGCCTCCTCAGGATCGCCCAGGGTACGGATCGCCACGGCCCACAGCCGGTCCCGGTGGCGCAGGAACAGCCGACCGAACGCGTCCGGGTCACCGGCCACGGCCCGCCGTACCAGTTCCGCGTCGGGCGGCTCGCACCGGCGGGCGCGCACGGCTCCGGCAGGGGACGCCCGGCCTGGGCGCCGCCCGCCTCCTGGTGTTCCGTAGCTGTCCCTCCCGTCGTGCCCCGGGCGCCAGGGTTCAGCCCGTTCCCTTCACGACGATGTTGAAGATCTCCGCCTGGTACTTATCGGGCTGGTTGGCCATCGGCGGCAGTCTGGTGAACCAGATGAGAACGTAGCGCCCGGTGGCCGAGCTGGTGACCGGGAACGTCACGGTGCCGGCCACGTCGTCCTGCTGGGCCACGGTCGTCATGCTGGCGGCAGTCGCCTGCGCCACGTTCGGCTCGTTCTGCGGCGGCACCGGCTGCGCTGGATTCCCGATCTTGATCTGAACGTTGGCTCCGGGGATCGACCCGAATGTGACCGTCACCGAGGTCAGCCGGACCGAGCGGCCCATGTCGAGGATCAGTCCGGAGCCCTGCTGCAGGCCGCCGAACACCGGGTTGCCCAGGTACCAGTGCGTCTGCCAGGCGGTCTTCGGGTTGTTGTCGATGGCCAGGCTCGCCCCGGTGGGGTTCTCCTCGAAGGCCTGCGCGCTGACTGGCGTGAGCGTGGCTACGGCCTTGCTGGTCTGCGGGGACGTAGGCGGGCGGGTCGCCGAATTCGGCGTGGAGTGGCCAGGGCGCAGCGAGTGATAGGCCACCACCACGAGCCCGGCCACTACGGCCGCTACCAGCACCGCGATGATGGCCACCCGGATCCCCGACGAGCCAGGCCGCTGGGGGGGCGACTCCCGTGTCACCGGACGTCCGGACTGCGCCGTCCGGCCGTCCGGCGACCAGTACGCGGGCTCTGCTTCGCCCGGGGCCCAGTACTCGGCCTCCCGGGCCGGCCGCGGCCCGGGCTGGCGGTCGCCGCTCCGCGACCGCGGCGGCTGCGGCAGCTGCGGGATCGGGACCGGCGGGATGGCCGCCTGCAGCGCGGCGGCCAGCTGCGCGGGCGTGGTCAGCGGGAAGTCACCGTTCTGGTCACGCTGCAGCATGGCCTCGCTGGTGATCTCGTCCAGGGCGGCGGGCACGCCCGCCCGGACCTGCCGGGGGCTGCAGGGAAGCCCGTCCGCGAGCGGTGCCGGGGGCAGCGCGGGCCAGTCCGGGCCCGGCCAGTGCCCGGTCAGCGCCGCGTAGAGCAGCATGCCCAGCCGGTAGGTGTCGGCCAGCGCCGGGTCCTCGGCCGTGGTATCGGACAGCGCGGCGTCGATGCCGAGGCCGGTGATCTTCACGCCGCCGCCGGGAGTCCAGCGCAGGCAGTCCGGGTTCAGGCACAGGTGGAACAGGCCGGCGGCGTGCGCGGCCGACATGGCGTCGGCGGCCTCGGCGATGATCCGCGCGCCGCGCACCGCGTCGAGCGGACCGGCTGCGAGCATGTCGTCGAGCGAGTCCCCGGCGGCCCACTCCATCACGATGTAGGCGTGATCCCAGTCCTTCTCGACGTCGAACACCTGCGCAAACCGCGAGTCGTTGAGCCGACTGGCGGAGCGCGCCGCGTCGACGACCTCGCGCAGCCGCGGGAAGCCCGGCGCGAACGTGAGCACGGTGACCGGCCGGGCCAGCGTCTCGTCAATGGCCTTCCAGGCAGCCCAGCCAGCAGCGGCGGCGACCCGGTCTTCCAGCCGGTACCGGTCGCCGAGCCGGGTTCCCGGTTCAGACGTAAACGTACTCACATACCCGCGACGAGCGGGGCGGCTCCCGAGCCTCCCTCCCGGCCCCCTGGGTGATGAACCGGACGAGACAAGACCATCATGCTGTACAACATGCTAGGCCGCAGACCGCCCCCCGGCAGTCTCGCGCAAGCTACCATCGCAAACCGTTACCGCCAAGAGATGTCCGGCGCCCTGCCGCCAGCCCGGTCCGCCGCCGCCGCGCGGGCCCCGCGGCGGCTCCCGGGCGTCCGTTCAGCGGAGCCTGGCGCGCACGGACGCGGTGAGGTCGTCCAGCTCGGCCACGCCGAAGGCCTTGGCGAACAGCACGTACAGCAGCATCGCGCCGCTACCGCCGAGCGCCACGGTGACCAGGGCGGCGATCCGCCCGCCGGGGATCACGGCGCCCACCATGACCGACACGGCGATGGCGAAGATCACGCCCGGGATCGCGGCGGCGTTCATCCGCGACCAGCGCGGAACCGACCCTGCGGCCGTCCAGGCCGCCGACGCGCCGGCTGAGCACCCGCCACGCGATCAACGGTCCCGACCAGGTTCGCGAGCCCGAACCCGGCACCCAGGCCCGCCACCACGTGCTGCGGCGGCAGGACGGCCAGCGCGACCAGGTTGGCCGCGATGTTGATCGCCATCGTGACGACGCTGATCAGCGCGGGGGTGCGGCTGTCGTGCATCGCGTAGAACACCCGCAGCTGCAGCTGGAACAGCATGTACGGGAGCAGGCCGAGCGAGAACACCGCGAAGACCTCGCCCACGTAGCGGGCGCTGGCGATCGAGGTGCTGCCGTACCCGAACACCCCCTCGGCCAGCGGCGTGCCCAGGACGGCCAGGACCAGCGCGGCGGGCACCACGATGACCGAGGCGAGCCGCGCGGCGGTGGAGAAGTCCGCCGAGACGAGCCCGTACCGGCGTTCGGACGCGTGCGCGCTCATCCTCGGCAGCAGGGCGGTGATCACCGAGATGCCGACGATCGCGTACGGCAGCTGGAACAGCATGTAGGCGTTGCTGTAGGCGGCGAACCCGGCCCCCGCGGCCTGCTGGGAGACCCGGGCGCCCGCGGCGGTGGCGACCCGCGTGGTCACCAGGAACGCGATCTGGGTGGTGAGCACGTAGCCGAACATCCAGCCGCTCATCCGGCCGATCTCGGAGACCTCGGCGCGCCGGAAGTCGTGCCGGGGATGCCAGCGGAACCCGACGCGGCGCAGCGACGGCACCAGCCCGGCGGTCTGCAGGACGATGCCCAGCGTGGTGCCGATGCCCAGCAGCTGAACCTGGGCGGCCGTGATGTTCTCCGGGGTCCGGTTCAGGCCCGCCGTCACCATGAACGCCAGGCCGACCAGGATGACGACCACGTTGTTGATCACCGGCGTCCACATCGGCGCCGCGAAGCTGCCGCGCGCGTTCAGGATCGCCCCGGCCAGCGAGCTGACCCCGTAGAAGAAGATCTGCGGGATGAAGAAGTAGGCGAAGATCACCGTCAGGTGATAGGCGGCGGGACTGCCGATGTTGCTCGCGTACAGGCGGGCGATCGGCTCGGCGGCGAGCGTCGCGACCACGGTGATGCCGCCCAGCGCCAGCACGCCGAGCGTGAAGATCCGCTGGTCGTAGGCCTCGCCGCGGTCACGGTCCCGCCTGGCCGCGTTGACCAGCAGCGGCACCACGACGCTGGTGAGAATGCCGCCGAGGGCCAGGTTGTAGACGATGTTGGGCATCGTGTTGGCCAGGTTGTAGGCGTTGCCGAGATCGTGGGTGCCGATCGCGTAGATCAGGATGGCCGAGCGCACGAACCCGGTGATCCGGGAGGCGATGGTGCCCATCGCCATGACGCCGCTGGAGCGCAGCAGGCTGGAGCTCTCCTCGGCCGCGGCCTTGCCGGCGTCCGGGCTGGCGTCCGCGCTCCGGGCGTCCGGCGCGGTCCCGCCCGGCCGGGCAGCTCCCGGGCCGGGGCCGGGGCGAGGCCCGGGGTCCGGTCCCGGTGTGACCCGGGTAGCTCCGGGACCGGGCCCGGAGACGGGCCCTGGGCCGGAGTCGGCGGCCCAGGCAGCGCGGCCCGGGTCGGCGGCGTGCCGCGGCCCGGACCGGGCCTGCGGGGCCGGCCGCCCGCCGTCGCCGGGAAGGCCGTAACGGCCGTCCCCGCCCTCGGGAAGACCGTGGCCGGAGGGAAAGCCCGTGCCCGAGGCGAGGCCGCCGTCAGCGGGGGTCGGCCCAGCCTGGTGCCCAGGCGTAGTCATCTGTCTCCTCCGCGGCATCGTGGGCGGGGGCGTGGCCGGAGATAGGGCCCCCAGGCACGACGTTATCGGCTTCCCCCCGATCGTCGCTCCAATCCTGCTCGCCCCGGGTGGTATCCGGCGGCCCGGATCCGGCGTCCCGAGCGGCGTGTCCGGCGCCCTGCGGCGCGGGGCCGGCCTCGCGCGGCCCGGGCGCGGGCCCGGGATCCGGCCCCCGGCCCGCCGAGCCGTCGCGGGACGCCCTCCGGCGCCGGACCGCCCTGGTAACCGAGGTGAGGATGAACACCGCCAGCGCGGCACCGATGATCACCAGCGCCAGGGTGCCGTAGTGCGTGGCCTGGATGTACACAGTGTCCTGCGCCGACAGCGGCGCGCCTTGCGGGGTGACCAGGCGGAGCCGGAGCGTGGCCAGGCCCGCGGTGGCCGCCGCGACCTCGACCTTCTTGATCTGCTGCTGGCCGGGCGGGATGACCAGCAGCACAGGCGGGCTCTTGACCGTGATCCCGCTGCTCGGGCTGGCCTCCAGCTTGACCCGCACGGTGTAGCTGAGGCCGTTGGTGATCGATACCGGCACCGGGCCCTTCAGGCCGGCCAGCGTGATCCGGTGCGGCCCGCTGACCTTCAGCTTGCCCTCCTGGCCGGACAGGTACTGGGAGAACTCCTGGGCCTGGGCCGAGCCCTGCGCGCTGCCGCCGCCCCGCCACGCGGTGGACTCGGCGGCGGCCACGCCGTAATCGAGGGCGGGGTCGGGGGTCTGCTGGATGCTCTGCAGCAGCTTCACCTGCTGGTCCAGCTGGCGGGCCTGGGCCAGCTGGGACGATCCGAGCGCCGCCTTGCTGACCGCGTCCGGGGCCTGGCGGTGGACCTGGCCCGCGGGGTGCTGGACGCCAGCCAGGTCGCCCAGGCTGGTCGGCTGCAGCCACGGGGCGCTGACCGTCTCGCGGAGCAGGTCGCTGGCCAGGCCCGCCGGGGGGTCCCAGCGGCGCGGCGGGGTGACCACGATCGACCGGGCCACGCTCGGCTGCTCCGCGGCGATCATCGCGGTTTCGGCCAGGTACCGCTGCGCCACGGCGAAGGCCGTCGCCTTCGAGGTGGACGGGGAGTCGGCGGAACCGATGATCTGCGTGATCGTGTTGTCCGACAGCAGCACCTTCATCTTGGGGCCCTCGCCGTCCGGCGTGGTCGTCTGCGCGGTCGGGGTGAAGTCCACCTGGGGTGACGGCTGCATCGTCGAGCTGTCGAGCACGACCGTGGTGATCCCGTCGCTCCCGGCGAGGTTCTCCAGCACCGCGTAGTTGGCCGTCCCGTCGGCCGGCCAGGCCACCCCGGCCAGGTCAGTGTCGCTGCCCGCGGCCGGCGCGGTGAAGTCACGACCCAGGATGCTGCTGGCCACCGCGCGGCCCTCTTTGAACGCGCGGGTCAGGTCGGCGTTCATGCCGTCCCGAGTGAGCGCCGCGACGTCCGCGTCCGCGTACGGCGTGACGAACATCGGCTGCCCGGCGGTCGCCGTCTTGAGCTGCCCCAGCCAGGATGCCGCCGCCGGGCTGGCCCGCTCGGCCGTGCCGCTGCACTCCCCGCCGTTGCCGGCCACCACGTAGGGCTTGGTCATGGTCGCCACGTTGGCGAGCAGCGCAGGGTCGACCGCCCAGGTCAGCTGCGCGCTGCTGGCGTACTGGCGGCCCGCCTGCAGCAGCCCCTCCAGCCGGCCGCCGCTGGCCAGGCTGGCGGCCAGCCCGTCGTTCAGCAGTCGACCCGAGCACATGGCCTGGCGGGGCTGGTCGATCAGCGGCCAGACCCAGGCGATCTGCTGCGGGTCGGGGTCCAGGTCCCGCTTCCCGGGCCAGAACGGCAGGAAGGTCCGGTCCTCGGCTAGCTGGCCGAAGACCGGGCTGTCCGCGTCGGCGGCGAGCGGGTAGACGCCGAAGCTGGTCAGCGGCACCTGGACGGGGTGCAGCGTGACCGTCCAGCCGACCGTGGCCCGGGGAGCGAGCGACGCCGGCAGGTCCGTGACCGCGCCGGGGACCGGCTGGTCATCGGCGAACGTGCCGTCGGCGTACTCCTGCAGCAGGTTCCGGCTGCCCAACGGCACGCTGGACGAGCCGAGCTGGACCGACAGGCCCTGCAGCGGGGCGCCGGAGTCGTTGGTCAGGGTCCCGGTGACCGTCACCTTCTGGCCGGGCCTGGCGTAGGCCGGGCTGACCGAGGTGATGGCCAGGGAAACCTGTGGCGTCCCGGCCGGCTGGGCCGCGGCCGCGGTCGCCGCGCCCGCCGACGGGGCCAGGCCGACCAGCGCGAGCAGCCCGGCGGCGGCCAGGGCCGCACAGCCGGTCAGCAGCGGGCGAGGCATGGCGGAAATGCTATTGCGGCCGGCCGGGTGCGGTGGGCCTGGCGGTGCGGAGTGTCCGGCATCGTCTCCCTCCCCGCTCCCCCGGGTTTCCCAAAGCCTACGCGCAGCATTTACCCTCAATGCCCGTGCCGGATTCCACGCCCCAGGGTTCTCCAGCCCGCCGCCCGCACGGCCTCGGCCCGCGGGATCTCGGCCCGCGCGACCCGGGCCGGCCTCCGCTGAGCCCGCAGCAGCGCCGGGCCGTGGCCGTCATGCTGTCGGCCGTCTCCCCGGCGGCCGACGAGCTCGGCGCCAGGTTCGCCCGCCACGGTCACGAGCTCGCGCTGGTCGGCGGCTCGGTCCGGGACGTCTTTCTGCGCCGCGCCCACGGTGACCTCGACCTGACCACCGACGCCGTCCCGCTGCGCGTTATGGAGATCATCGACGGCTGGGCGGATCAGGTGTGGACGATCGGGATCGATTTCGGCACGGTCGGGATGCGCAAGGGCAACGAGGTCTTCGAGGTCACGACGTACCGCAGCGAGCGGTACGCCCCCAAGTCCCGCAAGCCGGAAGTCAGCTACGGCACATCGCTCATCGAGGACCTGTCCCGGCGCGACTTCACCGTGAACGCGATGGCCGCGGAGCTCCCCTCGCACGAGTTCGTGGACCCGTTCGGCGGGATGCGCGACCTGAGAGACAAGGTGCTGCGCACGCCGGGGCGGCCGGAGGACTCGCTCAGCGACGACCCGCTGCGGATGCTGCGGGCGGCCCGGTTCACCGCGCAGCTGGGCTTCGCCGTGACCCCGGAGCTGCGCGCGGCCATGACCGAGCTGGCGCCGCGGCTGGCCATCGTGTCGGCCGAGCGGATCTCGGCCGAGCTGACCAAGCTGCTCCTGGCGCAGCCGGTCGGCGGGCCGCGCCGCGGCATCGAGCTGCTCGTGGACACCGGCGTGGCCGACCAGGTGCTGCCCGAAGTACCCAGGCTGCGGCTGCAGCCCGACGAGCACTTCCGGCACAAGGACGTGTACCTGCACTCGCTGACCGTGCTCGATCAGGCCATCGCCCTGGAGGAGCGGTACGGCCTGGAGGGCGACCTCAGGCTGCGGCTGGCCGCGCTGCTGCACGACATCGGCAAGCCCAAGACCCGCACCAGGAAGCCGGACGGGAAGGTGGCGTTCCACCACCACGAGGTGAAGGGCGCCCAGATGGCCCGGGCCCGGCTGACGGCCCTCCGCTTCCCGTCCGGCGTGGTCGCCGACGTGTCCCGGCTGGTCGAGCTGCACCTGCGGTTCCACGGGTACGGGTCGGGCGAGTGGACCGACTCAGCGGTCCGCCGCTACGTCCGGGACGCGGGCCCGCTGCTGTCCCGGCTGCACGCGCTGACCCGGGCGGACTCCACGACCAGGAACCAGGCCAAGGCGCTGCGGCTGGCCCGCGCCTACGACAGCCTCGAGCAGCGGATCGCCGAGCTGGCCGAGCGCGAGGAGATCGAGCGGATCCGGCCGGACCTGGACGGTCACGAGATCATGCGGATCCTCCGCATCGAGCCGGGGCCGCTGGTCGGCAAGGCGTACAACTACCTGCTGGAGCTGCGCCTGGAGCGCGGCCCGCTCGGCCCCGAACAGGCCGCTCAGGAGCTGCTGGCCTGGGCGGCGGACGAGGGACTCGCCGCCGGCGGCTCGCCGCCCGCCGACGGCTGACGGGTGAAGAACCAGTAGCCGGCCGCGACCACGGCGTACCCGGCGGCCACGGCGCCGATGACCGCGGGCGACTTGCCGTTGCGCGGCAGGAAGGCCGCGCTCACCAGCGCCCCGGCCGCGAGCGCGACGTTGAACATCACGTCGTAGAAGGCGAACAGCCGCCCGCGGTAGGCGTCGTCTACCTCCTCCTGCAGGATCGTGGTGACGCAGATAGCCACGCTCTGCGAAGCCAGGTATAGGCAGAACCCGAGCGCGAGGTAGGCGATCTCGTCGAAGGTCTCGCCCAGCACGCCGGTCACCACCGCGCTGGCCACGAGCAGCAGCGCGATGACGGTCGGCTTGGCCAGCCGCCGGGTGGTCGGCGGGACGAGCAGCGCGGCGCAGGCGTAGCCGACCGCGGAGACCGCCGCCAGCACGGCGACGTGGCCTTCGGCCGTGGGGGCGCTGGACGGGTAGAAGTAGTTCCGGTACAGCAGGATCGAGATCACGGACAAGATCCCGAACAGGAACTTTCCGCCGCCGGTGGCGCTGAGCGCGGTGGCCGGGCCGCGGTGCCGGAAGGCGTACCGCGCGCCCGCGGCTAGCTCGCCGACAACCGACCGCAGTTCGCCAAGCAGCCGCCCCGGCGGCGCGCCCAGCTCGCGCACCGGGCCGAGCAGGTCCCGCGGCATGGTCGCGGCCACCAGGCTGGCCGCCACGTAGCAGCCGCCCGCGACCAGCAAGGTGATGGCCGCGCCGCGCTCGGTGTCGCCGGTGGCCGCGTTCAGGCCGAGAGCGACGATGCCCCCGATCGCGGACAGGATGCCGCCCACGGTCGGCGTCACCGAGTTGGCCATCACCAGCTTGTCCTCGGCCACCACGTGCGGCAGCGCGGCCGACAGCGACGCCAGGAAGAACCGGTTCACGCCCAGCACCAGCAGGACGGCCACGTAGAGCAGCACCCCCCGGCTGCCCGTGGCCATGACCGCCGCAGTCGCCACCACGAAGACCGAGCGGACCAGCGCCGACAGGACCAGGATCTGGCGCCGGGACCAGCGGTCGATGAACACTCCGGCGAAGGGGCCGATCAGCGAGTACGGCACGTACAGGACGGTGAAGGCCGCGGCCGCCGCCGTCGGGCTCGGGAACGACGACGCGTTGAAGAACACGTACGTGCCGACCCCGGCGGTGACGATGCCGTCGCCGGTCTGCGAGATCAGCCGGGTCGCGAACAGCCGCCGGAAGTTGTGTTCGGCCAGCACGGCGCGCAGGTCGGAGAGAAAGGCCGACCCGGTGACCCGGCCGGGCGGCCGGACCCGGCGCGACGCCCGGCCCGGCGTGGGGGTCCGGCTGGGTGGGCACGCCCTCAGCCTACGGCGCCCGCCTGGCACCCGGCGAGGCCGCCGCCATACCGGTCCGGGCCGGGCCGACTACCAGGTCAGCGGTCGACCTCACCGCGGATGAACTTACCCACCAGGTCGTGGGCCACGTCGTCGCCGTACTGCTCGGGCGGCGACTTCATGAAGTAGGACGCGGCCGACAGGACCGGCCCGCCGATCCCGCGGTCGAGGGCGATCTTGGCCGCGCGGATGGCGTCGATGATCACGCCGGCCAGTTCGGTGAGTCCCAGACCTCGAGCCGGTACTCCAGGTTCAGCGGGACGTCACCGAACGCCTTGCCCTCCAGCCGCACGAACGCCAGCTTCCGGTCGTCCAGCCAGGGCACGTGGTCGGACGGGCCGATGTGCACGGCTGCGCCGTCGGCCATCGCGTGCGGGATCTGCGAGGTGACCGACTGCGTCTTGGAGATCTTCTTCGACTCGAGCCTGCTGCGCTCCAGCATGTTCATGAAATCCATGTTGCCGCCGACGTTGAGCTGGTAGGTCCGCACCAGCTCCACCCCGCGGTCCTCGAACAGCTTGGCCATCACCCGGTGCGTGATGGTCGCCCCGACCTGCGACTTGATGTCATCGCCGATGATCGGCACGCCAGCCTCGGTGAACTTGGCCGCCCACACCGGGTCGGAGGCGATGAACACGGGCAGGGCGTTGACGAACGCCACGCCCGCGTCGAGCGCGCACTGCGCGTAGTAGTGGTCGGCCTCCTCCGAGCCGACCGGCAGGTACGACACGAGCACGTCGGCCCGCGCGTCCCGGAGCGCCTGCGCCACGTCGACCGGCTGCTCGTCCGACTCGGTGATGATCTGCAGGTAGTACTCGCCGAGCCCGTCCAGGGTCGGCCCGCGCTGCACCATGACACCCGTCGGGGGCACGTCACAGATCTTTATGGTGTTGTTCTCGCTCGCCACGATGGCCTCGGCGATGTCTCGCCCGACCTTCTTGGCGTCCACGTCGAACGCGGCAACGAATTCCACGTCCCGCACGTGATACGGCCCGAACTGGACGTGCATCAGGCCCGGGACCCGGCTGCCTGACTCGGCATCCTTGTAGTACTCCACGCCCTGGACGAGGGAACTGGCGCAGTTCCCGACGCCCACGATGGCTACCCGTACCGAACCCATTCGGATTGCTCCTTATCTCCTGCCATGCGGGGTGGCAGCGTCGTGTCAGCTCAGCCGGCCCTGCCGCCTGAGCCGTCTTCCCTGTGATCCCCGGTTCGCCATCCAGGCTCCGGGCCAGACTGCCGTTCTGAGGCGATGAGCTCGTTGAGCCAGCGGACTTCGCGCTCCACCGACTCCAAGCCGTGGCGCTGCAGTTCCAGGGTGTAATGGTCGAGCCGCTCCGCGGTCCGGGACATGGCGGCGCGGACGCTGTCCAGGCGCTCCTCGAGCCGGCTGCGCCGACCCTCCAGGATCCGCATCCTGATGTCCGCGCGGGTGAGGCCGAAGAACGCGAAGTGGACGCCGAAACCGTCGTCCTCCCAGGCGGCCGGGCCGGCCTCGCGGAGCAGGTCCTCCAGCCGCTCCTTGCCGTCCGCGGTCAGCCGGTAGACGATCTTCGACCTCCGGCCGGCCAGCGGCTTGGCCGTCGGCCCGGCCGGGGCCTCCTCGGCGATCAGGCCCTGCCGGAGCAACTCCTTGAGACACGGGTACAACGACCCGTACCCGAAGGCACGGAATGCGCCGAGCACCGAGTTGAGCCGCTTGCGCAGCTCGTATCCGTGCATCGGCGTCTCATGCAGCAGCCCGAGCACGGCAAGCTCGAGCACGCCGGACCGCTGACTGCTCATGCGTGCTCCTACCTCCTTGCTGTGCGCTGGTCGGGCAACCGCACCGCATCTACCGTTCATGCTGTTACGCAACGCCTCGCGGCGTGGTGGCATTGTCTCAGGCCGATGTATCGGCCCGATACATCGCAAAGATATGCGCCCGGTGCGGACGGCGCAAGTGCCGGGCTGACCCGTGCTCGCCCGAGGCGGGCGGGCGACCAGCCGGACTCGGCGCGGGCGCGGTTCCGTCGTAACCTGTCGGACATGAGGCGATCGGTCGTGGACTACGGGCTCGCGCGGCGGGCCACGCTCGCGTCCGTGTTCTCCGGGCGCACCACGATGACCGACGTCTGCGACGCCCACCCCTACCTGCTGCGGGCCGCCAAGTTCCACGGGGAGCCGACCGACAAGGCCTGCCCGATCTGCAGAAACGCCAAGCTCACCCACGTGACGTACGTCTACGGCGACGAACTGGGCCGCTACGAGGGCCGCGTGAAGCAGGCCCCGGAGTTGGCGGAAATGGCCGCGGAATACGCGGAGTTCCAGGTTTACGTCGTCGAGGTCTGTCAGAGTTGTGCCTGGAATCACCTCGCGTCGTCCTATGTTCTCGGCACAGGCGAACCGCAGACCCGGCGCAGTCGGCGCGCCCGTGCTGGTGACTGAGCGAGCAGGTCGCAGATTTCACGGCCAGTTCTGCGGCCAAGCGGGACGGCCTGGGTGTGACACGCGATACGTGCCGGGACAGTAGGTACCAGCGGGTACCTTGAGGTTCCCGAGGGGCCGCTGCGGTCGCGATCCCTACCGACCAGCGAGGACGCGTGAGTAACCCAGGTTCTCCCGGGCCGTACTGGCCAGAGCCGGCCGGCGTCGGCCGACGCGGCGCCCCAGGCGGCCACCGCCGTGAGGATCCCTACGATCGCGGGGACCACTACGCCCGCCCGGCCGGCAACGGGCACGCACCCCCGGCCGCTAACGGCTCGTACGGCAACGGCTCAAACGGCAACGGTTACCCGCCGGCCGACCCGCAGTACGGCGGGCGCCAGCCGGGCGCCAGCCCGCGGGGCCGCGGCGCCCAGGCCGGCAGCGAGCTGAGGTCCCGGCTCGGGCTCGGCAACGGCGCCCCGGCCGGAGAGCCCGGGCCGCAGATGAGCAACGGCGGCCGCACGGCCCCCCCGCGCAGCGGGCCCGGCCGGCGTGCGGCGCGCGGCAGCCAGGGAGCCGATGCCGAGCTGAGGTCCCGGCTCGGGCTGAACGGCGCGCCCGGAGGGGCCAGCGAGTACGACGACGGCAACGGATACGCCGACGGCTTTGACGACTCCATCGGCTACGGCACCCCGCGCGGCGGCCGCGCTGGCACGGCGCTGCGGGATCGCGGCACGGCCCGTTCCACCCACCCCACGCGCACCCGTCGCCAGCGCCGGGCAGGCGGCGGATCGGGCGACGGCTGGGACGACGGGCCGCGTACCCACCGCAAGGGCAGCTGGTGGCGGCACTGGACCTGGAAGAAGGCCCTGGCGGTCGCGGCCGGGATGATCGCGGGGCTCATGCTCCTGCTCGTCGCCGCGGTCGTGTACGCCTACGAGAAGACCCCGATTCCCACCGACATATCCGAGGCCGCGCTGCAGCAGTCGTCGACCGTCTATTTCAGCAACGGGCAGCCGGTGGGCACGTTCACCGCCGGCGGCATCGACCGGCAGATGCTGGCTTCCAACCAGATTCCCGCGGTGATGAAGAACGCCATGGTCGCGGCGGAAGACCGGCACTTCTACTCCGAGGGCGGCATCTCGGTCACCGGCATCCTGCGCTCGGCCTACGAGGACCTCAAGGGCGGCGGAAACCTGCAGGGCGGGTCCACGCTCACCGAGGAGTTCGCGAAGAACTACTACGCGACGATCGGCACCTCGCGGACGGTCAGCACCAAGATCAAGGAGATCTTCGTCTCGATCAAGCTTTCGCACGAGGAATCCAAGGACTGGATCATCACCCAGTACCTGAACACCGTCCCGTTCGGCAACAACGCCTACGGCGTGGCCGCGGCCGCGGAACTTTACTTTAACGAGCCGGCCCTGAAGCTCACGGTCGCTCAGGCGGCGATGCTCGCGGCCATGGTCAACCAGCCGAGCTTCTTCAGCCCGGACCCGAGCGCCGGGGCCGGGTACACGGCGCTGGTCGCGCGCTGGCACTACGTGCTCACCAACATGGTCCGGGACGGCGCGCTGACCCAGCAGCAGGCCGACGCGCAGACGTTCCCGAAGGTCGTGACGGTGAACCAGCTGGCCACGAGCTGGCAGGGCTACAAGGGCTACATCATGGCGACCGTGGAGAGTGAGCTCGAGAGCACCTACGGCTACACCGAGCAGGCAATCGACACCGAGGGCCTGAAGATCGTCACCACGTTCAACGAGCGCCTGATGAACGCGCTGTACGCGGCGGTGAACCGGAACCTGGCTCAGATGCGGGCCGACGGCCAGCCGCTGCCGAACTACGCGCACATCGGCGCGGTGCTGGAGAAGCCGGGCAGCGGGGCGATCCTGGCCATGTACGGCGGGCCGAGCTTCAGCGCGAAGAACTGCGCCAGGATCAAGTGCCAGTGGAACATGGCCCTGCAGAACCGGGAGCAGGTCGGCTCCTCGTTCAAGCCGTACGTGCTGGCCACCGCCGTGGCCGAGGGCATGGACGTGCAGGACAGCATCCTCAACGGGATCGAGCCGATGTGCATCCCCCCCGACTCCACTCAGGCCCTCCGCGACACGTGGTCCACGGAGAGCACCAACTGCCCGCCGGACTGGTTCCCGGTCAACATCGCCGGCGAGAACTCTGGCCCGCTCAGCGTGCCCAAGGCGGCGGCCATATCGTCCGACCCGGCCTTCGAGGACCTCATTCACAAGGCTGGCACCCAGGCCACGATCAACATGGCCAAGGCGTTCGGCGTGAACACGATCCGGTCGGGGCTGCAGGCCCAGACCGGCGAGGTCGGCCTGGCGCTGGGCATCGGCTCGCTCACCGTGGAGGAGCAGGCGACCACCTTCGCCACCCTGGCCAACGACGGGCAATACGTCACGCCGCACGTGATCGCGCAGATCACCCAGAACCAGAACGGCACCATGGTCAACATCCCGCTGAAGATCACCCGCCGCCAGGTGCTCACCCCGGCGGCAGCGGCTGACGTCGACTACGCGCTGTCGTTCGACACGTCCCCGGGCGGCACGGCGTTCCCCAACGGCGTGCTGAACCCCAACCGGCCCACGATCGGCAAGACCGGCACCACGGACGACGAGCAGTCGGCGTTCTTCCTCGGCGCGATCCCGCAGTACTCCTTCGCGGTCGGGATGTTCACCAACGACCAGAACGGCCAGCCGGGCGGGCAGTCGCTGGGCATCCTGCCCTCGGTCAACGGGCAGCCGTCCGGTAACGGCGGCAACTGGCCGGCCACCATCTGGCAGAGCTACATGCAGGACGAGTTCGCCAACCTGCCGGTCGAGCAACTGCCGACGCCGGACTACACCGGCTTCACCATGTGGAACCAGGTGCCCCCGCAGCCCAAGCCCAAGCCCAAGGCGACGAACCCGTGCCCGCCCGGACGCCTGGCACTTCGGGCTCTGCCCGCCCACCGGGACCGGAGGCGGCCCGACGCCCCTCCCGGTCCCGACGCCGCCGTTCGGGGGCGGGATCCTGGGCGCGAACGCGGTCGGCGTGGTGCTGCTGCAGGCCGAGAGGATGCGTAGGCGCCGGCGGTCACGGCGGCGCCGCTAGCGGCTGGCCCTTCCCGGCGGTCCCGGATCCTCCGCCGGAAGCTAGCCGGCGAGCCGGGCACGCAGCCAGCGGATGTCGCTGGCCGGGTCGGGCGTCTCGCAGATGGCGGGGGCGCCGGCGGCGCGGATGACGTCGACGATGAGCGCCGGGTCGATCGTTCCCGACTCCATGTCGGCGTGCCGGTCCCGGCCCGAGCCGAACTCATCCCGCGAGTTGTTGGCGTGCACGAGGTCGATCCGGCCGGTGATCGCCTTGATCCGGTCCACGACCGTCTCCAGCTTTTCGCCGGCCGAGTAGGCGTGGCAGGTGTCCAGGCAGAACCCGACCTCGCCGCCGCCGGTAGCGGCGCCCGAGACGACCTCCCAGAGCCGCGCGATCTGGTCGAAGCTGCGCGCCATCGCGCCGTCACCGCCCGCGGTGTTCTCGATCAGCATCGGCAGCGGGCGCTCGATCCGTTCGATGGCCTTGCGCCAGCTGTCGTATCCCTCCTCGGGGTCCACGTCGGCGGTCACGTGGCCGCCGTGCACGATCAGGGCCTTGGCGCCGACCGAGGCCGCGGCGTTCAACTGCTGCTCGAGCAGCTTGCGGCTGGGAATCCGGATCCGGTTGTTGGGCGAGGCCACGTTGATCACGTAAGGCGCGTGAATGTAGATGTCGATGTCCGCGGCGGCGAACGCCGCCTGGACCTCGGCCGGGTCGTCGCCGAGAGGAAAAGTGGGTGCCTTCCAGCCCTGCGGGTCGCCGAGGAAGAACTGCGCGGCCTGGGCACCCATGGCTTTCGCGGCGGCCAGCGGGTCACTGTCGTGGAGATGGGCTCCGATGCGGACCATGTCTCCGAGCCTAGTCCCGCCTGCGGACGAAAACTGCTCAGCCGAAGCCGCCGTGCGCGACGCTCAGGCCCAGGCCGACGAACGAGCCGATGATGCCGGTCATGATCAATACCCGCTGCTGGCGGGTGTTGGAAACCATCTGCGCGTACAGGCCTACGAGGAACACCACGAGGCCGAGCACCGTGCCGACAACGTGAAGGCTCACGATGAAGCCGATCGCGAACGCCACCAGCCCGGCGACGAAAGTGAAGATGGTGAGCGCGTTCTCCAGCGGGTGTGGTTCGCCGTCGCTGTTCAGCGTCAGGCGGGAGCGGGACCTGACGGCCTCGGGCATGGCAGTAACCCCCTGACGGTTGCCTCGTGAGCAGTGTCCACTCGGTGTGTTCCCGCACCAGGCGGGCCGGAATCGCGCGGCCACGCCCGATGATCAGCTTAGCGGCCGGGAGTCTGGCACCGTGCCGCGTTCCGGATTCATCGTGGTGAACAGCCGGAGGTTCAGTCGGCACCTGCTGGTAAGCTGGCCCGGCCGCGCTGCCCGTGAGATCGCAGCGTCCGGCTCCTCCTGTCACGGAGAGACCGTGACCGCGTCAGTCCAGAGGAGGCACGTAAGCCCATGCGCCACTACGAGATGATGATCATCCTCGATCCCTCGCTTGAGGAGCGCACCGTCCAGCCGTCGCTCGAGCAGTTCCTGAACGTCGTCACGACGGCCGGGGGCACGGTGGACAAGGTCGACGTCTGGGGCCGCCGGCGGCTCGCGTACGACATCGACAAAAAGTCAGAGGGCGTCTATACCGTTGTCGACATGACGGCAGAGCCGGACACCGTCAAGGAACTCGACCGCCAGCTCAACCTGAACGAGGCGGTCCTGCGAACGAAGATCATCCGGCCTGACAAGTAGATGACCGCCAGGGCGGGGCGACCCGACCTGACACCACCCGAGCGACCGGGAGGACCCGATGGCCGCAGGAGACACCCAGATCACCCTCGTCGGCAACCTTGTCGATGACCCACAGCTGCGTTACACGCCGACCGGCCAGGCCGTCGCCAGCTTCCGCGTAGCTTCCACCCCCCGGTTCCTCGACCGGAACACGAACGAGTGGAAGGACGGCGACTCGCTGTTCCTGTCCTGCAACGTGTGGCGCCAGGCGGCCGAGAACGTCGCCGAGTCGCTGCAGCGCGGCATGCGGGTCATCGTGTCCGGACGGCTGCGGCAGCGGTCGTACGAGACCAAGGAAGGCGAGAAGCGCACGGTCTACGAGGTCGAAGTAGACGAGGTCGGCCCCTCGCTGCGCAACGCCTCGGCCAAGGTCACCAAGACCAGCCGGTCTACCGGGGGCTTCGGCGGCGGGCCGTCCGGCCCGTCCGGGGGCGGCGGCCAGTCCGGGTATGGTGGAGGCGGCGGACGCCCCGCCGACGACCCCTGGGCATCCGATGCCGGCGGCGGCGACGGTAACTCTGACGAACCCCCGTTCTGAGTCGTCGTCGGCCTCCGCCCGGCCAAGCTAACTGAACCAACTCACCGACCATCCCCGCCGCGCGCGGGGCTCTGCCAAGGAGCACCACGATGGCCAAACCGCCTATTCGCAAGCCAAAGAAGAAGGTCTGCCTGTTCTGCCAGGAGAAGATCGCCCACGTGGACTACAAGGACACGGCGCTGCTGCGGAAGTTCATCTCCGACCGCGGCAAGATCCGGGCCCGGCGGGTTTCTGGGAACTGCACGCAGCACCAGCGCGACGTCGCCATCGCGATCAAGAATGCGCGCGAGATGGCGCTGCTGCCGTACACGAGCACCGCACGGTAAGGGGGAGCACCGATGAGCGGTACGCCCATGAAGCTCATCCTGACCCAGGAGGTCACCGGCCTGGGCGCCCCCGGCGACGTGGTCGAGGTGGCGGGCGGCTACGGCCGTAACTACCTGGTGCCACGCGGGCTGGCGATGCGCTGGACCCGCGGGGCGGAAAAGCAGATCGAGCTGATCCAGCGCTCCCGGTCCGCCCGGGAGATCAGGGGACTCGACGACGCGAGGGAAGCCGCGGAGCGCCTCGCCGGGCTCCAGGTACGGCTGGAGAGGCGCGCGGGCAGCGGCGGCAGGCTGTTCGGGTCCGTGTCCCCGGCCGACATCGCCGCCGCGGTGAAGGCCGCGGGTGGCCCGGAACTGGACAAGCGCAGGATCGAGATCAAGAACCCGATCAAGACCGTCGGCGCGCACCAGGTGTCGGTCCGGCTGCACCCCGAGGTGACCGCCACGCTCGACGTCGAGGTCGTCGGGGGCTGACGCCTGCAGCACGAGGCCGCCCGGCTCAGTCGGGCGGCCTCGTGCCGTTGGCCCCGGTCGGCTGCCCTGCCCGCGCTGGTCCCGGCCTACCCTCCCGCGTCGGTCCCAGGCAGCCCACCCGCGGTGTCCCAGTCGGCTGGGCGCGCGTTGGTTCCCGGTCAGCCCGCCCGCGTTGGCCCGGGACACTCACTCCGGATCCGCCAGGTAGCCCGGCAACCGCTTGGCCAGCTCGGGGTCGGCCTCGGCTACCATCGCCCAGATCGCGGCCAGGCGGGCCGCCAGGTCGTCCTCCGCCGCGGTATCGGCTGACCCCGGAGCCGCGGCCTCGCCAGGCTCCGCGGCAGTCCCCGCGCCTGCGTTGTCCCCCGTGACCGAGTGGCCAGCCAGCTCCTCGATGGCCCGGCAAATCCGGGCAAGCTGACCACCCGTGTTCGAACACATGGCCGAATCCTAGAGACCCGGGCGCCCGGCTACCCGTGAAACGGGCGCATCTGCGGCGGACGAAGCGGGGAGTTCGGAGCTGGCCGCGACCCGGGCCGCCGGGTGCCGGCACATACCGCCGTATAAGAAATCCCCAGTGTGGATAACTTTCCGATATTGCGGCGGGCACACGGCGCCAGACTTTTTCCTGCGCACAACCGGTGGATGGCATAGCCGCAGGCAGGCGCTTCCCGGAGGATAGCCCACCGGGAGTATCCACAGCGTTATCCCCATGCTGCGCACAGTGATGGCGGCGTGTCTGCACAAGCTATCCACAGGCCTGTGCACAGCGGCGCTGGACGCCCGCGAGTACGAGGGCAAGACTGTCCGAGCCATCCGATACAACGGACCTGATGGCCCCGCGCGGGCAGCCGCGGGAACTCGCCGCAGTGGGGGAGGTGGCACCGGTGAGCGTCACGGAGATAGCTCCGCGCGGCGAGGAATTCGAGCGGACCCCTCCGCACGACCTCGCCGCCGAGCAGTGCGTCCTGGGCGGAATGCTGATGTCCAAGGACGCGATCTCCGACGTGCTCGAGGTCATCCGGCCCGCCGATCACTACCGCCCAGCGCACCAGATCGTGCACGAGGTCATCCTGGACCTGTACAGCCGGGGCGAGCCGGCCGACGCGGTCACCGTGGCGAACGAGCTGACCAAGCGGGGCGAGATCGCCCGGATGGGCGGAGCGCCGTACCTGCACACGCTCATCGCCTCCGTGCCCACGGCCGCGAACGCCGGCTACTACGCCCGCATCGTGCGGGAGCGGGCGATCCTCCGCCGCCTGGTGGAAGCCGGCACCCGCATCGTCCAGCTCGGGTACTCGGGCGACGGGGACGCCGACGAGATCGTCGACCGGGCGGAAGCCGAGGTGTACGGGGTCACCGAGCGGCGCGTCAGCGAGGACTACCTGTCGCTGTCCGAGATCATGCCCGGTGCGCTCGACGAGATCGAGGCCATCGGCAGCCGGGGCGGCGCGCTGACCGGCGTGCCGACGGGATTCGCCGACCTCGACGCCCTGACAAATGGTCTCCATCCTGGACAAATGGTAGTAATTGCTGCGAGACCGGCTTTGGGAAAGGCCCTGGCTCTTGATACTCCGCTGCCGACCCCATCTGGCTGGACGACGATGTCCGACGTCCGGCAGGGTGATTACCTGATCGGTGCCGATGGTAAGCCGACTCGCGTGCTCGCCGCCACCGAGGTAATGCATGGTCGGCCGTGCTATGAGGTTGAGTTCGACGATGGGACGGTGATCGTCGCAGATGCCGAGCACTTGTGGCGGACGCAGACACGGGCGGCTCGCCGCCAACAGGTACAGAACCATACAAGCTGGTGCTGGCCGGAAGAGTCTCGACGTCGGCTACGGCAGGTGTGCAAGGCAGCCCTTCAAGAACCGGATCGCTCCGTAACTGGCGGTGAGGTAATTACAGCTGTCGGCCAGGAATTCCGCTCCATTATGCATAAGGCTGGCCGCGGTGTCGGCATGGCGTCCGAAAGGATCATGGTCAAGGTAGCGGAAAGCGATTACAGACGATCCTACACATGGCGCGCTCCCGCCTACGCATCGCGTCACGCACTCTTGGCCGCGATGACACAACTGGCAGACCGACCTAAGAACGCTGCGACAACTGCTGTGCATAACCAAGTAGTGACAACCGCACAAATTTCGGCAACCTTGAGGGCGGGGACAGATAGTCGGCTTAAGCACTCGGTAACCACCGCGCTTCCGCTCGAACTGCCCGCCGCTGACCTGCCGTTGCCTCCCTATGTGCTTGGTGTCTGGCTAGGTGACGGAACTACGGCTGCTGCGAACTTCACATCAGCTGACCCTGAAGTCGCATCGCTCGTTGAGGCCGAAGGAATCCGGGCGCCGAAGAGGAAGCCTCGGTACAGGTACGGTCTCCAGCTCCCGGACATGAAACGGCAGCCACCAGTACGGGACTGCATTGAATGTGGCCACCAGTTCACCCCTATAACGTCCGAGGTAATGACGTGCAGTCGTACCTGCGGCGCTAAGTCGATGAAACACGGCGCATCGCGCGTTCAGCCAGTCTGCCCTCGATGCGCCAAGCCATTCACTGGTCTGACATCAGGTTGTGGGATATGTCGGGCATGCATTGCTGAGGTCGGCTCAGTGCAGGCTATTCTCCGGAACCTGGGCGTTCTGGGAAGCAAACATATTCCGGCTGAGTACTTGCGAGCCTCAGAACCGCAGCGTCGCGCCCTTCTGGCTGGCCTGCTCGACACTGACGGCACGGCGACCCGGTACGGCTCGGTGCAGTTCTGCGTAACGTTGCGACGCTTGGCTGAGGACGTCTGGGAGTTGGTGACCAGTCTCGGTTACCGCTGCGGCTGGTACGAGAAGCAGGTACACGGCCAGAGCGCGGAGACGTCAACCGCGTACGTTCTTACGTTTACGACCAGCGATGACGTTTTCAGGCTCACACGCAAGCGGACCGTTCACCAGCAGTGCCGACCAGAACGCTCCGGGCCGAAAACGAAACGGAGGTACATCCGGGCAGTGCGGCCAGTGCCAAGTCAGCCGGTGCGCTGTGTCCAGGTAGATAGCCCGGATCACCTGTACCTAGCGAGTCGATCCATGATCCCCACGCACAACTCGACCTTGGCACTTGATCTTGCTCGAGCGGCGTCGCTCAAGGCCGGCCTCACCTCGGTGATCTTCAGCCTGGAGATGAGCCGCAACGAGATCACCATGCGGCTGCTCTCGGCGGAGGCGAGGGTTCCGCTGCAGTCGATGCGGACCGGCCTGATGAGCGAGGACGACTGGACCAAACTGGCGCGGCGAATGAGCGAGGTCGTGGACGCCCCGATGTTCATCGACGACTCGCCGAACATGTCGATGATGGAGATCCGGGCGAAGTGCCGTCGCCTCAAGCAGCGGCACGACCTGCGCCTGGTGATCATCGACTACCTGCAGCTGATGACCTCCGCGAAGCGGGCGGAGAACCGGCAGCAGGAGGTCTCGGAGCTATCCCGCTCGCTGAAGCTGCTCGCCAAGGAGCTCGACGTCCCCGTGGTCGCCGTTGCCCAGCTCAACCGCGGCCCCGAGCAGCGTACCGATAAACGCCCGCTTTTGGCGGATTTGCGAGAGAGTGGGAGCATAGAGCAGGATAGCGACGTTGTGATACTTTTGCACCGAGAAGATGCATATGAGAAGGAATCCCCACGCGCAGGCGAGGCGGATTTCATCGTGGCCAAGCACCGCAATGGCCCGACTGCCACAGTTACCGTAGCCTTCCAGGGCCATTACAGCCGATTCACCGACATGGCAAGAATATGATCAAGAATTGGCCCTTTGGGATAGTCCATGATCTCGGGCGAGTACTTGCCCGCTGTCCGGGGTGAGTGCAGAGAATCGTAGGGTCGTTCGTCCGCGTGGCTCCGCCTCCCATGCGTGGTCCCGTCAGTCGGCTTTGCTACTCTAAGCCACCGGTCTGCCGGTGAGCTGCCGCCTTGTTCGCCGAGCTATTCGAGGCCGCTGGCATCGGACGCGCCCGGGGGAGGCACTGGCCGCGCGCGAGGGCCTGACCCAGGCCCGGTGGCAGACGCTGTGGATCGCCGACACCGGGCGCCTCACCGTGCCGCAGATCGCCCGCCGTCTCAGCGTCAGCCGCCAAAGCGTACAACGCGTCGCCAACGAGCTCGCCGCCGACGGCATGGCCACGTTCGAGCCCAACCCCGACCACAAGGCCTCACCGATCCTGGCCCTCACCACCACCGGCCGGCAGGCGCTCAGGCGCATCAACACCGCGGCCGACCACGACCACCAATACCTGCTCGGCCTGTTCCCCGAACACGACGTCGACACCCTGAGCACCCTGCTCGCCCGATTCACCGCCTCGATGAAGCACCTCCACAACGGCGGCGTGAACATAGCCGGGCCGCCGCCAAAGGTCCCCACGACGGGAGATAGCTGACGTCGCGGCTGTCTTCCGCCGACTCAGCATTTGTGTTGGAGACCCACAACCTGCTCGGGAACGTGCACCACGGCCGCGGGGACGTGGGCGAGGTCTGCTACGGCACTAGGTGTTGCCGGTGGAAGCTGAGGAAATGCCACGAGTTTGAGACTGATCTTGGTGCAATCCCCGTGAGACAGCCGAGAACCCGCAGGTCAGACAAGATCAACATGTCACGCGAAGTGAGACCCTACAGAGCCATTCTTTCCTGGTTATCCGCCAAGGGCTAGGCGCGCGGCGCTGACGTCTTGGCGGCCATGGCCGGCGTCCACGGCCGTTTGCCACTGCCGGGATAGCGCGGCCAGCAGGGGCGGCGGCTCTCCGCCTGCGACGTCAATGGCCAGGTCCACGTCCTTGAGCGCCCACTCCAGTGGGAACTCGGGCGCATAATCACCCTGCTCCATCTTGTGCAGCTTCGCGTCGGCGATCGGCGCGTCCAGCGGCCCGCCCTCGATGGCCTCGGCCAGCGCGCCGGGGTCGACGCCCAGCCGGTCGGCCAGCTCGAGCGCCTCGGCCACGCCCTCGATGAGGATCGACATGTAGGCATTGACGACCAGCTTCATCCGGCTGCCCTGGCCGGCTGGACCCAGCCATACGCTCTTGCGGCCGATCGCGGAGAACACCGGGCCGATGATCGCCTGCGCCGCGGGCGGCCCAGCGGCCAGGATGAGCAACTGCCCGGCCTCGGCCGGGCCCTTGCTGCCCGACACTGGAGCGTCCACGAACATCACGTCGGGCCGGAGCTCGCCCAGCCGCCCCGCGATCTGGGTGGTGGCCGTCACGCCGATCGTGCCCATCTGCGCCCACACGGCACCTTCGGCGAAGGCGGCGGCCACGCCGCCGTCAAAGATCACGGAGTTCACGATGTCGGCGGTCGGCAGCATCGTGATCACTGCCAGCGCGTCCTTGACCGCGTCTTCCGGCGAGGCTGCTACCACCGCCCCGGCCTCGGAGAGCGGCGCCGTCGCCGCCGTCGACCGATCCCAGACCGTCGTGGGCAGACCGGCAGCGATCAGGTTGCGGGCCATGGCCGAGCCCATGATGCCCGTTCCCAGCACCGCTGTGGGTATCTTCGCGTCGCGGTTCTCCGTGCCAGCCATCTGCCTCTCCTCTTTCACGGCCGGGTCGGCCGCCAGGCCGAACCGGGACTCCTTCATGCTGGCCGACGGGGGTTATCACCCCTCCTGAGCGCCGGGTCGGCCTCATCGTGAGGCGGGATGACCGTTGGCGTAGAACACCATCATCTGCCATACGGCGGAGCTGATTGTTACCACCGATAGGTATAGGACGGGCGCACGGCTGAATAAGCCCGTTTCGGGCACGTCACCTTGGGCTGAGGCCGCAGCGCGGCGCCGGTCGGCGCCGCGCCGGCGGTCATCAGCAAACTCGCCGTCGCCGACGACCTGGCCACTGGTCGGCTCGTCCGGATCGAGACTCCCGAACTGGACCTACGCCGCAATCTCCGTGTCATCTGGGATGGTCCCAAGACACCGCCCGCAGGTGCCGCATGAGACCTGATCGCCCATATCTTCAGCCTCCGCTCGCCCGGTTCCCGCCGCACAGGCCGACGCTCCCCGGCGTCGGCGTTTCCCGGTCCCGAATGACGCAGCTGGTCTTCCGGATCATCACAGCGGGAGAGCTAGACGACAGGCCGCTGGCCAGCTATCGCTCCCGCATCAAGATCGATATCCAGTGGGCTGCTCGGCCGGGCACAGCGCCTGCCCGTCGTGCCGTAAACTAGCGGGACGCCGGCGCTCGTAGCTCAACGGATAGAGCATCTGACTACGGATCAGAAGGTTGGGGGTTCGAGTCCCTCCGAGCGCGCTGACCTGGGAAAACGCCTGAAGTTGACGGCCTCGCCTCGCGCAAGGCAATCTAACTTTCATGGCCGACTTCCTTGATCCCAAAGATCCGAACCATCTCAACTGGGTGGACTTCGAGGGTGACCTAAGGGCCGCCGGACGCTCTGAGCGCACGATCCAGTCCTACCGCGAGTCTGCCCAGCAGCTCGCCGACCATGCCAAGGGCGCCGACCTGCTCGCCCTGGCCAAGGCCGATGTCCAGGCTTACCTGATCGGCGTCCGTACGCTGCACAGCGCCGCGACCGAGCAGGTTCGCTACCGAAGCCTGCACCGGTTCTTCGCCTGGGCCGAGAAGGAGGGCCTGGTAGACCGTTCCCCGATGCATCGCATGTCACTGCCGGCGGCCGAGCGGAAGCTCATTCCCGTTCCGCCCGCGGATGACCTTCGCATGCTGCTGGATGCCTGCCGGGGAACCACCTTCGACGACCTGCGCGACACCGCGATCCTGCGCCTGATGGCCGAGACCGGGATCCGGCTCTCGGAGTGCGCCGGGCTGCGGGAAGCCGATCTCAAGATGGCCGGCCGGTCAGTCATGGTCATCGGGAAGGGCGCAAAGCAGCGCGAGGCCCCATTCGGCCGCGAGACGTCCAAGGCCCTGTCCCGGTACCTGCGCGTCCGCAAGTGTCACAAGCTGGCCGGTACCGGGGCGCTCTGGCTCGGCTCCCGCGGCGTCGCGCTCACCCCGAACGGGATCGCCCAGATGCTGCGCCGCCGATGCCGTCAGGCCGGGGTTCACAACTCCGACGGCTCGGCGCTGCATCCCCATCAGCTGAGGCACTACTCGGCCTCGGAGGCATTCCGGGCCGGGATCTCCGACCAGGACGCCAAGCGCCTCTATGGCTGGACCAGCGACCTCATGCCCAGCGTCTATGCCGACGCGACAGGCACCGAGCGCGCGATCGCCCACGCTCGTGCCCTGGCCATCGGCGACCGTCTCTAGGCGGCCTGCTTCCGGACCTTCCGGCTGCGTCGGCTGAGGTTCTGCTCGGACCAGGTCGGCCGTGGGCAGTTGCCTGGCTCGTAATCGCCCTTGTTGTCGATCCGGTCGAACGTGTAGTCATGCTTGGGTCGGGCTTCTCGCCCATGTACGCCAGCAAGGTGTCGTGTCAGGGCTAAGCTGAAGATCGACAACGCAGCGTAGAGGCCGCTGCGGTACCGGCCCCTATGGGAGGTGTGTGACAGGACTCCTGTCAGTATCGACACTCACGATCGTGCTTCTCTTCGTTCTCGGCCTGATTGCCCTGACCAGATGCGAACGCAAAGACGTTCCGGAGGTGGTCAGGGCTCTTGCGTCCTGGTGGAGGGGGTGGCCGCGCTCCTGAACCCGAAATGCGGGAGCCCTGGCCATCGTCCTCGGCCAGGGCTCCCGTCTCTCACGTTCTGCGCGACCGCCTCGAAGCCGCGCGGGTGATCCGCCCGCCCACCGCGCGAGACAGCGACGTCCCCGCACGCGGCCTGGACGCTGCGCCGATAGCAGGATCCGACGCGGCAACTGCAGACAGTTCGGCCGGTAAAACCACACGCCGACAAGGCACGTCCAGCCCGTGACAGGAAGGCAGGAGACGCTGGCACGAGTTCGGCTGCACGCGGTGCGCAGTCGGCGTCGCCCTCCAATCGCGGCGCAGACGCGGGCACACCGGCGGCCTCGCAAGGCCGACGCCCTCGCCGACGCCCGGGCCGCAGCCGTGACCACCGATCTCGCCGAGATCAGCACGGCACTTCGCACCAGCCCAGGTCACAGAAGGGTGTGAGGTCGAGCCCGGTGCTGGCGAGGCGGCCCAGCGCCCTCAATCGGCATCGATCACCGCGTGGAAGAAAAGGACGGCGCCGCCGATTGCTCCCAGCGAGGTGAGCGCGATGCGTGCAGGGCCCTCGTGCGCCAGGTTCTCGAGCATCGCAGTCACAGCGCCAAATGCGAGCGCCAGCGTCAGGACGACGGCAGTCCGTACCGATACGAGGCCAGGAGTCTGACGATTCTTGCGCTGCCGAGTGGGACGTGCTTGCATGACGAGGGTCCTAACTGTTCGTTTGCCTGTTGGGCAAGAGGGGCCAGCCGACGCCACGTCATGAGCTGGCCCCTCAGCGGTTAACATTCTGGCCCTCCTTGAAGCGCCCTAGAAATGCCATATTTCGAACATTCCGGGCGCTCGGATGCACGCTGTTGCCTGACGTTTTACGGCAAACTGCGGAGATGGCCCGAACGCCTGGTGCCGCGTCATAAATGCCGGGGTATAGCCTGTAAACGCGGTAGAAGCGACTACAGGCGCCGCTAGAGGCCCTAAAAGCAAGACGTGGGCCATTGGCGTTTGCACCCCGGTCCTTCGAGACCTGGCAGATACAATACTGTGACAGTCTTGTAATATGCCACGCGGCCCTAAAAGATGCGGCTCGAACGGATGCGGTACCGTACCGGCCCGGGTTCATCAACGGCTTCCTGGCCAAGACTGGCCTCGACCTTCGCTCTTCCGTAACCCCCATCATTAGGGATCTTTAGTCCCACCTGACGCTTGACGGCGCGTCGAGTGATTAGCGCTCCGCCGGATGCACCTGGACCACAAGACGCGGCGGACTGTCGTCTCCCGAAGCCATCACCTCGGCGGCGACACAGCGGTAGTCATCGGGCGTGACGCGCACGGTCGGCGCCGTCGAGGGTAAAGGGCTCTCATTCGACGTCGGGCTTGCCTGTGACCGCGAACCCAGGAGAGCATCACCCGCGCCGCGCCGCGTGAGGCACTCCTACGCTTCCGCCGCAGATCTTGCAGGCCAAGATCGGCTTGGCGGTCCGGTACTGCGCGAGTCGCTGGCGCAGGTACGCATCTAGCGCGGCGGGGCTCGGAGCGAACCATTTCGGCTCGCCGACCGTCATGTCCAGGATGCGCGGGCAGGTCGCGGCATGCCATCGCCGGTTCTTGACCGCGATCTGGCGGACCTTCGCGCTGACGTCGGTGAGCTTGACCATGTCTTCGTGCAGGCGGGGCTTGCGGTAGCGGCAGGCCCGGGCGATGGTGGCGGTATTCCACGCTGAGGCGGGCAGGCGGCCAGGCGGGCGAGCTGGTTCTTGCCGCGCTGGCGCAAGGTGAGCCAGTTGATGCCGCGGGCGGTGAGCTGGTCGAGGATCTTGTAGGTGGTGAGCTGGGAGTCGAAGACCAGCAGCCCGGGGTCTGTTCCGGTGGCGGTGTTCCAGTAGTCGGCGAAGGCGATGATCTCGGCGGCCTGCTCGGTCTTGGTGAGGTCGGCGTTGGCGTAGACCATCTCGGACGAGGCGTGGTCTTGGGCGAAGAAGGTGAGCACCGCGCGGGTGCGCTGGGAGCGGCGTGGCACGTAGTGCTTGTCCAGCAGCGCGTCGGCGCCGTGGTGGCGGATGGCGTGGAAGTCGCAGTTGAACCCGTCGTCGCCGGTCGCCAGCCCCAGCCGGCGCAGCGCGGCGACCAGGCCGGACAGCAGTGTGACGTTGGACGCGCGGCGCACCCGCCAGGAGTAGCTGCCCAGGTGGGTGGCCTTCGGCAGGGCGGTCAGGCCGAGGGTGAACGCCAGGCCCGCGTCGTCGGTGAGCGAGCCGACGTGGTGGACGCGGGCCTTGCGGGCGCATTTGGCCAGCAGCAGGCTGACCCGATGGACTGCCAGGCGGTCAGCGGCCGGGTGGAGGGGTAGCCAGCCGCGCGGACCAGCTGCGTGCAGGTGCAGGTCCGCCATGCGCGGGGAACAGCAGCAGCAGCCCGGCGTGATCGCACGGCAGCGCGAGCCGGCGGCCGGGCCAGCCGGGGAGCTTCGCGGCCTGGACCGGCGTCCAGGCGGGCCGAGCAGGCCGCGGCGGCCCTCATCGCGGCGGGGCAGCCGGGGGATCCCCTCGGCTGTCCAGGATCTGCCAGGCGGTCTGCGCCGAACCGGCGGGCCCTCGCGCGGTGAGCGCGGCGGAGATCTCGGTGACCGAGTGACCGGCCGCCCGCAGCGGCCAGCACCCGGGCCCGCAGCTGGCCTGGTGGCCTTGCGCGGTCCCCTCGGCCCCGGCCGCGGGTCGGTGAACAGGCTCATCTTCCCGGCGCGCAGCAGCGTGTAACGGGTCGACAACGAAGCCGGTGGCCGCCCGTGACGCCCGTGCGATCGCGTGTAGTTCGCTAGCGCTGGCGATTTCCCGGGCGGCCTCCATGGAAGAAGTGTCGCGCTGTCGCAAGCAGCTGACCGTGTTACCCCGCCGCTGCTCATGGCTATCCAGCCTCTGCCTGACCGCGTGGCACTGCCTGCCTTCCTCATTACGTGCAGGGCCTGTCCGGCGTGTCTCATAAACCGGTGGATTTACCGGTCGTGATCACGCTGCCCCGGCACCGTCGCCGACCGCCCGCTCCGGCTGGTCAGCTCGCCGATGGTCAGTTCACTCGGGAGATCGGCGAATGGGTGTTCATATGCCGTGTGCGGGCCCCGGGAGGCCGCGGCCCGCGTCGTTTCGACGGCGGCGTAGAGGACGCATGCCGGGAAAGCTGGTAGTCGACCGACGATCTGACCGCCTGTCAGGTGCGTGGCATATGGGCGCTGGCCAGCGAGCGCCCGTGTCACCGTGTGCCACGTAGCCACGGCTGGCCGAGGTGCTTCCCTTATGCTCGAAAAGTTCCCTGCCGGGGCACCACGCGCACCAGCGCCTAACCGGCGAGGATGCTTAGGGTTCGCATGGCCGTGGCCTTTGCTGACGCTATTGCGTGATCGGCCAGCACGGGGACGGGCGGGACCGTCTTACTCAGTGGTGAAAGGAGCAGTCGTCGACACGTTGCAGGCCGCTCGCGAGGACCATGCTGCCGTGGTGAAGCTGACCCGTGATCTGGTGCGGGTTCCCAGCCGCGGCGGGATCGACCCCTACGGGCCGGTGCTGGAGTGCATGGCTACCTGGCTGGGCGAGCACGGCCTGGCGCACCGTCGGCTGGCCGGGCCCGGCGGCGCGACGGTGGCGCTGACATGCGAGGTGCACGGCGGCGGGCCTGGCCCCTGCTATGTGCTGGATGCGTGCCTGGACACCGCTCCGTTCGGAGACGAGGCGGCATGGACCTATCCTCCGGCGTCCGGGGAGATCGCCGACGGGTGGCTGCATGGCCGCGGATCATCCGATTCCAAGGCAGGAGCCGCGATCTTCGCCCACGTCGCTGCCCGGCTGCGGAACGAGGCAGGCGGCTTGGGCGGCAGCGTGGTGCTGCTGTTCGACGTCGATGAGCACACCGGTGGGTTCGGCGGCGCGAAAGCCTACTTCCAGGACGCGGGCGCCGCGCGCCGGGTTGACGGGGTGATGATCGGCTACCCGGGCCTGGACCACGTGGTCACGGGGGGCCGGGGGGTGCTGCGCGCCCGTGTTCACGTGTACAGCGTCGCCGGGCATTCCGGGTCGAGCCGGACCGGCGTCGGCGCGATCGCCAAGGCCGCGTACCTGATCCGGGAGCTGAACGAAATGCCGCTGCCCGGTCCGGCCGGCCCGCAGTTCCCGCTGCCGGCGAAACTCACGGTCACCGCAGTCAGCGGCGGCGAGGGCTATTCGATGGTCCCGGACGTGTGCACCTTCAACGTCGATATCCGGCTCACTCCGGCGCTGGACGATCCGGCCGCTGTCGCAGCGTTGCGCGCGACGGCCGCGGACACGGACACGGCGTGGCCGGGCACTCCGCCTACCCGCGTTGAGGTCACCACCCGGTGGCCGCCGTACGCGTTGCCGGACGGCTCGCCGCTGGCCGACGCGCTGCTGAAGGCGGCGGCCCGGGCGGGACTGACCCCCATCACGAAGGTCGCAGGGCCGTCCAGCATCGGAAACTATCTCGCCGGGCTAGGCATCCCCGCTACCGCAGGGTTCGGCGTCGACTACCAGGGCCTGCACGGCACTGACGAGCGCATACGCCTAGATTCGATACCGATCGTCCAGGCCGCCTACCACCAGGCGCTGCTCACCCTGCTGCACGCCGCCTGACCTCTCGCGACAGCCCTCGCCCTTCCGGAACACGCGAGGCGTCCTCCTGTGCGTAGACCAGCCAGCCGCGGTTAGGGCTAAGCATGGTGCAGTAGGCGAGCATCTGGTACACGTCGGCGTTTGGGTAGCCGGAAGACGCGTCTTCCAGCTTGTACTTGGCGTCCAGGACGGCGACCGGCTTCCTCCGGACCACATGCACCACGTCGGGACGGATAAAGATTGTCCGCTGGTCATCCAGGAGATCCGGCCAGTTAGCCGCCAGCTGCAGTGTTAAGCGTCGCGGATCAGGTCGATGAGACGCCATATGCCACTGCTCGGATTGCTGCCCGGTGGTGAGCCATCTCCCGCGTGCTTCTCGTCAAGCTTCACCGCCCGTTCCCGCGCTTGGTCGTAGCGCTCAGCGAGCGCGCTCAAGGCAGCATCGTTAAGAACCTTGGAACAGCCGAGGAGCTCTGCGGCGCGGTGCTGCGCTGCCTGGCGCTCTAGATATGCGGTCTCGTCCTCGAAATGAAGGATGAACCAGAGCTCAAGGCAGGGGTTCGAGATGGCCAGGTTGATGCCGTGGCTGTCTGCGAGGGTGATGGTCTTGGCGAAGTTGGGGTGTTCGTCGCGGTCGAAGACACACCAGATCTGGTCGTGGGCGCGCCCGCGGCCTTTGCTCGCGTCGCGAGCTTCGATTCGCTTTGCCTGCACAGCGTTCTCGACGAGTTGCATGGGGGCGCCCCGAAAGGGATCGATCTCGACTCGTACTCGATCGCGGTACCGGCGGCGCCAGTAAGTGAGGTACGAGTCCTCGGTACGAAGGCCCTCGACGAACACGAGCAGATCGGGCAGGACTGCGGCCTTGGAGGGCCGCCTCCACGGTGGCCCGCTTGCGCGTCCCCGGCTCAACTTCGGTCGCCTGATGTGATGAGCTCGGCGGAGGCGTCGAACTCCTGGCGCGACAGGATTGGCGTTGCCCCGTAGCGACCGGCAAGGTAGCGACGGGCAATCGCTTCCTCCTTGCGCGGATCGAGGTCGGAGAGAGGGTACAGGCGCGTGCTGCCATCCGTACGCTTCTCGGTGAACCAGATCTGGTCGCGGCCCAGGAGACGGGTGGAGGTCGAATCACCGAGGATGGTGGCATCGTGGGAGTTGAACACGAGCTGCGCCCGTCGGGGGTTGGACTTTGGGTCCTGGAACACGCGGATCAGCTCTGCAACTAGGGCGGGGTGGAGGCTAGCGTCGAGTTCGTCGGCCAGCAGGACTGCGCCGTCAGCGAGCGCCTCAATAACCGGGCCTACGAGGCCGAACCAGACAAGAGTGCCGAGTGACTCGTCCCGCGCATCGAGCTCGACCTCGCCGTGCGCGCCGCGGTGAATGAGACGCACTCCGAGCTGGTCGAAAGACGGTCCTTCATCTGTGCCATCGGGCTCGCCTTCTTGCCCAGCGAGGATGCGGACGGCGCGCTGCAGGCGTTCCTTCGTGACTGGATCGAGCTCGTACTTCTTCGCCCCGGTGATACCTAGATCCGCGGCGCGCAAGAGCGCGAGCACCTGTCCGCGGCGCGCATCGTTATCGAGCAGCTGGGTCGTCAATGCTTGCCGGAACTGCCGACTGTCCGCTTCGGCGAGCCGAAGGTTGCGAGTAAACCAGGCATAAATCGGCAGCAAGACAGGATGGTTGGCGGAGGCGGCAGTCGACAGGAACAGGGCGTTTGGGCGCAGCAGCGCTTCCACCGCCCGGCCCCTGGCTCGTTCGGCGGAGCCATGCTCAACGCGGCTACCCCACCGGTGAAACAGCCGCACGGCCTTTCCATGTGGATAGCGGTAGGCCCACTCTTCCAGGACTTGCTCGTCATCGAGGGCGAACCCGTACTCGTAGCGAACGCCTTCGAGGACGAGGTCAACCTCGAAACGCGATGGCTCCCGCCTTCCTACTCGATCGAGCAGGAAGGGACACCGAGAAATCCCACCAGTCGGGCTCCCGGCGCGGAAGGAGTGCAGGACATGCCCGCGCATGTCGTCCATCGCCTTCAAGACGTTGGACTTGCCAGACCCGTTGGCGCCGAACACGCCCGCCACCGGGAGCACCCCAATAGGCCGACCCCCCTCGCGCCAGGTCACGAGGCGGGCGACGTCCTCGTCTGCCAGCCTTGTCGAGACCAGCGACAACTCCAACTCGTCTCGGAACGATCGAACATTCTCCGCCCTGAAGGCAAGGAGCACGGAAGCATTGCGGGCAGCGTTGGTCGGGCTCATACGACGATTATTGCAGGAAACCTTCGCAAATGCTAGTTTGATCTGCCAGATCGGCACCGCTCACTGCCAAGGCTTACAACCCGTCAGAGCTCTCGGTGCGGTCGCACTACGCAAGACTCAGCCTGGCGGCTAGGCCGAGATCGTCGACCGGCTGTTCCTCCTCCGCTATCACGACAACCTTCTCTGGCTGTGCAAGAGCCCGCCACCGCCGCCGCGGCCACCGGAGCCGCCACCGACGGCACCTGGTACCTCCTGTGCGTCGACTCGCCGTTCCCGCCCTCGACCACCGGCGGCAAATCCTCTTGCCGTAGCCGGTCACGTTTGCCCTGTGGTCTGGGCGCTGGCCTGGTGAACCGCGGTCCTTCAGACTGGGCCGGTGGCCGAGCGTGTGCGGGTGCGTGAGATCGACGACGATGAGGGCCGCCGGCTGGTGCGGATCGTGCGCCGTGACAGCGGGTCGGTGGTGACCTGGCGGCGGGCGCAGATGGTGCTGCTGTCCGCCCAGGGGATGGACGCGGCCGGGATCGCGAAGGTGGCGTTCACCAGCGAGGACCGGGTCCGTGACGTGATCCATAACTTCAACGCCGACGGGTTCGAGTTCGCTGTACCCGAAGTACAAAGGCGGCCGCCCGCCGAAGTTCACGCTGGGCCAGCGGCGGGAGATCAAGAAGATCGCCAAGTCCCGGCCGGCCGAGCATGGCCTGCCGTTTTCCACCTGGAGCCTGTCCAAGCTGGCGGAGTTCCTGGTGGCCGAGGGGGTGGTCGACGACATCTCCCATGAGGGCCTGCGGGTGCTGCTCCGCGAGGAGGGCGTCACCTTTCAACGACTGAAAACCTGGAAGACCTCCACCGACCCCGACTATGCGGTCAAGAAGGCCCGGGTCGAGCACCTGTATGCGATCGCCGACCGTGAGGTCATCCCCGAGCCCGGCGAGCCGGAGGTGATCTTCTGCGTGGACGAATTCGGGCCGCTGAACCTTCAGCCCCGCCCGGGCCGCCAGTGGGCCGCGGTCAGCGGCAAGCACAAAGAGCCCGGCCGCAAGCCACGGCCCCGCCGGCGTGCCACCTATACCCGCACCGGCGGGGTGCGGCACCTGTTCGCCGCCTACGAGCTGGGCGAGGACAAGCTGTTCGGGCACATCAAGCCGCGCAAGAACCGGGCCCGGTTCCTGGAGTTCTGCCGCTATCTGCGCTCCCTCTACCCGCCCGAGACCAGGATCGCGATCGTCTGCGACTTATGCCGACCTCGTGATTATGCCGATACCCGGTGCGGGTGAGGTCTGGGGCCGTTGTGGTGGCGGGCGCGCCGGTGGTGGGCGGGCCGGGGGGGTCGGCATAATCACAGCAGGCTGAAGTCTCTTTCTGGCCGCGGCATGGCGTCGTGGCAGGGAGGAGACGATCAGCATGGTTTCGTGGGTGCAGCGCGGCGGGCCGTTGGCGGAGTTCGCTGATGGCTATCGGGACGAGCTGGTGTGCCGTGGCTTCACGGCGAACTCTGTCGTGACGCACGTGGTGTTGATGGGCCAGCTGAGCCGTTGGATGGCCGGGGCCGGGGTGGCGGTCGGGGATCTGACCCTGGCTCGGATCGGGGAGTTCTTGAACAGCCGCCGGGCTGGCGGGCAAAGGAGGGTTCCGACGGCCCGGGTGCTGGATCCCCTGCTCGCCTATTTGCGGGCGGGCGGGGTGGTGGGCCCGCCGCTGGCCGGCCCGGCGACGCCGCTGGGGGATCTGCTCGGGTGCTATGAGCGCCACCTGGTGGAGGACAGGGGTCTGGCTGCTTCGACGGTGGTGGGCTATGTCGCAGTGGCGCGGCGGTTCTTGTCCGAGCGCGCGTCGGCTGCGGGAGACGAGACCGGCGTCGCTGGGCTGTGCGGAGGCGTGGTCACCGCGTTCTTGTTGCGGGAGTGTGAGCGGCTCGCAGTCGGCTCCGCGAAGAACCGGGTCACCGGCTTGCGGTCGGTGCTGCGCTTCTTGCGCCTTGAGGGCCTGGTGGCCGCCGATCTGGCCGCCGCGGTGCCGCCGGTGGCCGGATGGAGGGACACCAGGCTGCCGTCTGTGCCGGCCGGGCTCGATGTCTACGCTCTGGTGGCGGGCTGCGACCGGTCGCGGCCCGCCGGGCTGCGTGACCACGCGATCTTGTTGTTGCTGGCCCGCCTTGGTTTGCGCTCGTGCGAGGTGGCCCGCCTGGAACTCGGCGATCTTGACTGGCGGGCGGGCCTGCTGCGGGTGCGCGGCAAGGGCGGCGGTGAGGCCAGCCTGCCGCTGCCGGCTGACGTCGGTGAAGCGATCGCCGCGTACCTGCGCGACGGGCGCCCGCGGGCGGAGTTCCGCGCGGTGTTCTTGACCTTGCTGGCGCCCGTGCGCCCCATCCGCCCATGCTCGGTCGGCGGCGCGGTGGCCCGCGGCTGCAAGCGGACAGGCCAGCGCCCGGTGGGGCCTCACCGGCTGCGCCATGCGCTCGCGGCCGACATGCTGCGCCGTGGGGCGGCCCTGCCCGAGATCGGCCAGGTGCTCCGCCACCGGGACCTGGCCAGCACGGCGGCATACGCCAAGGTGGACCTGGCCGCCCTTCGCAGCGTGGCCCGGTGCTGGCCGGGAGCGGAGCGATGAGCGACCTGTCCGGCCAGGCAGGCGACTACCTGCGCCTGCGCCGCGCCCTCGGCCACAAGCTGGACGACGCTCACCGCCTCCTGCCGCGCTTTGTCGCCTACCTCGACGCCATCGGCGCACAGACGGTGACCGTCGAAGCGGCCCTGGCGTGGGCCCGCCGCCCCGACGCGGATCCGGCGAGCTCGGTGTGGATGCGCCGGATGACCGTGGCCCGCGGCTTCGCCCGCCACATGGCCGGCGTCGATCCGGGAACTGAAGTCCCGCCGCCGGGCCTGGTGACGTTCCGGCAGCGGCGCCGCCAGCCGTTCATCTACTCCGACGCCGACATCGCGGCTTTGATGGCCCACGCCCGGCGGTCGATCCCGACCCCGCTGCGGGCCGCGACGGTGGAGACCCTGATCGGGCTGCTCGCCACGACGGGCATGCGGGTGGGTGAGGCGATCCGCCTCGAGCGGCCCGACGTGCTGTGGGCCGAATCGGTGATCGTCGTGCGCGACTCGAAATTCGGCAAATCCCGGCTCGTCCCCCTCCACGCCAGCGCCGTGGCCGCCCTGGCCGCTTACGCCGGGCAACGAGACCGGCTCCAGCCATGGCCGAAATGTCCCGCGTTCTTTGTCTCGGCGGCCGGCACCGCCCTGTTGTACTCCAACGTCTGCCACACGTTCCGCAAGATCGTCGACGCGACCGGGGTCGGGTCGACGCGCCGCCCGAGGATTCATGACATCCGCCATTAGGCGGACTGCTGGGTTATGCGCCCTGCTGTGGTGTTTCCGCTGGTAGGGGCGGCGGAGCTCGTGTTGTTGTCCGCATAATCTTGGCGCCGCATGCTCGGGTCGGCGAAGAGTCTGGGCTGCCCCGCGTTTTCCGGACGGGTAATATGTGATTAATTTATGCCGCTGCCTGCGCACTCAGATACTCGTCGTGGGCCTCTTGCGGGGTGCGGTACCCGAGCGCTGAATGAAGACGCATCCTATTATAGCGGATCTCGATGTAACGGGCAATGTCTTTGCGTGCCTTCTTCCGCGTCGGGTAGGCGGTCCGGTGCACGCGCTCGACTTTCAGCGAAGCATTGAAAGACTCTGCGAGGGCATTATCGAAGCAGATGCCGGTACGCCCGACGGACTGGCGGATCCCCAGCCGTTCCAGAACGGCAGCGAACTCGGCAGACGTATAATTGCTGCCGCGGTCAGAATGGAATACCGCGCCGGCGGGAAGACCGAGGTTCCGGGCGGCCATCTCGATGGCCACCGTGATGAGCGGTATCTTGTAGTTATCATCCATCGCCCAGCCGACGACTTTCCGCGTCGCGCAGTCAATGACCGTCGCCAGGTAAAGCCATCCTTCCCAGGTCGGGATGTACGTAATATCTCCGACCATTTTCTCCCCGGGAACGGCCGCGCTGAAATCACGGGCAACCAGATCAGGGATCGGCCCCGCCTGGCCCTGCCGGGTGGTTGCGGGCCGCCAGGGCCGCGGCTGGCAGGCCACCAGGCCCAGCTCCCGCATCAGGGCCCGGACCAGCTCGAGCCCGGCCTGCACGCCCCAGCGGGCCAGCTGCAGCGCCACCCGCCGGTAGCCATACGTGCCATCGGAATCCTCGAATGCCTTCGCGATCAGCAGCCTGAGCTCATTCCTCCTCCTCGCGGCCGCGCTGTCCGGACGCGACCGCCATTCATAGAATCCTGACCGCGATACACGCAGCCAGCCGCACATCTGGGTAACCGTCGGAGCGCTGGCCGTGTCCCCGGCCACGGTGGCATTCTCCGCCTCGATGAACGCATACTTCTCGCTCACCGGGGCTCCCTCGCGAAGTATGCCGCGGCTTTTTTCAGGAAGGCATTCTCCATTTCCAGCTCGCGGTTCCGCCGCTCCAGCTCCCGGAGCCGCGCACGTTCGGAAATCCCCAGCTCCGGCTCCTGTCCGGCATGGCGTTCCCGGTACGCCTTCACCCAGTAGCCCAGGGTGGTCCCATTCAACCCGAGCTCACGGGCAACATCAGCGATAGAGCGGGAGGTCTCCACCACCATCCTGGCAGCTTCCTCCTTGAACTCCGGAGAGAAATTACCGCGTTTCTTTCCTGCCACTCGATCCCATCCTTTCCGGCGAAGATCCTATTGGATCCCCGTCCGGAAAGCTCAGGTCACCCCAGGCACTACTTTCGGCATATCATGCACGAGCGCGCGCGTCGGTCGCGTGACCTACCCGCTCTCACATCGGCTATTCCCGGATCACCGGCATAACCCAGATGAGCGCGTCCGCCCATCGCAGAGTCGGGCGCCCCGCTCATCGGCCACATGAGGCGGCCCCCGCCGCCTGCAGGTCGCTCGACCCAAGAAGCAGGCCAGCGATCCCTGTCGGCGCCGTCCCTTGGCGCGCAGAACTCGCAAATCTGGGCGGCCGACTTCGTGATCGACATCGAGCGTGCGCCCGCGCCGAACGGCGGGACTGGCGCGCTTCGGGCCGTTGCGTTCGGTGACGCATTTGGTGGCCATCGATGCCAGGCGGGCTTGCTATGGGTTGGCGGCCAGGAACGCCATCGATCCCGGGCCCGTAACCAGTTCAAACGGACGTGCGAGGTCGGATACCGCAGCCCCAAGACAGCAGGCGCGGCGCCAGGATGAAAACGAACGCCGGGTGCGCGCCGCTCAGGCCCCGTATCAGCCTTTGGCGAGCAACGCGGCGATCGCGGCGGTGAGCTCGGGCGCGGCGAAGGCGCTGGCGTGATCGCCCGGCACGCGGACGAACCGGGCATCGTGCAAGAGCGCGGCCAACTCGTCGGCGTCAGAGCGCTCATCCTTCTGGCCGATCGCGACGAGTGTTGGGATCGCGATCTGGCGCAGCGCGTCTTCAGGCGTCGGAACGAGCGAGTTCAGCACATGCAGCAACGCCACCGGGTCGGCGCCGAGCTGTGAGATCCGGTGCGCGATCCGCGCGTCGGGCGAGCCGGGCTCGATCGCGGCCCCGTCGTCGGCCAGCACATCCGGCGGATAGGCGGCGGGATCGTGTGGCTTCGCGCTGTCCCCGTGGCCGCGGAAGTCCGGCACTATGAGCCGGTACCTCCGCCCGGCGAATCCGCTGGCCCGGCCATAGCCGAGCATGTGCGAGCCCGCACCCACGAAACCGTGCAACAACACCAGCGGACGCCCGGAGCCCGTCTCACGGCAGGCCAACTCCATGCCGTCGCGACCGGCGAATCGGTAAACGCCCATACCGTGTTCGCCGGAATCGCCGGCTGCCGGGAGAGACATCGACGGCACCCGGTAGATCGTCTCCCGCCGATGCCCAGCGGCTCGCGGCTGGTCACGAGCAGGTGCACCTTCGGGCACCGCCGCAAGATCGCCTCCGCCATCTTGGCGCACGCCCCGATCAGGTGCTCGCAGTTGTCCAGCACGATCAAGATGTCCTGCGGCCCCAGCGCATCAGCCAGCGTGTCCAGCGGCAGCCGGCCCGGCTGCGCCGGGATCCGCAGCGCGCCGGCGACGGCCGCCGCGACCGCGTCGCCGTCGGTGACCGCGGCCAGCTTGGCCAGCCACACCCCGTCCCCGGAGCCGTCCAGCAACTCGGCGGCCACCTGCAAACCCAGCCGGGTCTTGCCCGCCCCGCCCGGCCCGGTCAGGGTAACCAGCCGCGCCGATCCCACCAGGGCGCGGACCTCGCCGATCTCGCGGTCGCGACCGATGAACGCCGCCAGCTGGGCGGGCAGGTTGTTGGGCAGCGCCGGGTTGCCCAGCGACCGCAGCGGCGGGAACTGCGCCGGCAGGCCCGCCGCGCACAGCTGGAAGATCCGTTCGGGCCGACCCAGGTCCTTCAGCCGGTGCCAGCCCAGGTCCCGCAGTCCTGCGCCCGGTGGCAGCGCGCCGCGCACCAGCGCCGCCGCTGCCTCCGATACCAGTACCTGGCCGCCATGCGCAACCGCCCAGTCACAGGACGTGACCTGACTCCGAGCCCGGCACGCGAGCCTGCCGAATCGGCACGCAAGGACATCCCAGGTGATGGCTGGCTGCTGCGCGCAGATCGTCTGGTTATGAGTTCTCGCGGGTAGCGAGCAGGTCGGCCGGTATTACGAAAGGCCACCGGGCTGGCATGCCAGCGCCTGGTATGGCCGGGCGAGCCTGCTAGGCCGGGGTCGTCCCGAGCGTGGTCGTCCTTGAGAACGGAGAGGCTGACGGTTGTGATACCGGCGCGTCGACAGTCCGGTAAGGGTTATGGCGCGCTCAACAGGAGCACGCAGCCGATGGCGCACGCGTCTTGCCTGCCCGCGCTCGCTACGATCGGTCGATGATGAGAGAGGCCATGAGGGCGTGAAGCTTGAGCGCACAGGCCATGATGCTTTCGCGCTGCGCGTGAGCGCGGTGGAGTTGTCCACGCTGATTGCCGCGGTGCGCCTTGCCGTGGATGTGCTCGGAGGAGACGACCAGGCCCCGCCCGAGGCGGTCGCGAGGCTGCGGGCGCTTCTGGGTGATTACGAGCGCGCGGCCGCCCGCCTGGGTAGGCCAGGCGGGCAGCCGCAGGGCCTGCCCCCGGACTCGCCGGACCCGGCGTCCGCTTAGACCGGGACCGCCGCCTGCTTCTTGATGTAGGCCGTGATCTGGTCTACTTCGTCGGTAAACCGGTTGTAGTCGTACTGGCTGGCGTTCAGGTAGGTGCTCCAGCCCATCGTGTGCATTGCCATGAGCGCGGCTTCGTTGATCTCCTCGTCGGTGGCCCCGAACAGCCGCGCAGCTTCGGTGTGGAAGTAGACGCAGTAGCGACAGCGCGTAGCACCGGACACCGCAATCCCGATCAGCTCCTTGTACTTGTTCGGGATCGCCGTCTGATCGCTAAGCTCGATGCCCTTGAAACTCTCCCACTCGCTGTCCAGCAGCGGGCCGGGCAGGGTGTCAAAGAACCCGGGGACGAGCCCCAGCATCTCGCGTATCTCGGTCCTGGTGTCTGCAGTCATAGAGATCTCCGTTCGCGTGCCCCGGTGACCGGCTTTCGCGCATGACGCGGCGGGCCCTGGTACGCCGCAGGTGGCCTTCCGGGTGTCCCTCCCTGGACTGGGTTACTGGTGAGCGTAAGTCCGGGTTGCCGCTGTCGCATCCGGGGGCCCACCTAGTCTTGAGCGCTCGCTGTTCCGCGTCGCACCGGGCGCCAGCAATCGCGTCCATGTTGCTGGTGCGTGATCACCAGCGGCAACGGATCGAGCACGCCCTCGCCCGGGGGCGGCCGGGGCACCAGCGCGCCGCCCGCGTCGCCGCTAATCTGCGCGTCGGTCATAGGAGTGCCAACTACGCCCTGCGATCGGCGTTGAGCCGGTGCTCGGGCGAAATCGAGTGCAGCGAGCGCCCGCGATGCCGCGCGTGATCGCGAACCAGGCCTGCGGGCGCCCGCCCGTCTATGTCCGGCCGGCCTCCTGGCCGACGCGACGTACCTGAACACGGCATGTGAGTAAGCGAGCAGCCGCGTCAGCCGGTCGAAGGGGTGTACAGATCACCCTGCTCGGGGCGGCACGGATGGCGTCCCGGCAGACGGAGACTGGCGCGCCGAACGGCGGTCCGTGCGTTGCTTCGATGTCACGATCGGTGATATTTGCACCAGTCCGCCTGGCCAGGCCCAGGTCAGCGGTTGAGGTCCTGCCGGAGCAGGACCCGTGCCCCCGGGCACCCGGCCAGCGTGAGGCCGGCGCGCCAGGCGATGGCGGCGGTGGCGGTGAGGGCCCCTTCGGCTCAGGTCCTGACGGGAGTGGTGATCGGTCCTGCCTTTGCGTATGCGCCCGTCTTGCAGCGGCGTTGATGACTGATTGGTCTCAGGAGGCGCATCCTTAGGCGATCTTGCGGTGGTAGGTGGCCATGGCGAGGGCGTACGCGACGATGAGGATGCCGAGGCACCAGGCGAGGGCGATCCAGATGCCGGTGCTGACCGGCTGTTGTGCGAGCAGGTCGCGGATGGTGTTGACGATGGATGTCACGGGCTGGTTGTCGGCGAAGGCGCGCACCGGGCCGGGCATGGCGCCGGTGGGCACGAATGCCGAGCTGATGAATGGCAGGAAGATGAGCGGGTAGGCGAAGGCGCCCGCGCCTTCCACGGTCTTCGCGGACAGGCCGGCGATGACGGCGATCCACGTCAGTGCCAGGGTGAACAGGACGAGGGTGCCGGCGATGGCAAGCCACGCCAGCACTCCCGCGGCGGTGCGGAATCCCATGCCGGCGGCGACGAGCACGACGATCACGAGCGAGACCAGGTTGGCGGCCAGCGAGGTCAGCACGTGCGACCACAGCGCGCTCGAGCGTGCGATCGGCAGGGACTGGAATCGCTCGAAGATGCCGCCCTGCATGTCGGTGAAGAGCCGCACGGCGGTGTAGGAGATGCCCATCGCGATCGTGATGAGCAGGATTCCGGGCAGCAGGTAGGTCACATACGAGCCCGGCCCGTGTCTGATCGCGCCGCCGAACACGTAGGCGAACAGCAGCAAGAGGGCGATCGGCATGATCGCGGTCGTGATGATGGTGTCCGGGCTGCGCGTGATGTGGCGCAGGGACCGTCCGGTCAAGACGGCGGTGTCGCCGAAAAAGTGCGTGGTCATCGTTGTTCCTTAGTTGCCGGTGCGGTCGTTGCCAGCCCGCTGTCGTTGCTGCCGGTACCGTCGCTGCCGGTGATGGCGAGGAAGATGTCTTCCAGGCTCGGCTGCTTCTCGACGTACTCGACCCGGGCGGGCGGGAGGAGCTGCTTCAGTTCGGCGAGGGTGCCGTTGGCGATGATCCGCCCCTGGTGCAGGATCGCGATCCGGCCGGCGAGCTGTTCGGCCTCGTCCAGATACTGCGTGGTGAGCAGCACCGCCGTGCCCCGCCCGGCGAGCTGCCTGACGCTGTTGTGCACTTCGACGCGAGACTGAGGGTCGAGCCCGGTGGCCGCCAGGAAGATCACCGGCGGATTCCGATGAGGCTCATGGCGATGTCCAGGCGGCGGCGCATGCCGCCGGAATACGTCGACACCCGTCGCTGCCCGCGTCGGTGAGCTGGAAGCGGGCCAGCAGGCATCGGCGGGCGTCCTTCAGGTGCCGCAACCGGGCCACCAGCACCAGGTTCTCCCGCCCGGTGAGGGTGTCGTCCACGGCCGCGAACTGCCCGGTGAGGCTGATGGACTCCCGCACGTTCGCCGGCTGCGCGGCGACGTCGAAGCCACCGACGGTGGCCGTCCCCGCGTCGGCCTTGAGCAGCGTGGACAGGATTTTCACGGTCGTGGTCTTGCCCGCGCCGTTGGAGCCCAGCAGGGCGAAGATGCTGCCCCGCGCCACGTCGAAGTCCACGCCGCGCAGCACGCGCAGCTTCTGGTACGACTTCTCCAGGCCCTGCACGCGGATCGCCGGCTCGCAGGTCGTGCGCGCGGTCATCGGGGCCCCTCTTCCCCGGCGCGCGCGATGGCGTCGGTCAGCCGCTTCCGCCCACGGGTGGGGACATAGCCACCCTCCGAGTAGTTCCGGACCAACGCCCCGGCGAACCCCACCGGGTCCTCCCCGACGATCTCCCGGATCGCCGTTCCGTCCGCCGCGGCCTGCTCGAACAGGTCGGCGAGGTCTTCGAACATCGACGCAGCGCTGTCGCCGCCGGCCGGCACGAAGTACATCAGGTACCGCTCGATCGCCTCGACCGCCATGCGGTAGTCCGGCGGAAGTTGCCTCACGCGCGCCCTGTACCGCCGCCACCGCCGCTTGCCGCCGATCACCTTTGAGACGAAGCCGCCCTTTTCAGCGTCGGACATGGTCATCTGCCTCCTTCGCGGAGCTGTTCGAGCCGTTCTGTGAGGAAGCTCCAGGTCCTCCAGAATTCTTCGAGATATTGCTGTCCCTGAGCGTTGAGGGAGTACACCTTGCGCGGCGGCCCCTTCTCAGAGGGGACCTTCTGCGCGTCGACGAGGCCGCGCTGCCCGGCCCTGATGAGCAGCGCGTAGACGGTCCCTTCGGCGATGTCGGAGAAGCAGCCAGGCGATGACCGCACCAGGTTCTCCTCGCTGGTGAGCAGGTTGCCGGCCGCGGAGAACTGGCCGGTGACCCCGATTGCGGCGCGTACCGCCGCCGGGTCCCGGGCCACGTCATGGCCGGCGACGCGAACCTCGCCGCCGTCGGCGTGCACCAGCGTGGACATGATCTGCACGGTGGTGGTCTTGCCGGCGCCGTTGGGGCCCAGCAGCGAGAACGTCGTTCCCGCGCCGGCCTCCAGGTCGATGCCGTCCAGAACCGCCGTGCCGCCGAACGACTGCGCAGCCCGGTGGCCGTGATCGCGCTGGTCATGCTTCTCCTTCCGGCCTCACCGCGGCCCGGACGGCCACGATCACGTGGTGCGGGTACAGCGAGCGCCGCTGGTGAGCCGCTCGCGGCGACGAGGATCATTGGTTTGGATCGCATAGTTTTCGCCTTCAGCCCGCGGTCTGGGCAGGTCTTGGGGAATGTGACTGGCTCGCTGTTCTCCGGCCGGCGCGATCACCGGGACGGGCGAGTGCCTTGGCCCGGATCACATCGGGATCTCGCGGGTCAGGCGGAAGGACTTCATGCCAGGCAGGCTCGTGCCGGATCCTCGGCTGGCGGATACGGATGCGTTTCACTGTCATCTCCTCGGTCAGTCACCGTGTCCGGCTCCGTTTACGAGCCCGGACTTCTTCCGGGGACTGTTCTGCGAGGAACGCTACGAATTCCCGCCAGCGTGGGGCGTCACCCAAAGGTGCGTGCCGGGTGGAATATCGCTGCGCGGCGAGCCCTCACACGAAGGTGTTACGGGGCTGCCTCGGTGCAGTGTCAGGGGATCAGGCCGAGCTGCCGGGGCCGTGCGACGGCCTCGGTGCGGTTGGCGGCCCCGAGCTTGCCCAGGACGTGCGTCACGTGCTTTTTGACCGTGTCGAGCGCCACCACCAGTTCGTGGGCGATGCGCTGATTAGACCTGCCCGCAGCCAGCAGCGCCAGCACCTCCACCTCGCGGTCGGTCAGCTGCTCAACCAGGCCCGGCACCACCGCGGCCGCGCCGCGCCCGGCGCCCGGCGCGGCGGGCTTTTCGCCGAACGCCCCCAGCACCCGGGCCAGGCAGCCAAGCGGGACGCCGCGGGCTGCGGCCTGCTCTGCCCGCTAGGCGGCGACCAGCCGGCCCAGCAGCGCGGCCATCGGCGGGCCCTCGTCGGCGAACACCCGGACATAACCCTGCGGGCAGGCCAGGGTGAGCGCCCCGGCCAGGGCGTCCACCGCGGCGGCCAGCGCCGGTCGCCTCGGAGTCTGCTGCGCGGCGGGCTCATCCCATCCGGCGTGCACCGGCCGGCGGCGGGGCCTGATGGCGTTGGTGGTGACCTCCCGTACCCGGCGGCGTGGCCGCGGCGGCACGCGACTTGCGCACAGGTTGTTCACCACTGCGTGCACGGCATGACCGGATGGCCCGGTGTGGCTAGCGGACTCAAGGATTGTGCGATGGCTTGCTCACGAGTTCGCTGGCGGGATCGCCTGCCCGGCAGCCAGGCATGCCTCGGAGCTTCAGCCAGGAGCGGGGGGCACGGGGCCGCCTTGCGGCCTGCGGCGTGTGCGGGGCGGCGGTTTGCCCGGTCTGGAGGCGGTGGCGCCGTCGGCAGGCATGCCGGGTCCGCCGTTGTGATGACATCAGCGTCCGACTTCGTGCTGACGGCTGGGCGGGAAATTTTCCGTAGCATCGCACCCGACCCAGAGCCGGGCGCTGCCGGCCACGGCGGTTTGCGCGAAGGGCCAGCCGCGCCGAAGCGGATCAGGCCGGCCCCGAAGCCGTACGCCGGATGCGCAGATGGCCCGCCGTAGCCGGGGATAGGCATCCTCGGGAGGAGCCGCAATCACCATGACACGACCCGCCCAGCCGCTGGCGCTGGCCGGCGTGGCCGCGGCGATCGCCTTCACCGTCCTGGCCGGCTGCACCGGGCACAATGGCAGGCCGCCGCCCGCGGCCGCCGGCGCCAACTTCTTGTTCGTCCGCAGGGACGGGACGGTCAACCACATCTACCTGATGCACATCGACGCCGCGGGCAAGGGATCGGGCCTGCGCCGGCTCACCGGCGACCCGCAGGCCGAGAACAACCCGGTCTGGAATCCGGACGGGCAGCAGATCGTCTACACCCGCGACGTGGACGGTTCCGGCATCTATGTGATCAACGCCGACGGGACCGGGGAGCGGCGCCTGTCCCCGGTCCCCGGCATGGACACCACCCCCGACTGGTCTCCCGACGGCAGCAAGATCGTCTATACCCGGCTGCTGTCGCCCCCAGAACCGGGCGCCCCGCCGCCCTTGACCGAGATCCGGGTGATGAACGCGGACGGCAGCGACGACCACGTCATCCTCGGCCCGACCCGGTTCAGCATCGAGCCGCGCTGGTCGGCGCGCAACCAGATCGTCTTCGCTAGCCTCATGCACGGCAGCCAGCTCGAGATCTACCGGATCAATCCCGACGGCACCGGCCTGGTGCAGTTGACCTTCACCGCCATTAACGCAGACCCCCGCTGGTCCCCGGACGGAACCCGCATCAGCTTCGGCTCTGACCGGGAGGGCGGCGGCAAGGTCAACCTGTTCATCATGGACGCCAACGGCCGCCACGTGACCCAGCTGACCCACTTCGATCCCCCGATCGAGGCCGGGGACAGCGACTGGTCCCCCGACGGCAGCAAGATCGCGTTCGAGTACGACATCAACGGCCACCGGCAGTCCGACCCCACCGCCTTCGCCCAGATCTGGATCATCAACGCCGACGGAACCGACCCGGCCAGCACAGGAATCCAGGCCAGCGGCGTCGGCGCCAACCCGCGCTGGCGACCGGGCAGCTAACCGCCCGCCGGCAAGCTCACCATCACGACAGCAGACGCCAGACAGCCACCTCACGACACTCGACCGGCTGGCCGGTTGCCTAGGACGTCAGCCAGCACCTTGGCGTTGGGCAGCGGTGAGCGCGAGCGCCGATCGCGTACGGCACCAGGTTGACACCTAGCCCACAAAAACCCAAACTGCGCTCACCTTCCACCGCAGGGCGCCAGAAGCATGGCTGGCAGCCGTTCGCTGTCACACAGGGCAGGCAATCGCTGATCGGAACTGCGCCACTGGACCGCCCGGAACGATGCCGAATAGGCGCTGCTAGCCGATGGTGAGTTTGCCGCGATTATGCGGCGCAGAATACCCAGTTCGGGCGTGGTGCGAGCGGCCATGCCGACTGACGCGATTCGCTATGTCGCGCAAACGCTGCGTGTGGCGGGCACCTAGCCGCTTCCTGCTCTGGGGCGCTCCCGGCGGTGGCAGGGTGTCCCGTCGTCCGCCTGTACCGGGCGTGAAGGCTGCGAACGAGCTCAGTCCGGTGTCGATGAGCAGGGCTGCGCGGTGAATGTCGCCGGTCACTGACTGGTGGGTGCCGTCCCCAGTGCGCTCAATCTGTCGGCATCGGACATCCCGGCGAGCAGCTCCTCGAGCGCGAGGCGAACGGCGTGGAACATGCTGGCCGTTGGTGTAAGCCGCATGACCCAGGTGGACGAGCCCGGCGTCTACGCGGTCGATGACCCGCTATCCGATCACGCCGATCTGATGGTGACCGCCGCCCGTGCGGGGACAGCGGGGTGCGGGTCACGCCGTCGGCTAGTCGCCGCCGAACTTCTTGATCTCCTCGAACTCGGCTTCGGTCAGCTCGCGCGGCACGTCGTCCTTGGCGACCTTGGCGCTTTGCACGTGGTGCCGGATGTCGTCGACGACCTCGGGGTTGGCCAGCGTGGTCACGTCCCCGACGTCGGCGAAGTTGGACACCGACGCGATCACCCGGCGCATGATCTTGCCTGACCTGGTCTTCGGCATGTCCGGGACGATCCACACGTTCTTCGGCCGGGCGATCTTGCCGATCTCGGTCTCGATCGATTTGCTGACCTTGTCTTCCATTTCCTTGCTCGGCTTGAAGCCGGGCTTCAGCGAGACGTACACCTCCACGACGCGGCCGCGGATGTCGTCGATTACCGGGACGGCGGCCGCCTCGGCGACCTCGGGGACGGTCAGGGCGGCCGACTCGATCTCCTTGGTGCCCAGCCGGTGCCCGGCCACGTTGATCACGTCATCGACGCGGCCGAGGATCCGGAAGTAGCCGTCGGCGGCCTGGACCGCGCCGTCGCCGGCGAAGTACGGCCAGTCGCGCCAGTCCTTGCTGTCCGGGTCGGCGTTGTACTTGGCGTAGTAGGTCGCCACGAACCGGTCGGGCTGGCCCCAGATGGTCTCGAAGATCCCCGGCCACGGGTTGCGGATGCAGATGTTGCCGGCCTTGCCGCTGCCGGCCGGGATCTCGTTGCCGTCCTCGTCGTAGATCACTGGGTAGATGCCGAGGACGCCAGGCCCGCAGCTGCCCGGCTTCATCGGCTGCAACGCGGGCAGCGTGCTGCCGAGGAACCCGCCGTTCTCGGTTTGCCACCAGGTGTCGGTGATGGCCGCCTCGCCCTTGCCGACCTCGGAGTGATACCAGCGCCAGACCTCCGGCTCGATCGGCTCGCCCACCGTGGTCATCGACTTGAAGTGGTAGTCGTACTTCTTCGGCTCCTCGGGGCCGATCTTGCGCAGCTGCCGGATGGCCGTGGGCGAGGTATGGAAGATGTTCACGCCCAGCTGCTGCGCGATCCGCCAGGGCCGGCCCGCGTCGGGGTAGTTGGGCACGCCCTCGTAGACCACCGTGGTGGTGCCGAGGGCCAGCGGCCCGTACACGATGTAGGAGTGGCCGGTGATCCAGCCGATGTCGGCCATGCACCAGTACATGTCGTCGGGGTGGATATCCTGGTAGTACTTCGACGTCCCGGCCACGTAGGACAGGTAGCCGCCGGTGCTGTGCACGCAGCCCTTCGGGCGGCCGGTCGTGCCGCTGGTGTACATCAGGAACAGCGGCGCCTCGGCCGGCATGGACACCGGCTCGACGGTCGCGCCCCGGTGTCCGGCGAGCAGCTCGTCGACGAACACGTCCCGGCCCTCGGCCATCGGCGTCTGCGACGCGTACTGGCCCGGGTGGCGGCGCCAGACCAGGACCTTGTCGACCTCCTGGCCCTCCTTGGCCGCCGCCGCGACGGCCTCGTCGGCCTTGACCTTGTGGTCCATGAGGTTGCCGGCGCGGTAGTAGCCGTCCATGGTGATCAGCACCCGGCTGCCCGAGTCCGCGATCCGGTGACCGCAGGCGTTCCCGCTGAAGCCGCCGAACACCTGCGAGTGGATGACCCCTAGCCGGGCGCAGGCCAGCATGGTGACCGGCAGCTCCGGGACCATCGGCATGTGCAGCGTTACCCGGTCGCCGGCCTTCAGGCCGAGCGTGTCGCGCAGCACCGCGGCGAACTCGTTCACCTGGCGGAGCAGCTCGGCGTAGCTGATGTGCACGTAGGCGTCGGACTCCAGCTCCGGTACGAAGATGATCGCGGTCTTGTCCGGCTTGGCCTCGGCATGCCGGTCCACGCAGTTATACGACGCATTCAGCTTGCCGCCGGTGAACCACTTCCAGAACGGCGGGTTGCTGGTATCCAGTGTCGTGTGCCAGGGCTCATCCCAGGTGAGCAGGTCCGCGTACTCCTTGAAGCAGTCGGGGAAGCGTTCCTCGCTGAACCGGTCGAAGATGGCCGGATCCTGAGCATTGGCCTGCTCGACGAACGCAGGAGGCGGCGGGTAGCTCTCCTCCTCACGCCAGTGCACCGCGATCTGCGCCTCGGAAACCTGCGCCTCGGGACCCTGCGGCTCCTGGCTTGCTGCCATTGTCTTGCCTCTCGTGTCTGTCGCCGGAAGATAACTATCGGAAAACGGAGCGAGGCCTGCCTAAGCTTCCTTGAGCAGGCCGGCGCATATGCCGAACTCATGCAGCTCGGCGCACACCGCCGCCTGGCGGGTGAACGCCGCTGTGTCGCCCCGGTTCAGCGAATCCCAACACAGGTGCTCGGTCAGTGCCAGTGCGCGCTCGGTCACCGAGGCCAGTGCCGGGATCGGCTCCGTCTCGGCGGCGTGCCGCAGGGACCACGCGTCATGCCCGGACGCCTCGGTAGTGGTCACCGCCTGCAAGTGCGCGAGCAGCACCGACAACTCCCCTGCCACGTACTGCCGGGTCATTCCCATCGCCAGCCCGCAGACCCCTGCCGCGCTACCCCGCCGATGGGGGGCGCAGCGGTGAGCACCGCGCCCGCCCCCATCGCGGACTCTCCCATGACATCTCTCCCGCCCGCCTGAGCCGAGCCACGTACCCCCCGATCCGGGCCAGGCCTGACGGGACTGTTATCTCTGCAATCGATAAGGGCCGCGTGGGGCCGGGGCCGGGCGATGCTCGTGGGAACCTGGTAGCCCCCCGCGGGGGCCGGGGGGCTACCAGGGCATGCGGCAGCCGTCGGTATACACGACGTCCACGCAGAACTCATCCCTGGCGCCGGCGCCGGGGTGCGCGCCGAGCCTGGCATAAAGGCCGTGCACCCGCTCCCGGGCACGCAGGTATTTCCCGGCGCCTTCCAGGAAGGCCAGGTCTGTGCGGACTTCTGCGGCGCTGTCATCGGCAGAGCCGGGTCGGGTGCAGACCACGATGTAGCCGGCGATGCCGGTCAGCCCGTGGCAGTGACGCGTGTCGTAAGATCCCCTCACCCGGCCCCTCCACACCCCCCTCCCTCCGTCAGTTGATTGCCAAGATTAGCAATTGCGAAGTTCGTTGACCAGGGCTGGCATCGTTCTCGGGCATCATGGTTGGATGACGTGATGGCCGGGAGAGGGAGGCTGCCAGGGTGAGCGCGCCGCTGTACCAGCTGAAGGCGGAGTTCTTCAAGACGCTGGGCCATCCCGCCCGGATACGGGTACTGGAGCTGCTCAGCGAGCGTGAGCATGCGGTGGCCGAGATGCTCCCGCAGGTCGGCATCGAGCCTGCGCACCTATCGCAGCAGCTGGCGGTGCTGCGCCGGGCGAACCTGGTCACATCCCGCAAGCAGGGCTCCGCCGTCTACTATTCGCTGACCACCCCGCACGTGGCCGAGCTGCTGGCGGTAGCACGGCTGATCCTCACCGGAGTGCTGTCCGGGCAAGCCGAGATGCTCCAGGACCTGCGCGCCGCCGCCAGCTGACACGCCCGGCAGCCGGGCTGGCTGCGGGAACCCGCAGTCATGCGATCACTGGCGGCTAGCCCAGCCAGATGCCGCCCAGGGCCCAAGTACGCGTTCGGCAGGAATCGGCGCACGGGCGCCGCGGCGGCGCCTACGGGCTCGTCGTCGCGAATCGGCCTGCGAGGCTGGAACCGCCCATATGAATCCGTAGGAGCGTGTCGGCGGGCAGGCTTCACCGACCGTGAGCCCGCCCCGAACGAAGCCGGATCCGGCGCCCCTCAAGTCGGCCACGCTGGGCCGGAGCAGCCACGCTGTGACAGGGCTGGCTGTCTGCGGGCAGTTGTCCGGCTTGACTGTCAGCGGGGAGGTGTGCGGGCTGGTCCCGGTCAGCTGTGAGCGGTACCCGCGGAGGCCGGGCCCGTCCGGCGGGGCCGGACAGGCCGGGGGCTGCGAGGCTTTCCGGCTTTCGGGGTGGCGGCGGGCGTCACGTCGGTCAGCGCCGCGGCGTCGCCGCTGCGGGGCGCGGGGTTCGAGGGGCCTGGGCCGTGCTCGCGCCGGTGGCGGGACGGCGCCGGGGCTGGCTGGCTCGCTTCGCGGCGGCGGTCATGGGTGCGGTGCTCGGGCGGTCGCGGACACCGGACAAGTGGCGGGCCGGGAGATCGGGCCGGTCTCGCTGGATGGTAGCCAGATTCCAGCGGCTGGCGAGCGCTCCCTGCGGGGAATCGGGGGAGAATGGTGTTTGTGGCTGCCATCACGCTGCACGCTGGCCGCGGCGTGATCGGGCAGCGGAGGTGCCGGGTGAGCATCGGCGAGGTCCTGGCTGCGGCGCGGGGCCAGGCTGGCCTGACCATTACCCAGGTCAGCCAGCGGACCCGGATCAGGGAGACGATTATCCGGGGGATCGAAGACGACGACTTCTCCGCCTGCGGCGGCGACTTCTACGCGCGCGGGCACATCCGCGCCATCGCTCGCGCCGCCGGCGTGGACGGCGAGCCGCTGGTCCGCCAGTACGACTCCAGCCACCGCACCCCATAGGCCAGCGCCGCTGCCGACGTGCCCGGGCCGCCCGCTCCCCTCTCGCTCAGGCAGCCCCCGCAGGCCAGGCGGCGCATCGTGCCGCCGGTCATGCCCACGGCCTACCTGGCCGATGCCAGCGCCTAAGCCCAGCGAAGGCAACGTCCCGCAGGCCCCGGCGCTGCAGCGTTCACCGCCGTCCAAGGACAATTCCCGCGGAGCAAGCGATTATCCGTTATGCGCGGCAATGACCGCAAGCAGTCCGCGCTCGATAGCCGCCCATAGGCAGTTATCTGGAGCCCTCCCTGTGTACGCCGCGCCTGACCAGGACGTCTGCGGCGTGGACATGTAGCTGAACGGCGTTCACGTAGTAGCCGCTTAGTTCGAAAAGTATCAGCGACAAGGGGATTTGCACGGGGTCTGCGGCGGAGACACTGTCCAGGTAACGGGTCCACCAAGCGGCAAAAAGCATACAAAACTCCTGTGGCGGCTACAGCGAGGACACCCAAATCCGGGCTGGAGATAACGGCGGGTCGGCGTGCTATCTGGATACGGGCTCGATTACGGTTCGTGACCGGTTGACAGGGAACCGGTCTTGCGGCAAAGCGGTGGACTGCTGGCACGCAGGCCTGGCCGCCACCGCAGTGTGTGGCGCCCTCGGGCGCCACAGACCCTGCCAGAGCGAGATGTTCGGCTCGTTCGGGCTCCCGCGGACGCGCCGTCCGCCCGGCCCGTGATCGTGATCCCCGGCCATGCTGGCCCGCCCGCCGCACTATGCCTGGATCACGACGCCCGCGCCCGGCACACTTGCGGTAGGCAGCAGGTCGCCGGCCTGGTCCGCGGACCAGGCCGGCTGGCGGTGTTCCTGGCGTCGCCTGAGATCGGTTCTGGGCGGCATGGGCGGCGGGTGCCGGGCCGCCCAGGACGGGGTAATGCGGGCTACGCTGTTGCGCGACGCCGGGACGGGCAGCCGGCGGAAGGGAAATGTCGCTGTGACGCAGAGCGGGCCGCCGGATCAGGCTGGCGTGGGCGGCGGCGAGCTGGGCGACTTCGACGCCAGCGTGCCGAATCCGGCCCGGATGTGGAACTACTGGGTGGGCGGCAAGGACTACTTCGCCGCCGACCGGCAGGCGGCGGAGCAGGTACTGGAGGTCATGCCGTCCCTGCCGCTGATCGCCCGGCTCGCCCGCCGGTTCCTGATCGATGCGGTGCACCGGCTGGCCGCCGGGTACGGCGTCCGGCAGTTCCTGGACATCGGGACCGGCCTGCCGACGGCCGACAACACCCATGACGTCGCCCAGCGTGTGGCCCCGCAGTCCAAGATCGTGTACGTCGACAACGACCCGGTGGTGCTGGCCCACGCACGGGCGCTGCTGACCAGCAGCCGTGAGGGGGAAACCGACTACATCCCCGCCGACCTGCGCGATACCGCCGCGATCTTGTCCGGGGCGGCGCGGACGCTTGATTTCAGCAAGCCGGTCGCGGTGCTGCTGATCGCGGTGTTGCACTTCATCCCCGATACCGATGATCCGTACGGGATCGTGGCGCGGCTGATGGATGCCGTGCCACCCGGCAGCTACCTGGTGATCTCCCACGCGGCCCGCGACATCCAGGCCGGCGCCATCACCGAAATGACACGGCGTTACAACGAGCTGTCACCGGTGCCGGTCACGCCGCGGACCGGTGAGCAGGTGACCCGGTTCTTCGCCGGCCTGGACGTGATCGAGCCTGGCGTGGTGCCGATCCGCCAGTGGTGGGCGCCCGAGGCTGACGCCGGTGCCGGCAGCGGCCTGGCCGGCTACTGCGGCATCGGCAGGAAACCGTAAGCGCCGTCTCCGTTCCGGAGAGCGTCACATGCGCAGCAGACCACTCCCGGCGTGTTGGCGTGCCCTGCCGACTATGCATTTTGTGGCAATGATCAGCGCACGGTGCCCGGGCGGAACATATCGCCCGCTTATGGCCGGGCTGACACCAGCTCGTGGAGGAGTTCACCACGTGGTAGGTGTACTAACGATAGCCGCGGATGTCCTTGGCTATCGCAGTTCGTAGATTTCGTAGTCGAGCCGTGCCCGGTCGGCGGACAGGACACCCTTGCCGACTGCTTGTATCTGGTTGATCCAGGAGTATCGCGGGTCCCCGGTCTCGAACACGGGGGCGATCAGAGCGGTGGAGGCCTTGCCCGGGACAAGCTGAACCCGCCCTGTGTAGCGCATGAGGATCACGGCGTCATCGTTGGTTCTGATGGCGATGCGCACGTCTGGAAGCCCCAGCCCGCCGGGGATCCTGGTGAGCCAGTCGGCGCTGCCTCCGGTCAGGCTGCCAGTCAGTCGCCCGGAGAGCCTGGCGCTGGCGATCTCGGCGATCACGCGCTGCCCGGTAGGGGCGTTCCCGACATCGACCGGTTCGCGCAGCGTCAGGGTCATCGTGCACAGCGGAATCAGTGCGATCATGCTGCGCGGCTGGCATTCGGTCATCTTCCTACCTTGCGTTCATACCTTGCGGCCGATAGTCGTCCTTGGCGCAGCTGGGCTGCCCAGTTGCCGGGCGCTGTTAGCGCCGACGGTGGAACCCGGGGCGCCAGCGGCGTTCGGCGGGCTTGCCGGGCATGGTGGCGATTTCTGCAGGGGCCAGGGTGAGGCCCCCGACGGCGAAGGCGGTGGTGGCGAACCCGAGCCCGGCGAGGTATTCGGCGTCGGCGCCGAGCGCGCAGCCGGGCACGATGGCCCGTTTCCCCTGGCCGGCCAGATGGTGGCGCTGCGCCCATTCGGTGAGCAGCGGGTGGGGCTCGCGGCGGCCCCACGGCAGCGGCACTCGTCCGGCGGCGCCCGCGGCGTAGAGGCGGTCGAACCATCCTGTGGGGTCGCCCATGGCGAGCGAGGCTGAGGCCAGGCGGGCTTCCTCGTCTTCTAGTGCCCGTTCGCTGGTGTTTATCGGTGCTCCTTGAATGCTGTGGCCGGGACGGCAGGCGTCGCGGTCAGCCGAAGGTCTGGGCGCGGGCGTGCTCGGGCTCGATCAAGAAGACCACCCGGTCGGTGCGCAGCGGGTAGGGCTGGCCGGTGTAGGTGCGCGAGATGCGGTCGATGATGTCCCAGGCCGGCCCGCCGTCCAGGCGGGCCGTGACCCGGCCGCGGACCAGTGCCATCGCGTAGGGCTGGTTGCGGTCGGTGACCGAGATCGCCACCCGCGGGTCGGCGGCCAGGTTACGCGCTTTCCGCGAGCCCGGCGAGGTGAGGAAGGCGATCTTGCCGTCTTCGATCCCGGCCCAGACGGGGACGCTGTGCGGCCCGCCGTCTGGCAGCAGCGTGGCGATATGGGCGTAGTTGGGCGCCTCGAACAGCGCGCGGACATCGGCGGGCAGCTCCATCACCGGTCGCCTCCTTCCTGTCCCTGGGGATCACGGCAGACCTCTTGGAGTAGCCACAGGTTGCCGTCGGGTCGGTGAACTCGGCGAACGACATGTAGTCCCTGGCGGTCCGGGTCCGGGCCAGGCGTCCACGCACCGCCGGCGATGTGCCGCACCTCGCCAACCTGCACGCCCCGGCCGGCCAGCTCGTCGCGGGCGGCAACAATGTCGGTAACTACCAGGTGCAGGCCCTGCTGCGAGCCGGGCTCGGCGGCGGTGATGCCGGGGCCGAACCCGATCGAGCACGCCGACCCGGGCGGGGTCACCTGCACCACCCGCTGCCCATCGGGGCCTGCCCATCGGGGCCCATCGGGGCCGGATCCCACGGACAACCCGCGGACAAACGATCAAGAGGCCCGACCGCCGTCCCGGCGATCAGGCCCCTGACCTGCACTTCCTGGTAGCGGGGGCGGGATTTGAACCCGCGACCTCTGGGTTATGAGCCCAGCGAGCTACCGAACTGCTCCACCCCGCGTTGAGGTTCCTTAACTTTAGGCGCTCGCCGGGCGGCAGGCAAATCTTCCCGTCGCGCCCGGCCGGCGACGGGCGATCGGCTCAGACCCGGGCCCCGTAAGGGGTGGGAGTCGTCATCCAGATGACGTAGCGGCCGGCCAGGGCGTGGTCGGCGGCTGCGTCAGCGTGTGCGGGTCCTGCAGGGTCACCAGGTTCAGCGCGCGGACCGGGCTGCCGTAGGCGGATAGCTGCGACGGCCGCGACCCGAGCAGCACCGGCCGTCGTCCCGCCCGCTCGATGCCGGTCAGGACCGCCTGCGACGTTGCCGGCCGACGGCGCGGCCACCCACGCGGCGGGAACTCCGCACATGCCCCTGATCACCTGCGTGAACCGCGCGGCCACCATCCCGTCGACGATCACGACGGTGGCCGAGGGCCCGAGCGCCATGCACAGCCCGCTGATGGCTTGGGCCTGCCCCTGGCCGGTCCGCTTCAGGGCCAGGCCGTTGGCCTCCAGGCGCAGCGCGCCGCTGGCCGAGTGGGTGAAGCTGAAACCGAACGAGGTCGCGACGGTGGGCACGAGCAGCGCGGCGACGCAGCACGCGGCCACGAGCGCCAAGGCGGTCTGGCCCGCGCCCCGCGACCGTGCCCAGCTGCGGAGCCACGCGGACGCCCAGATCGAGCAGAGGATCAGCCCGGGAAGTACCAGCGGTACCAGGCGGCGGCTGGCCCACGGCTGGTCCGGGAGGGTTTCCGGCTGCCACAAGACGGCGGCCGAGCCCCAGCAGATGACCACGAGCGGCAGCGCCCAGATGCGAGCGGTGCCGAAGGGGTCCCGCCAGGACAACAGGGCCCGGAGGCACCGTCGCACCAGCAGCGCCAGGCCGAACCCGCCCAGCAGCACGGCCGGCAGCCCGACGTACCAGATCACCCAGTACAGGGTGTCCTCGGCGTAAAGCCGCCCGGGATCGACCGGCAGGTGCTCGAGGCGCTGCAGGCTGGCGACGTAGTTCGCCGTCGCCCGGTTGACCGGCCCGCGCACGGTCTGCACGTAGGGACGGATCGCGAGACCGATCAGCACGGCCACGGCGAGCGCCCCGCCGACCTCGGGCAGCCAGCGCAACGGGCGCTTGGCCAGCAACGCCCGCACGCCCTGGCGGAGACCGGGCAGGCGCAGCAGTTCCACGGCCGCCAGGGTCAGCGCGACCAGCCACGCGGCGAGCAGCCCGATCAGCTCCGGCATGGGCTGCAGCGCGTTGACGAACGGCCGGGCCAGCACGTAGGCGTCGACCAGCCCGTAGGCCGCGCCGATGGCCAGCCCCACGCAGAACGGGAGGGCCGTTTTGCTCCGGCGGACGAGCAGGATGCCGGCGAACGGGATCGCCGGGAGCACGTCGAGGAGCCCGTCGAACCGCACGACGCAGCAGAGCCCGAGCGCCAGGCCACCCAGTCCCATCAGCACCTGCTGCGGCGCAAGCCCGTGGCTCGGCTGGCGCGGGGAGCGCGGGCTGAGCCATCTCTGCCGGCCGGGCTCGTCCGGCTCGCTCCCCGCCGGTTCCCGCGGCCCGGGTGACGGGCGGGGATCCCGGGCCGCGTAGCCGAGCGTCAGCGCGTCCGCGACCAGGCTGAGCCCGCCGAACAGCAGTATCTGCATCGCCGTCTCGCTGAACGAGGCCCGGCTCGTGTACATCTGGGGCAGCGTGAAACCCAGCACGAGCGCCCCGGCCGGGGCCCACTGGGGTCCGGCCAGCCGCCCGACCAGGCCGCCGAACGCGAGCACGCCGAGCCCGCCGAGTATCGGGCCCATCGCCATGGCGGCCGTGGTCCCGTGCACCCAGAACGCCCCGGCTAGCAGTAACGGCAGGCCGGTCAGGAGCCCGGGCACGACGGAGGTGCCGCTAGCGAAGAAGCCGGTGCTGGAGAAGCCGAGCCCCGGATGGGAGCCGCCGAACGCCCCCAGCGACTGCGGGATCGGCAGCGAGCCGTGCTGCGCTATCCAGTAACCCGTCTGCAGGTAAGCCCCGGGGCTGCGCAGCACGATGAGGCTCTCTGAGTTGAACCGGAGCTGCCAGGCGGTGAAGCCGGCCGCGACCGCGACCGTGCCCGCAAGTCCCCACCAGCCCGGCCAGCCCGGCTCCCGGCTCGGGGCGGGGTCCCCGGTCGGGGCAGGCCGGGGCCATGCGCGGGGCCAGCTGGCGGGGACCTGGCGCAGGCCCGCGGCCAGCGCGACGGCCACCGGCACCGCGATCAGCAACGCCGGTGCCGGCAAGAACGCCCCCACCAGGAGCAACGGCAAGCCCACGAGCAGCCAGGCCATGACGAGGATGGCCGGCAGCACGGTGATCCTGGCGAACCCGGTCCCGCCGGCGGCCGCGTAGCCGGGGTGACGGTCGGCCCACCCGCGCAGACGGCCCGCCGCGCCGACCCCATCTGCGCCCGCGAACCACGTCCGGGCCGATGCCCAGGCGGGAAGCGACTCCCGCCGACGCCGCGGCTCGCCCTGGCCCTCACCCGCGTCCGCGCTCCCGCCGGCCTTCGCCTCCGCTTCCCCCTGCTCCCCCTCCTCGCCCGCCGGGGCGTCCTGCGGCGTCGCCGTTACCTCGGCAGACGGCTGAACGGTCGCCGGCGGCTGGCCGGCGTCGCTATCCTCAAGGCTGCCGGTCACCTCGGTATCCTCGGACGACTGGTCAGTCGAGGCCGTGTCGCCTATCGGGCGGTCGCCAGAGCGCACGGGTTCCACTGTAGAGGGGCCGCCCGGGCCCGGCACCCGGTCGCCCCGCCCAGCCCAGCCAGCGAGTCGGGCACGACCCGGCCGCGGCCGACGGCCGCGGCCGGACCTGGACCTCGCCAACCAGGAGCTTTGCCAACTACATAAGAATCCTCCCAGTTACCGCACGTATCATGGGGCGCAGCTATCGGCCAGATTCCCTGCCCCCTCGGCGAGGATTCTTGCCCGGAGGATGGATGAGCCGCCGCAACGACGTGGACGACGAGGGCGACGAGGGCCGGAAGGGGCCGCGGGGAAGGCGCCGCGAGACGCCGTCCCGGAGCCGCCGCTCCCGGTATTCGCTTGGCCAGCAGGTCGCCGCGTGGACCTCAGTGGCGCTCGTCGGCGTGCTCGTGGCCGGCTCGCTCGTGGCCTACGCCAAGTACCGGGCCTTCTGGGACAGCATCACGCGCGTCGACGTGGCCGGCCTGCTGGGCCCGCAGCCGCCCAAGTACAACAACGCGGAGAACATCCTGCTGATCGGCTCGGACACCCGCCTGAACCAGCACGGGATCGGCGGGTCGGAAGACGTCAACCCCGGCTCGCGCTCGGACACGCTGATGCTGCTGCACATCTCCCCCGGCCATCACTCGGTCACCGTGGTGAGCATCCCGCGGGAGACGATGGTCCCGATCCTGAGCTGCCCGGCCAGCGACGGGACAACGGGCCAGCAGGCGCAGCCGGGGCAGGAGGAGCTGATCAACGCGGCCCTGGACTTCGGCGGCCGGCCTGCACCTGGAAGACGTTCGAGGCCGTCACCAATATCCACGTCGACCACTTCGTCGAGCTCGACTTCACCGGATTCGAGAAGATCATCAATGATCTCGGCGGGGTCCGGATCTGCCTCCCGTTCGCGGTCAGCGACCCGCTGTCCGGCCTGCACCTGACCGCGGGCGTGCATCACGTCTTCGGACCCGAGGCGCTCGCGTTCTGGCGCACCCGGGAGGATCTCGGCGATGGCTCCGACCTGCAGCGGATCACGCGGGACCAGTTCCTGATGGTGTCGCTGGTGCAGGGAATCGAGCACAGCGGCCTGCTCAGCAGTCCTAGCAAGACACTGAAGGTCGTGGGCGACGCGGCCGACGCGATGACCACCGACACCGGCCTGGACCAGAACAGCATGCTGCAGATCGCCGACAGCCTGCGCGGGATCACCTCCAAGTCGGTGCAGTTTGTCACCGCGCCCAACATCCTCGACCCGGAGAACACCAACGACGTGGTGTTCGAGCAGCCCCAGGCCGACGAGCTCTTCAGGGCCATCGCCCACGACACGGTGCTCCCTAAGGCCAAGGCGGCGAAGCGGGCCAAGGGCCGCAAGGGCAAGAAGGCGACGGCTCCCCCCGCGGCCGACACGACGACCCCCTCCCAGGTCAAGGTCGACGTCGAGAACGGGTCCGGAATCAGCGGGATCGCCGCCCAGGTCGGCGACGACCTGACCAGCCGCGGTTTTAACGTCGTGGGCACCGGCGACGCCAGCAACTTCAACTACACCAGCTCGGTGATCGAGTACGCGGCCGCCTCCGACATGCCCGCGGTCAACACGCTGAAGGCCCAGCTCAGCAACGTGCAAGTGATACAGGACTCGTCGCTGACCCCGGGTACTCTCACGCTGATCGTCGGCTCCAGCTTCTCCGCGCTCAATCCCCAGCCCTCGTCCTCGCCGTCCCCGTCCGCCTCGTCGCAGCCCTCGGTGTCCAGCGTCAGTGCGGCCGACGGCGCCATCTCGGCGAACGCCAACATCTGCGGGGACAGCTCGGCCTTCGCCGGCCCGGACAGCTGACCGCCCGGCGACCGATGGCGGGAACGGCATGAGGCCCTTCACCGCCTGGCATACCTGGGCCGACGCCGAGCCCGGCCTTGACCAGCGGCTGCCCGCCTAGGTGGTCGCCGAGCTGGCCCGGGCGGTGCGGTTCGCCACCGCGTACCACGGCGACCAGCGACGCAAGACCGGGGTTCCGTACCTGGAGCACCTGCTCGAGGCCTTGCAGATCCTGGTCGAGGGGGCCGGGATCAGCGATCCCGACGTGCTCGTGACCGCGGTACTGCACGATGTCGTCGAGGACACGCCGGGCACGCTGGCCGACGTCCGCGCCGCGTTCGGGCCACGGGTGGCCGAGCTGGTCGGCTGGGTGACCAAGCCGGCTCCCGGCCCGGGCGAGGACCCGGCGGCGGTCACAGAGCGCTACCTGCGGCGGCTTCGCGGCGCGCCGCCGGACGCCATCCTGGTCAAGCTCGCCGACCGGGCGAGCAACGTGCAGACCCTGCGCAACCTGTCTCAGGACCGGCAGCGCGCCTACTACGCCCAGACCGTGGCGTACGTTGTCCCGCTGGCCGTGCCCCAGTCGTGGTTCGCCGCCTGGTACGCGGACTGGCAGGCGGACATGGCTGACCTGGCGGAGCCGGAGACGTCCGGCCGCTAAGCCGGGCCAGCCGCCGGGGCGACCTGTCGTCCTCGCGTCTCGCCGTCCGCCGATGCCCCATCCTTGGCCGCGGACTGCCGCAGCCCGAGCTGCGACACCTCCAGCCACAACAGCAGCGATGCGGGATAGATGAAGTAGCCGAACCGCGTGGCCGGCGCCAGCAGGAACATCAGCGTGAGGCCGATGATGAGCCGCCAGACGGCGGCGGGAACTGTCTTCGGCGGGCGGATCACCAGCGAGGCGGCGATCGCGGCCCCGGCCAGCACCAGAAGCCCCACGGCGATCAGGTGCCCGAGGTGCCCGGTATCGGCGAGCACGTGCCCGGGCAGCGGGCTGGCCGCGGCCGACTTGACGTCGGCCAGGCCCAGCGGGAACAGGATCGTGTTGTCCACCAGGGCGCTCGGCCACAGCAGCGCGACCGGGCCGACGATCGCCAGGCACGCGGCCACGGCCGAGTAGAGGAAGACCAGCAGCGGCCGCTTGCCGTCGCGAGTCCCGATCAGCACCGCTGCGACGATCACGGCCGGCCAGGCGGTGGCCTTGGCCGCCGACGCCAGGCCGAGCGCGATCCCGGCCAGGACGACCCCAGGGCGTCGCCAGAGCAGGGCAAAGCCCAGGCACATCAGGGCCAGGATCGGCACGTCGGTGCCGCCCACGGCGAGCTCGAACGCGATCACCGGCGACGCCGCGATGAACACCGTCCAGCGAATGGTGTGCCGGGCCCCGGCCACCCTCAGGGCCAGCCAGAAGATGAGCAGGAAGGCGAGGCCGAACCAGACCCGGGGGTCGGTGATCACGTGGGAGCCGAACAGGGCCCGCGGAACGCCGAAGAGCGCCATAACGGGCAGGTAGGGGTTGTAGGCGTTCGGGTCATGAACCGTGGCGAGCGAGGCCACGCTCTGGTACGGCGAGTGATCGCTCACGAGCTGCTTGGCCGACCGGGCGATCACCGTCACCTCGGGCTGCTTCTGCCCGTCGGCCGCGTTCACGAACAGCGGCGTGACCAGCGCCCCGGCCACGCTCAGCACCAGCGCGAGGTCGATCCCCCGGGACCGCCAGGCCAGGATCGCCAGCGCCGCCGCGACATAGGCGCAGCTCGCGATCAGCCCCCAGAGCCGGTGCAGGTCATTCGTGCTGAATAGCGCCACGCCGCCGGCGAAGGCGGCGCAGACGGCGAACGCCGCGGCCACCCAGTACCGGGGCACGCTGACAGGCGACAGCCACCCGCCCCGGCGATCCGGCGCGCTGTGCGGCGGCGCTGCCCTCAGCGAAAGCATGATCGTAGTCAATCCTCCACTCCGGCAAAGCTTAGCGTGTGCTGCGGGCCAGCCCAGTAGTGGTTTACGATCGCATGGGGCAGGCGGGGCGCGCGTTACTAGCTTGGCCCGTCCCGCGCCGCGAGATAGCTGGCCGCGGCTCCCCGGAAGACGAGCGCCACCAGGTAGGCCGCCAGCACCAGGTACCCGGCGATCGCGATCCCGAACATGGGGCCGAGGCCGGCCACGAGCATCCGCCCTTCCCAGCCGAGCCGGGTATCCGGCGGGTGCCAGCCGGGCCGCCGGGCGCGGGTGGCCAGCTCCACGTAACGCAGCGCGGTCAGCGCGCATACCCCGAACGTCACCGGCGCCGGGATCCGGAACGAGAAGCCGACCGTGGCGAGGTACACCAGTTGCCCGGACAGCAGCACGCCCGGCGTGAGCCAGTCCAGGCGCCCGTCGTGCGGGTGAGAGGACCCGAACGCGGCGAGCAGCATCACGATCAAGGGGGTGAGCAGCAGGAACCCGGGCAGGTTCCGCATGCCCAGCCAGGCGAGGAAGCACGTGGCGGCCAGCCCGGCCACGGCGGGCGGCAGCGGCACGAACTGCCCCCTGACCAGCTGGCCGAGCCGCACCGCCACTGATCCGTCATCCCGGCACACCACCAGGGTGGCCAGGACCTGCGGATCCGCCACGACCTTGACCTTGGGCTCCCGCGGCCGGGCGCCGGCGGAGATCAGCCCGTCGAGCACGCTGGGCGGCTCAGCCGTACCGGTCATGGCCGGCGGCGCCTCTGTTCGCGCCGGGCCGTCCGCCGCCGGCGAAAGCGCGGCCGCCGCGGGCACCGCCGCCTGCTCCGGATTCGCGGCTCCGGCGGCGACCACCCGGTACGGCCCGCGCCCGGCGAGCGCGTAGCAGGTAGCTACGATCCCCCACTCCAGCAGGGCCAGCAGCGTGACGCGGGCGCCCCAGATCGGCGCGGCCACAGCGATCAGCACGATCCGCCCCCCGGGCGGGCAGGCCAGGACCCCGCGCAGCGCCCGGGTCAGGGGGTGGCGGCCGGCCGGGGCCGGGATGCTGCACGCGACCAGCGTCCTGCGCACCGCCAGCACGATGGTGGCGGCCACGGCCAGCTGCCAGGTGCCCTCCTGGTGCGCCTCGTACCCGCCTACCGCAAGGCCGGCGTACACGGCGAGCTCGGACGCCGTACCGGACAACTCCGCCAGCGAGCTTGCGCCGGCGCTGGCCGACCGCGACAGCGCGCCAGCGGCGGGGTCAGCCAGCCGCCAGGCGGCGCGCGAGGCCAGGTAGCTGGCACACAGGGCGAGCGCCCCGCTGAAGCTGTCCGGCCTGGTGCCAGCGCTGAACCAGACCGCGGCGCACACGCCGAGGGCCACCGAGATGCCGGTCACTGCGGCGGGGGCCAGGTAGCGGTTCACCGCCCAGCCGGTAAACCGGCGTGGCAGGCTGTCGAGCGCCCCTGGCACGCTCACGTCCGCGCTCCCGGGGGCCGAGCACCCGGCCCGGCCGCGATCATCCGGCCCATCCGGCTCCCAGTCCTGCCGAGCCCACCCAGCGAGCCCTTTTCATCCTCACCGCAATTGCCCACGTCCCCTGCGCGCAGATCGACAGATAAATAAGGCCCGCGACCTACCGTAGCTAGGTCTACCCCCGCAGCGTGGGAGCCAGGCCTGGCGTCCGGCTCGCGCCGGCCGCCGCGGCCGGCAGGTAATGTCCCCTCATGCGGACGGTGGCGGTCGTGCTCGCCGGCGGGACCGGCCAGCGGTTCGGCGGCGACAGGCCCAAGCAACTGCGCGTCCTGGCCGGGCGGACTCTGCTCGAGCACTCGGTGGCAGCCTTCGAGCAGGCCCCGGACGTGGACGCGATCATGCTCGTCATGCCGGCTGGCCTCGCCGGGCAGGCCGGCCAGCAGCTCGCAGCCGGCCACGGTTACCGCAAGGTGACCGCCGTCATCGAGGGCGGAGCCACGCGGACCGACTCGACGCGCTGCGCGATCGCCGCGCTCGGCGAGACCGAGTGCAACGTCCTGTTCCACGACGCGGCCCGGCCGCTGGTGGACCAGCGGATCATCGCCGACTGCGTCAGCGCGCTCGCCGCAGACCAGGCCATCGGGGTGGCCGTCCCGTCGGCCGACACGATCGTTGAGGTCAGCGACGGCGTGGTGACGGGCATGCCGGGACGCGACACGCTGGCGCGCTGCCAGACACCGCAGGGCTTCCGGCTCTCGGTGATCAGGCGGGCCTATCAGCTGGCCGACGCCGACCCCGGCTTCGGCCAGCGCCCGGCCACCGACGACTGCGGCATCGTGCACCGCTACCTGCCCGACATTCCGGTCCGCCTGGTGCCCGGCAGCGAGCACAACATCAAGATCACCTACCCGGATGACCTGGAGGTGGCGGAGGCTCTGCTCAGGCTCAGAGAACGGCGTCCTCCAGCATCTCGGTGACCAGCGCCGCGATCGGGGACCGCTCCGAGCGGACCAGCGTGATGTGCGCGAACAGCGGATGGCCCTTGAGCTTCTCGATCACGGCCACCACGCCGTCGTGCCGGCCGACCCGCAGGTTGTCGCGCTGCGCGATGTCGTGGGTGAGCACCACCCGGGAGCCGCCGCCGATCCTGGACAGCACGGTGAGCAGCACGCCGCGCTCCAGCGACTGCGCCTCGTCGACGATCACGAACGAGTCGTGCAGCGACCGGCCCCGGATGTGGGTCAGCGGCAGCACCTCGAGCATGTCCCGGGCCAGCACCTCATCGATCACGTCCTGGGACGTGACGGCCGACAGCGTGTCATAGACCGCCTGCGACCACGGGTTCATCTTGTCCGCCTCGGAGCCGGGCAGGTAGCCGAGTTCCTGGCCGCCCACCGCGTACAGCGGGCGGAATACCACGAGCTTGCGGTGCTGGTGCCGCTCCATCACCGCCTCCAGGCCCGCGCACAGCGCCAGCGCCGACTTGCCGGTCCCGGCGCGCCCGCCCAGGGACACGATCCCCACGTCCTGGTCGAGCAGCAGGTCGAGCGCCACCCGCTGCTCGGCGCTGCGGCCGCGCAGCCCGAACACCTCGCGGTCGCCGCGGACCAGCCGGACCGACTTGTCCGGCTGGACCCGGCCCAGCGCGCTGCCCGCGCCAGAGGCCCCGGTCACCAGGACCAGGCCGGTGTGGCACGGCAGGTCCCGGGCCGCCGGGCAGTCAAGCTCCCCGTGCTGTAGAGCTCGTCGATCTCGGCGGCGGTGACATCCAGCTCGCGCATGCCGGTCCAGCCCGAGTCGGCCGGGAGCTCGGCACGGTATTCCTGGGCGGTCAGGCCGATCGCGGCGGCCTTCACCCGCAGCGGCAGGTCCTTGCTGACCAGCACGACGTCGTCGCCCTCGGCGGCCAGGCTGCGGCGCCACGGACAAGATCCTGGTGTCGTTGTCGCCGAGGCGGAACCCGGCGGGCAGCACGGTCGGGTCGGCGTGGTTCAGCTCGACGCGGACCGTGCCTCCTTCGTCGCCGACCGGCAGGTCGGCGTCCAGCCTGCCGTACTCGATCCGCAGGTCGTCCAGGTAACGCAGCGCCTGCCGGGCGAAGAAGCCAAGCTCGGGGTGATGGCGCTTGGCCTCGAGCTCGGTGATCACCACCACAGGCAGCACGACCCGGTGCTCGGCGAATCTGCCGATGGCCGCCGGATCGGCGAGCAAGACGCTGGTATCAAGAACGTAGGTGCGACGTGCTGAGGAAGTGGCCACTCGCTCTCCCCTGGGCGCAAGGTGCGCCGCGTTTGGACACAGATGTGTCGGCTGGACCGGGACCGGCCAGCGAAGGGCCGGGCGCCGGCCCTTCGCTCATCTCGCCTGCGTACCAGGACGCGAAGCTCGAGGATCTCGAGGGCCTTCCCGCCGGGCGGCACCGCACCGCCCGTCACCCCAGACGTTACCCTCGCTATGCCGTTTCCCGGAAGTACCGCCGCAGGCTGTTAACACGCCCGACATCCGAGCGACGACAACCCGCAGGCCGGAGCGGCCGCGCCCCCGAACCAGCATCATCGCGGCCCCCCGAACCATGATCATCGCGACTTTTCACGTGCTCGGTGACCACTAAACGGACATATCACCCGCGAAACCACCGGAGCGTGAAGAGTGGGGGTTACGGGGCCGACGGGCCGCCCGCGAGCGGGTCTCAGGCGCCGAACCGGCGCTGCCGGGCCGCGTAGGAGCGGAGCGCGCGGAGGAAGTCCACCCGCCGGAAGGCCGGCCAGTAAGCGTCGCAGAAGTAGAACTCCGAGTGGGCGCTCTGCCAGAGCAGGAACCCCCCCAGCCGCTGCTCGCCCGAGGTCCGGATGACCAGGTCAGGATCGGGCTGGCCGGCCGTGTAGAGGTGCTCGGCGATGTGCTCGACGTCGAGGATCTCGGCCAGCTCCTCGATCGTGGTGCCCCGCGTGGCGTGATCCTGCAGCAGCGAGCGGACCGCGTCGGCGATCTCGCGCCGGCCGCCGTAGCCGACCGCGACGTTCACCAGCAGGCCGCCCTGCGCGGCCGTGGTCTCCGCCGCGTCCTTGAGCACCCGGGCGGTGTCGGCGGGCAGCAGGTCGAGCGCGCCCATCGGGTTCACGTGCCAGCTCTGCGCGGCAAGTTCGCGGACGGTGTCCTCGATGATCCGCAGCAGCGGCTCCAGCTCGGTCGCCGGGCGGGCCAGGTTGTCGGTGGACAGCAGCCACAGGGTGACCACCTCGACGCCGGCCTGGCGGCACCACTGCAGCACCTCGAAGATCTTGTCGGCGCCCGCCTGATGACCGCTGCTGACGTCGGCCAGGCCCGCCGAGCGCGCCCAGCGCCGGTTGCCGTCGCACATCACCCCCACGTGCCTGGGGATAGCCCGCGGTGACAGCGACGCTTCGAGTCTGTGCTCGTAGAGCCGGTAGGCGAGACCGCGAACTCTCATCCCCGCACCCTTCTTCGCCGCCGCCCGGTGACGGGTTACTTAAGCACCGTATCTAAGGATGTCACCTGTTCCGCCGGGGTGAGGACGGCTCGCCGGCCAATCCCATCAGCCCTCCACGCCTCAGGGACCGCGCGGCGGGTGAGCCGCCAGCGTCCCATGACCGCGCGGCGGGTAAGCCCCTCGCGCCTCGATGACCGCGCGGCGGGTGAGCCGCCAGCGTGCCATGACGGCGCGGCGGGGTGGGCCCCTCGCGCCTCGATGACCGCGCGGCGGGTGGGCCGCTGGCCACCGGCCGGTCCTCGCCCGGTCGCGGCCGGCGACGGCAACCCCGTGAGTACCAATCAACGCATCGTAGTTATCGGATAACGTAAACGTTAAAATTCTGCGCCCGCGAAGGCACCCTGACGGCCGGTATGCGGTACCGGCATCGGAGCGTCCTGGAGGCACTGCCTATCCTTGCGCAATACGAACATGTGGAAAAACCTCGCAAACAGGTAAGGGGACGGGTTGATGGTCGACCTGAACGCGGCGCTGGACAGGGCGAGGCTGAAAAACGTTCACGTCCGCGACTACGTGCGGTACTGGGCCGAGCTCACCGGGGCCGAGCGGGTCGAGGTCATCAGCGCGTCCGACGACGCGCGGCTCATCGACGAGGCGCTCGCTGCCGGGGAGATCCTGCCCGCGGGCGAGGGACGGTACTACTCCCGCAGCTACGTCAAGGACACCGCGCGCTCCGAGGAGCGCACGATCGTCGCGACCAGCGACCCCGCCGACAAGGGCGTCTACAACAACTGGCGCCCGGCCGCCGAGATCCGTCCGCTGCTGGAGGACCTGATGCGCGGCGCGTCCGCCGGCAAGACCATGTACGTCGTGCCGTACCTGATGGCGCCGGCCGGGTCGCCGCTGGAGCGGTACGCCGCGGGCGTGGAGCTCACCGACTGCCGCACGGTCGCGCTGCACATGATCCGCATGGCGCGCGTTGGGGTGCCCTACATCGACAACCTCGCCGAGCCCGGCAGCTTCGTGCGCGCGGTGCACGTCACCGGCGACCTGGAGAAGCTCGGCCAGGGCACCCCCGATGACCAGCGCTACTTCGTCACGTTCGCCGACGAGCGGACGATCCTGCACTTCGGCTCGTCGTACGGCGGCAACGCGCTGCTCGGCAAGATCGCGCACGGACTGCGGCAGGCCGCCTACGACGGCTGGAAGTCGGGCGAGTTCCTGGCCGAGCAGTTCATGCTCATCGGCATCGCCGACAAGCAGACCGGCAGGCAGTACCACATCTGCGGCGGCTTCCCGAGCGCCTCGGGCAAGACGAACCTGGCGATGATGCTCGCCCCCGACGCGCTCGGCGACCGCTACCAGGTCTACTTCTACGGCGACGACATCGCGTGGCTGCGCGTCGACCCCGACGACGGCAAGATCTACGCGATCAATCCCGAGTTCGGCGTGTTCGGCGTGGCCAAGGACACCAACGAGACGACCAACCCGATCGCGCTGGCGTCGGTGGCCCCGGGCACCGGCACACTGTTCACCAACGTCGCCTACAACGGCGACACCCAGGAGGTGTGGTGGGAGGGCCGCACGCCCGAGCCCCCCGCCGACGTGACCGGCTGGCGGGACTGGACCGGCACGCTCATCTCCGAGCGGTCACCCGAGGATGCCGACGCGCCGTGGGCGCACCCGAACAGCCGGTTCACCACGACGCTGGCCAACGTGCCGAACATCGCGCCGGATTTCGACGATCCGAAGGGCGTGCCGATCGACGCGATCATCTTCGGCGGCCGCGCGAGCGACCGTGAGCCCCTCATCCGGGCGATCACCGACCTGGCCGAGGGCGTCTACGACGGCCTGACGCTGGGCGCCGAGGCGACGTTTGCCGCCGAGGGCGTCGACGGGCTCCTGCGCTACGACCCGATGTCCATGCGCCCGTTCATGTCGTATCCCGAGGGCGCGTACGCGGCGCACTGGCTGACGCTCATCGGCGCGGCGGCGAGCCAGCCGATTTTTGCGCACGTCAACTGGTTCCAGCGCGACCCTGAGGACGGGCATTACCTGTGGCCCGGCTACCGCGACAACCTGCGCCCGCTGCTCTGGCTGCTGCGCCTGGCCGCGGGCGAGGTCCGCGGCAGGCCGACCCCGGTCGGCATCGTCCCGGTGAAAGACGAGCTAGACCTCGACGGGGTCGCCATCACGCCGCAGGACCTCGAGACGATCCTGACCATCGACACGCCGCGGTGGAAGCAGGAAATGAAGCACCGCGAGCAGCACCTGGAGCAGTTCACCGACCTGCCCGAGGAGATCTGGCAGGCGCACTACCGCGTCGAGGCCGCCCTCGACGACGCAGAATGAGCGGCCGCGCAGCGGCTTGCCGACGCGCGCGCTCCCGCAAGCACTGAGCGGCCGCGCCGATCAGGAGCGCGGGCCCTCGGCCCGTACCTGCTCGACGTGGCGCAGCGCGTCCTTGAGGTCCGCGAGCCAGGTGTCCTCGTGCTTGCCCACGAGGCGCACGCACCAGGCCAGCGCGTCACTGCGGCTGCGCGCGACGCCGGCGTCGACCAGCGTGTCGAGGACGAGCCGTTCCGGCTGGCGGAGCCTGGTCATCACCGGCACCGAGAATGTGGTGAACATCACTTTTTTGCCGTTGCAGGTCACGCCCCAGGAGACCTTGCGGCCGAACCGGTGCTCCGCCTCGCGGGCGATCTCGATCCGTTGCTGGCGCGTTTCCTCGCGGAACCTGCGGATGCGGCGCTCGGCTGCCTCGGCACGCTCGGAGTCGGTGGTCCCCTCCCCGGCCTCCGGGCGCCAGGACGCCGACGACCGTGATCTCGTCGCGGTCCAGCGTGGCTTCCGGCCCCTCGGCGAACCAGTCACTCGGCACCCGGGCGATGAACCACCCGCGCAGCCTGTCGCTCGCCGAGGCCGGTGAACCCGCGACTCGCTCCCGTATTCATGTAATAATGATTACATAACGATGATCATGGGCGCAACCGTGGGCTCGTGATGCGTCAGGCGCGCCCGGTGCGGCCCAGATCTCAGCCCGGTCCTTGGCCGAAATTGAAGCCCCCGCCGCCGATCACGACCGGACCCGCGAAGCCAGGGCCGCCGGGACCCTGGTTGGCGGGGTTGTTATTGGGCAGCGGCTGGCCCAGGTTGGCCAGCACCACCTGCTCGGCCGGCCCGCAGGCCCGCGGTGACCCGCGTCATCACCGGCCCCATGGTCCCGATGATGACCTTGGTCACCCGGGTCTTGCCCCCCGCGTACACGGTGACCGTGGCCTGTGCCGCCGGACTTGTGCACGGCCGAGGTGGGCACGCTGACCCCGCTGCTGCGCGCGGTGGTGATGGTGACGCTGGCGTAGCCGTCCGGGTGCAGGCCGGAAGGCTGCCCGGCCAGGCCGATCGTGACCGGGTAGGTCGTCGGCGACCCGGTCGAGTCGGGGATCAGCCCGATCGAGACCACCGAGCCGGACAGCGGGGCGCTCGCGCCGTCCGGCAGCACGCTCGCCGGCTGTCCGACCTTGAGCTGCGGCATGTCGGTCACCGGGACCTGGGTCACCACCTGGTAGCTGTCCAGCCCGGCGATCTCGAACGCCAGGTCGCCCGCGGTCTCGGCCGTGCCCGGGGTCGCGCTGACCGTGACCACGGTGCCGCTGATGGGGCTGACCACCGTGGCGTCGGCCAGGTTCTGCTGCGCGACGGTGACCTGCGCCGCCGCCGCGTCGGCCGCGGCCTGGTCGGCGGCCAGTTGCGCCGCGCTGACCGGGCTCCCGCCGCTCCCGCCGCTCGCGGTTCTGCCGCCACCGCCCGCGCCGCTGCCCTTGCTCCCGCCGCCCGAGCCGCCGCCGCTGCTCCCTCCGCCCGAGCCGCCGCCGCTGCTCCCTCCGCCCGAGCCGCCGCTGCTGCTCCCTCCGCCCGAGCCGCCGCCAGCCGCGGCGACGGCCCTGGCCAGCGCCGTGGCCAGCGCGGTGAGCCGCCCGGACAGCCCCTGCTCGGCGTGCAGCGCGGCAGTCTCGGCGGCGAGCACCTGCTGGGTGGCGTCGGCGCAGGTGACCGGGGACGGGCCGGGCCCGTGACAGCCAGTGCGGTCGCTGGCCTGCTCGGGCTGGGACGGCGACCCCGGTGGGCGTCGGGCTGGGTGAGGGCGTCGCGAGGGTGGAGCTGGGCGAGGGGGCCGGTGAGGTCGGGCTGAGGCGAAGGCGGGCGGCGTGGAGCCGGGTGGGCTCGGCGAAGGCGAGTGGGAGTCGGCGAGGGTCGTGCGGCGCAGGCCTGCCTGGCCCGGGCCAGCGCGGTCCTGGCCCGCGCGAGCGCGCCGTCAGCCGGGCGCTGGGCGCTGAGCACGGCCTGCTGCAGTGGCCGCAGCGACGCGAGCAGCTGCGACGCCGGCGAGCTGCCCGGGCTGCCCGGGATGCCCGACGGGGCGGGCGAGGCACCGGACCCGCCTGCCGCGGCGTCCTCGCTGGCCAGGTCGTTGTGGACCTGCAGGTTCGCGTTCGCCAGCGTGGACTGCGCCGCGGTCAGCGCGGCCTGGAGCGGCGTGGCGTCCAGCGTGCCGAGCTTCTGCCCGGCGGCGACGTGCTGGCCAGCCTGCACCGCAACGGTCTGCACCGTACCGGTGACCCCGAAGCTCACGTCCGCCTGGTGCACCGGCGCGAGCGTGCCGACCTCCGCCAGGTCGGCGGTCACCTCGCCGGGACGACGCTGGCCAGCCGGTAGGACGGCCCGGACGAAGACCTCGCGGCGTACGCCGTCCCGGCGCCAGCGGCGACGACGGCCACCACGAGGCCCGTTATGGCGAGCCGCCGGAACCGGTTACCCATGTGCGCAACTCCTCATCTGGCGCGCCGTGCTCATTCGGTCCGCAGGGCGTCGATCGGCGGCCAGCCGGGCCGCGCGGCCCGCGGGGTAGACGCCGAAGACGAGGCCGATGAGCATGGCCACGGCGATCGCGCCCGCGACGGCGGCCGGCGAGATGGCGACGGCGCTGGAGATCAGGTGCGGCAGGACCACCGCGCCGACCAGGCCCACGCCGGCGCCGAGCACCCCGCCGGCCAGGCCGAGCAGTGAGGCCTCGACCAGGAACTGCCGCCGGATCACCCGGGGCGTAGCGCCGAGCGCCTTGCGCAGGCCGATCTCCCGGATCCGCTCGGTGACCGAGACCAGCATGATGTTCATGACCCCGATGCCGCCGACCAGCAGGGAGATCGCGGCGATCCCGGCGAGCAGGATGGTCAGCGTCTTGTTCACCGACGAGGCGGCCGCTACCAGCGACTGCTGGGTGTTGATGGTGAAGTCGGGATTGGCCGCGCTGTCCCCGTGCAGGTTGAGCAGCAGCGTGTTCGCTTCCTGGTAGGCCGCGGACAGGGTGGCGGGCGAGGTGGCCTCGGCGTAGATCGTGTCCACCGACGTCCGGGAGGCGCCGCCGATCTGCTGGTTCAGCGTGGACAGCGGGACCAGGGCCTCGTCGTCCTCGTTGGTGGCGCTCGCGGACGCGCCCGCCGACGTCAGGACGCCGACCACCTCGAGCGGCAGGCCGTTGATGTTGACGGTCTGGCCGATCGGGTCACGGTGCCCGAACAGCTTGCTCGCCGTGAGCGGCCCCAGCACGGTGACGTCGGCCACGTCCTTCTCGTCCGCCGCGGTCAGGAACCGGCCCTCGGCCACGGTGCGGGCCCGGGCCTGTAGCCAGCCCGGGGTGGTACCGATCACGCTCGTGCTCCAGTTGGCGGTGCCGGCGGTCAGCGTGTCCCCGGTCATCGAGACCGGAGCGACCACGGCGATGTCCGGCGCGGCGGCCTTGGACGCCAGCGCGCCGGCGTCCTGCAGGGTCAGCGTGGTGGCGGAGCCCAGGGGACCGTTCACCCCGCCGGAGCTCGTCGCACTTCCCGGGGTGATGATCAGCAGGTTAGTGCCCAGCGAGTTGATCTGGGCCTTGATCTGCGCGGACGCGCCCTCGCCGAACCCGACGGTGAGGATCACCGCGGCGATCCCGATCAGGATGCCGAGCATGGTCAGCACGGACCGGAGCCGGTGCGAGCGGATGGCCTCCAGCCCGGTCCGCAGGGTCTCCCGCCAGTTCACCGGGCGACCGCCTCGGTGGGGGCGTCGCCGGACACGAGGCCGTCGAGCAGGCGTACCGTGCGCCCGGACCGGCGGGCGACGTCGGCCTCGTGGGTGATCACCACGACCGTGCGGCCGGTGCCGTGCAGTTCGTCGAGCAGGCCGAGGATCTCGGCGGTGGAGGCGGAGTCGAGGTTGCCGGTCGGCTCGTCGGCCAGCAGCAGGTCCGGCTCGGTGACCAGCGCCCGGGCGATGGCGACCCGCTGCTGCTCGCCGCCGGACAGCTCACCCGGCCGGTGCTGCGACCCGGTCGGCCAGGCCGACCCGGTCCAGCGCGCCGGTGGGCTCGCTCGCGCCGCTCGGCCCGGCCGGCGCCGGCGTAGCTGAGCGGCAGCTCGACGTTGCGCCAGGCGGGCATCGTGGCCAGCAGGTTGAACTGCTGGAAGACGAAGCCGATCCGCCGGTTGCGCACGTCGGCGAGCTGGGCCTCGGTCATCGCGCTGACGTCCTCGCCAGCCAGGCGGTAGCCGCCCGAGCTCGGCACGTCCAGGCAGCCGACGATGTGCATCAGCGTGGACTTGCCGGAGCCGGATGGCCCCATGACCGCGACGTACTCACCGCTGTCGATGGTCAGCGTGATCCCGTCCAGGGCCGTCACCCGCAGCGATCCGCTGCGGTAGGTCTTGCGGACGTCGTCCAGCTCGATCAGGCTCACCGGTCAGCCCCCGGCGGGACCGAGATTGACGATGCGCTGATGGAACCCCGCGCCGCCCGGGCCTTGGAAGATGACGCCGCCGCCCGGGCCGCCCGCCGCCCTGGACCCCGGGGCTGAGCCGGACGATGTTCAGGACCACCTGCTCGCCCGCGGTCAGCCCGCTGGTGACCTGGGTCAGCCCGCCCGAGGTGAGCCCGGTGGTGACGTCCCGGGTGACCTGGCGGCCGTGCACCATCACCTGCACGGTGCTCTTTCCGCCCGGGCCCGGGGTGATCGCGGCGGCCGGCACCGCGAGCACGTTCGCGAGCTGGTGGTAGATGATCGAGACCGTCGCCGACGCCCCCGCGTACAGGCCGGACGGCGTGCCGGTGACGTCGATGGTCACCGGGAAGGTGGCCACCCCGGAGCTGGTGTCGGCGGTGAGGCCGATCGAGCCGACCGTGCCGCTGACCGGGCCGTTCGCGCCCTCGGTGGTGATCACCGCCGGGTCGCCGTCCTTGATCTGGTCGACCACGCTGGCGTCCACGCTGGCGTTCGACCACGTCGTCGGCGCTGACCACGGTGATCACGTCGGTGGAACCGCCCGAGCCGCTGCCGCCGACCCCCCGCCCGCTCCCGGCCCGCTCCCGACCGTCGCCGCCCTCCGCCGCCGGAACCGCTGCCCGAGTCCCCGGACCCGCCCGAGCCCCCGGAGCCGCCGCCGCCGCCGCTGACCTGCTCGCCGACGGTGAGCCCGACCGTGGCCACGATCCCGTCGATGGGCGCGGTGAGCGTGGCGCCGGCGCAGCGCGGTGTTGGCGCTGTCCAGCTGGGACTGGTCGGCGGCGACGGACGCCTGGTCGGCCGTGATCTGGGCGCTGGACGCGCCGCTGGCCTCGTCCTGGGAGAGCCGGGCCTGGTCGACCGGCCAGCGCGGCGTTCGCCTGCGCGACCTGGGCCACGAGCGTGGGCGAGTTCATGGTCGCCAGGGCCTGGCCCTCGGTCACGTGCTGCCCGACCGTGGCCTCCACGGCGGTGACCTGGCCGGCCGCGTCGAAGCTGAGCGTGCTGGTCGACGCCGGCTCGATGGTGCCGGTCGAGGAAAGCGTCTGGCGCAGGGTAGTCCTGATCACCGGGACCAGACGGTACGACGGGCCGGCGGAGGCCGTGGACTGGGTCAGCATCCAGGCGCCGACCGCCGCGCCCACCACCAGGATCACGATCGGTATCGCGAACCGGGGCCTGGGCACGAAGCGGCGGACGCCGGGCAGCGGCTTCCTCCGATTCACGCCGCCCAGGCTAGGGCGGCCGGGGTGGCCGGGTCGTCCCGCCAGGGAGTGTCATACCCGGGTATGAGGTGCCGGTGGCCAGGTGGCCGGGACCCGCCCGCGGGGTAGGTCAGCCGGCCGGGTTGCCCGCCACGGCCGCCGCCACCCGCGGGTCCACCTGGATCGCGCCCGCGAACTCGGAGCCGAAGTCCGCCGGGACCACCTCGACGTCCAGGCCGGGCTCCGGGGCCTGGATCATCTTGCCGTCACCCAGGTAGATGGCCACGTGCGAGATGTAGCCGGGAGCCGTGGGGTCGGTGTGGTAGAAGAGCAGGTCGCCCGGGGCGAGCTGGCTGAGCGGGACCGCCGGGCCGGTCTGCGCCTGGTCGGCGGCGACCCGCGGCATGACCACGCCCGCCTGGGCGAGCGACCACTGCACCAGGCCGGAGCAGTCGAACTGGGTCGGGCCGTTGCCGCCCCAGACGTAGGGCAGGCCCAGCCTGCTCTCGGCGGCGGTCAGGAACGCGATCACCTGCGCGCGGCTCAGGCCCGGCCCGTCGGCCGCGCTGGTCCCGGCTCCGGCCCAGCTGACGGAGCCGGTTCCCGACGCGGCGGAGCTGCCGGAGCCGGCGGACGGGCTCTGGGCCACCAGCGGCGCCACGGCCGCGCCGCGCGGCAGCACCTTCCGGATCCGCGACATCAGCGTGCTCAGCTCGGCGCGCGGGGCGCTGATCACGATCGCGTTGTCCGCGGGCATGCCGAGAGAGCGCGCCACGGGGTCGGAGACCACGGCGTCGACCCCGCCGATCCCGACCGTGCCCAGCCCGGCCAGCGGCAGTTCCTCCGCGCGGCGCCCGGTGACCAGGACGTCCCGGCCGAGCGGCAGCTTGTCCAGCTTGCCCATCGTGTACGAGACGGCCACGCCGCCCGCGGCCACGTTCTCCCACAGGCCGGTCGACTCGGCCGTCGGCTTGGCGGCGAACGCGCGGAATGCGGACGGGTCCACCCCGAGCGTCGCGGTCAGCTTGCCGTCCATCTCGATCCTGGCCGCGTCGAGCGGCTGGGCGGCGGTCACCCCGGGCAGCCGCCGCACCGCCGCGGCCACGGCCGGGCTGAGCGTGGTGGGAGCCACCACGAACAGGTCAGCCGGGAGCAGCTGGCGCAGCGGCGCGATGACGGCTAGCGCACGGCCGAAATGCGACACGGTAACCGAGCGAGCGCCGGAAGGCGACGTCCCGGGCAGCAGCGGATCCGCCTGGCTGGTCCCGGCCGCGGCCGACCCGGTCCGCGTCCCGGCCAGCGCGGGCGCGGCGTTGCCGGCGGCGGCGGCGGCGAGCACCGCCAGCCCTGCCCCCAGCGTGACCAGCACGCGACGCGGTCCGCGCAACTGCACTACGGCCCCTCTCGGTTCGTCAACTCTGTCACGGAGGGCGCGGGACATATCGTTCAATTCACGATGCAGCCAAGGCATCGCGCACTAGAACACCATGCATCAAAGCTGCACCGGATGTCTACGCCGGCGTCTGGCGGCGACCGCGGCCATCACCCGACAGGATCGTCCGGCCTGCCTTCTGAGGCTAGCTCGGCCCGCAGCCGCTCTGGATCGGTGACCGGCATCCGGCAGGCAAATTCCCTGCAAACGTAGGCGGCCGGAGCGCCGCCGACCAGATCGCGGCCGGCCAGCAGCGGCACCGCGCCGGATCCGTTATCGTCCCCGGGGCCGAGCGCGATGACCGCGCCGGGAGGCGCGGCGAGCAGCGCCGTCCGGTGCAGCACGGCGGTCCGGCGGTCGGCGGGCGGGCCGATGACCGCGATCTCGGCCGGCCCGGAGGCCATGGCCTCCGCCACCGCGAGGCCCCATCCGGCGGCGCTCGGGTAGCGCGGGGCGAGCGCGGGCAGCGGCGCGAGCGCCGCCGCGGCGGCGTCCCGGTGCCGGGCCGAGCCGGTCAGGGCCGAGTAGCTGAGCAGCGCGCCGGCCACCGCGAACGTGCCGGACGGGGTGGGGCCGTCCGTCGGGTCGGCCGGCCGGAAGATCAGCGGCTCGTCGTCGTCCGCGGTGTCGTAGAAGCCGCCCGCCGAGTCCCCGAACCTGGCCAGCGCGGTCTCGAGCAGCCCCCCGGCCAGGGCCACCCAGCGCCCCTCCCCGGTCACCCCGGACAGGGCCAGGTATCCCTCGGCGACGCAGGCGTAGTCGTCGAGCGCGCCCGCGCTGGTCCCGGGGATCCCGCCCCGCGAGGTCCGCCGCAGCCGGCCCTCGTGCAGGTGCACCGCGGCGATCAGCTCGGCCGCGCCGGCCGCCGCGGCGATGAAGTCCGGCCGCTCCAGCAGCAGTCCCGCCTCGGCCAGGGCCGCGATGGCCAGGCCGTTCCAGGCGGCGACGACCTTGTCGTCCCGGGCCGGGCGGACTCGCCGCTCCCGCGCCGCCCGCAGCTTCGCCCGGATCCGGGCGAAGCGCTCGGCGTCCGCCGGGTCGCGGCGGAGCTGGAGCACCGACGTGCCGTGCTCGAACGTGCCCTCGTCGGTCACGCCGAACGTCTCGGCCGCGTACGCCCCGTCGGCGTCCCCGAGCACCTCGCGGAGCTGGGCCGGCGTCCAGACGTAGAACTTGCCCTCCTCGCCGTCGCTGTCGGCGTCCAGGGCCGCGGCGAAGCCGTCCTGCGCGGTGCGCAGCTCGGCGATCATCCAGTCGCAGGTGTCGGCGGCGACCCGGCGGGCGAGCGGCGAGCCGGTCCGCCGCCACCAGTGCGCGTAGACCCGGGCCAGCAGCGCGTTGTCGTAGAGCATCTTCTCGAAGTGCGGCACAACCCAGCCGGCGTCCACCGAGTACCGCGCGAATCCCCCGGCCAGCTGGTCGTACATGCCGCCGCGGGCCATCGCCTCCAAAGTGCCCTCGGCCATGCCCAGCGCCAGCGCGCCGGACGGCCCCGGATCCTGCTCGTGCCGTCGGAGCAGGAACTCGAGCACCGTCGACGGCGGGAACTTGGGCGCGCCGCCGAATCCGCCGTACCGGGCGTCGTAGCCGGACTGCAGCCCGGCGATCGCCGCCTCGGCGGCCTGGGCCAGCGCGCCGGCACCGGGTGCTCCGCCGGGCTCGCCAGGACCGCCGGGCTCTTCGGCGGACATCTGCTCGGCCAGGGCCGTGGAGATCCGCTTCGCCTGCTCGGTGACGCTGCCCTGGTCCCGGCGCCAGGCGTCGGCCACCCCGAGGACCAGCCGCCGGAACTGCTCGCGCGGGAAGTAGGTGCCGCAGAAGAACGGCTCCCGGTCGGGGGTCATGAACACCGTCATCGGCCAGCCGCCCTGCCCGGTCATGGCCTGGGTCACGGTCATGTAGACCGCGTCCACGTCCGGCCGCTCCTCCCGGTCCACCTTGATCGATACCAGGTGCTCGTTCATCAGCGCCGCGGTCTCGGCGTCCTCGAACGACTCGTGCGCCATCACGTGGCACCAGTGGCAGGCGGAGTACCCGACGGACAGCAGCACCGGGACGTCGCGCTCGCGGGCCGCGGCGAACGCCGCGTCCGACCAAGGCCACCAGTCCACCGGGTTGTCCGCGTGCTGGAGCAGGTACGGGCTCGTCGCGTTCCTCAGCCGGTCAGCCATGCTCTCTATCTTGCCCGCCCCTGCTAACGTGCGTGGTGTGACCACTTCCCGCCCGGCCAGCCCGCCGCTCGGCCGCGGCACCCGGATCCGCGGGACGCGGCAAGCCGAGGCGCTGATCAAGGTGCTCGACGGGCTGCCCGGATTCTGCAGCGCCCAGCAGATCCATGCCGAGCTGCGCAACCGCGGCGAGCATGTCGGGCTGACCACCGTCTACCGGCACCTGCAGGTGCTCAGCGAGGACGGCCGGGTCGACGCGATCCGCGATTCCAGCGGCGAGACGCTCTACCGCAAGTGCCGCACCGACGCCCATCACCATCACCTGACCTGCCGCAACTGCGGCCGCAGCGTGGAGGTGGAGGGACGCGCGGTCGAGCGCTGGGCCGAGCAGGTGGCCGCGGAGGCGGGCTTCGCCGACGTGGGGCACACCGTGGAGCTGTTCGGCCTGTGCCCGGAGTGCAGCCAGCCCTGAGCGGTTACCGGCGGGCCGGGTCGGCCGCGGACTCCCCGACGTTCGCGTTCAGCCAGTCGCAGAGCGGGCGGCTGGCGGCCAGGAACCCGGCCACCTGCCGCTTGGCCTCGGGCGTCCCGAGCCAGGGCTCGACCGGCCACTGCTTCCAGGTCACCAGGCCCTTGTAGCGCAGCAGCCCGACGCGCGGATGGTCCGCGGGATAGCCCCGGGGCGCGGTCTTGAGCGCGTCCTGGCCGTGTACCTCGATCTCCTGCCCCTCGATCGCGGAGATGATGCGCTCAAGCTCCTCGCCGCCCTGGTCACCGGCCACCGCCTGCCGGTAGGACTCCAGCTGGTCCGGGGCCATGCGGTGCATCCCGCTGCCGGCGGCCAGGCCGTTCGCGGACAGCTGGATGTAGCCGTCGCCGACGACCGCGCCGATGTGAGTCTGGTAGGGCGACTTGTCCTTGCTGAACCGGATGTCGCGGTACGGCCGGAAGATCTTGGGCTCGCCGAACTCGGGGGCGAGCTCCTCCACGAGCTCGGCCATCGGACCGCGGACCTTCTCCTCGTAGGCCGCCTTGTGCGCGGTCCAGTAGGCCTTGGAGTTGTCCGCCTCCAGGCCCTCGTAGAAGTCCAGTGCCTCTGCTGGCCAGCCCTGGAACGACATCGCCGGCCTCCTCCCCATCGCTTGTCCTTCTCCCCCTCGCCCGCCCTCTCCCCCTGCCCGCCCCCTCCTCGCCCGCCCTCAGCGATTCTGCCACCCGGTAACCCGGCCGCGCTGGACACGTACCCAGCGGTCGGCTACACATCTCTGATGTCGCCAGACCCCACGATCGGAGGCCCGCCCATGTCCACGCCCTACCCGCAGGAACTCGACCGGCTCGCGGCCCTGGTCACCGGCGGGGCCTCCGGGATCGGCCTGGCTACGGCACGGCTGCTGGCGTCGCGGGGGGCGCGGGTGGCGATCCTCGACCGGGAGGTACCCGGCAGCTTGACCCAGGGCGGGATCCTGCACCCGGTGATCGCCGACGTCACCGACGACGACGCGGTCCGCTCGGCGGTGGCCGCGGCGACAGAGGCCTTCGGCGGCCTGGACATCCTGGTCAACAACGCGGGGGTCGGGGCGGCCGGCACCGTCGAGGACAACGACGACGACGAATGGCGGCGCGTCCTGGACGTGAACGTGCTGGGCATCGTCCGCACCACGAGAGCTGCCCTGCCCGCGCTGCGCGCGTCCGTGGCGCGCCGCGGCGAGGCCGCGATCGTGAACACCTGCTCGATCGTGGGCATCGCGGGCCTGCCGCAGCGGGCCCTGTACTCGGCGAGCAAGGGCGCCGTCTACGCGCTGACCCTGGCCATGGCCGCCGACCACGCCCGCGAGCACATCAGGGTCAACTGCGTCACCCCGGGGACCGTCGACACCCCGTGGGTGGCGCGACTGCTGCAGGCGGCGCCGGATCCGGACGCCGAGCGCACGGCGCTGACCGCCCGCCAGCCGATAGGACGGCTGGTCTCGGCGGACGAGGTCGCCGCCGCGATCGCCTACCTGGCCAGCCCGCAAGCGGGCGCGGTCACCGGCACGGCGCTCGCGGTCGACGGCGGGATGGCCGGCCTGCGCCTCCGGCCGCCTGGCCAGTAGGCCTGGCCGGCCGGCAGGCCCGCCGTTACTGCGCGCTGGCCTGGTCCGGGTCGCCGCGGTGATGGTGATGGCGGTGGTGGTGACGGCCGGGCATGGGCATCGGTGCGGGCGCGGGCGAGGAGGCCGCGGCCGGGACGAGCGGGGCCACGGCGGCCGGGGTGGCCGACGGCGGGGCCGTGGGGGCCGCGGCCGGCGCGCTGCCCCCGGCCGTCGGCAACGGGATCGGAGCGACGGCGGCCGGGTTCGGCGACCCGGCCGCCGCGGCCGCCGGGCGATGCGTGGCGGCCCCGCGCAGGCCGGTGTTCGCCGCGAGGGTCAGCCCGAGCCCGACGACCGCGAAGGTGGCGAGCAGGAAGCCGCCGAGCGCCAGGGCGTGCTGGCGCCGCGGCGCCTGCCGGATCCGGCGCGGCGCCTGGCGCAGCCAGAGCAGCACGGCGGCCGCCCCGGCGGTGGCCTCCGCGGCCCGGCCGGGCGACGCGGGCCTGGCCTCGACGGCGGCCAGGTAGGCCTGGGTCGCCGGGCCGAGGACGACCGGAGCCACCGTACGCCGCAGTGACCGGCTCAAGCCCGCCAGCTCGACGGCGACGGCCCGGCAGTCGCGGCAGCCGCGCAGGTGGCGCTGGACCTTGCCCTCGTCGGGCCGGCGCGTAGAGCGGCCGAGGTGAAGGTCGAGCTTGCGTGCTGCCGACCGGCAGTCTTCGCGGGCGAGGCCGGACAGGTACAGCTTCAGGTAGGCCCGCGACAAGGCCGCGCGCGCCTGCTCGCCGAGTTCCGCGACACCGTCCGCGGTGGCCCCGAGCATCGTGGCGGCCTGGCCCGGGCCGGCCTCCTCGATCACGGTGTGCCACAGCGCCGCGCGCTGCCGCTCGGGCAGCGAGTCGAAGGCGCGGGCCATCGGCTCACTCTCCGGCTCGGCGGTCGCCTCACCGGCCGCGGGCTCGGCGCGCGGGCCGCCGGGCCGCTCGCTGGCGACCTGCCGGACGGCGGTGAGCAGGTAGGGCCGCACCGCCGCGACGGGCCCGCCGCCCTGGCGGAGCACGGCGTGCAGCCGGGCGAAGGTCTCGGTGATCACCTCCTCCACCTCGGCTGGGCTCTTCACGAGCTGGCGGGCCAGGATCCGCGCCGCCGCCACGTGACGCTCCTGGAGCGTGACGTAGGCCGCCGTGTCCCCCGACGCGATCGCGCCGATCAGCTCGGCGTCGCCGCCGCTAGGTGGCGGAGAGGATGACTCGTCCATCACGCAAGATCCGTTCTGGGCCGGAGAAGTCCTGCTCCCCGCGACATCATCTCGTGTCCGGCGGCGCGGCGTGGCGGCTTCGCGGGTGCTAGCCGTCCAGCCAAGGCCGGCAGGAGGAGTCCGGCCGTCGGCGGCGCCTGATACTAAGGAACCCATGACCGACCAGGCCGACTCCGGCGCCGGGCTCCCCGGCGCCGGGCTCCCCGACGCCGAACTCCGCGACCAGGCCGAACGCTGCCTGCGGGCGCTCGCCGGGCCCGGCGCCGCGCTCCGCGAGGACCAGTGGACAGCGATCCGCGCCCTGGTCACCGGCGGGCGGCGGGCCCTCGTGGTGCAGCGGACCGGCTGGGGCAAGTCCGCGGTCTACTTCACCGCGACCGCGCTGCTGCGGGCCCGGGGCAGCGGCCCGTCGGTCATCGTCTCGCCGCTGCTGGCCCTGATGCGCAACCAGATCGACGCCGCCGCCCGGGCCGGTATCCGGGCCCGCACCGTCAACTCGGCCAACACCGACGAGTGGGACCAGGTCTACGCCGAGGTGGCAGCCGGCGAGGTGGACGTGCTCCTGGTCAGCCCGGAGCGGCTGAACAACCCCGGCTTCCGCGACCTGGTGCTGCCCAAGCTGGTCGCCGCCACGGGGCTGCTGGTGGTGGACGAGGCGCACTGCATTTCCGACTGGGGCCACGACTTCCGCCCCGACTACCGCAGGCTCCGCTCGCTGCTCGAGGACCTGCCGCCCGGCGTCCCGGTCCTCGCGACCACGGCCACGGCGAACGCGCGCGTCACCCGGGACGTGGCCGAGCAGCTCGGGACCGGCCGCCGCGACGAGACCCTGGTCCTGCGCGGCCCGCTGGACCGGCCCAGCCTGCGCTTGGCCGTGGTCGCGCTGCCCGAGGCGCGGCACCGGCTGGCCTGGCTGGCCGAGCACCTGGTCGAGCTGCCCGGCTCCGGCATCATCTACGCGCTGACCGTGGCCGGCGCGCACGAGACCGCCGCGTTCCTGCGCGACCACGGGCATGACGTCCTCGCCTACACCGGCCAGGACGACCATTCGCAACGGACCGCCGCCGAGGACTCGCTGCTAGCCAACGAGATCAAGGCGCTGGTGGCGACCAGCGCCCTCGGCATGGGGTTCGACAAGCCGGACCTGGGCTTCATCGTCCATCTCGGGGCCCCGCCGTCGCCGGTCGCCTACTACCAGCAGATCGGGCGGGCCGGCCGGGCCACCGACCGCGCCGAGGTGATCCTGCTGCCCGGACGGGAAGACGCCGACATCTGGGCCTACTTCGGCTCGCTGGCCTTCCCGCCCGAGGGCGTGGTCCGCTCCGTGCTCGCGGCCCTGGCCGCGGCGGGCCGCCCGGTGTCCACCGCATCGCTGGAGACCCAGGTCGACCTGTCGCGCGGGCGGCTGGAGATGATGCTCAAGGTCCTCGACACCGACGGCGCGGTGCGCCGGGTCAGCGGCGGCTGGGCGGCCACCGGGGAGCCGTGGGCCTACGACGCCGACCGGTACGCCCGGGTGGCGGCCGAGCGGTCCCGCGAGCAGCAGGCCATGCTCGGCTACGCGGCGACCGGCGGCTGCCGGATGGAATACCTGCTCCGCGAGCTCGACGACCCGGCGGCCGCGCCGTGCGGCCGTTGCGACAACTGCACCGGGCGCCACTGGCCGCGCCACGTGCCGCCGGACGCCGCCGCCGCGGCCGGGGACCGGCTACTGCGGCCCGGGGCGGAGATCACGCCGCGGCGGATGTGGCCGACCGGCATGGCGGCGCTGGGCATCGACGTGTCCGGCAAGATCGGCCCTGACGTGTCCGCCGAGCCGGGGCGGGCCCTGGGACGGCTGACCGACCTGGGCTGGGGCCCGCGACTGCGCGCGCTGGCCGACGACTCTGTTCCCGACGGTCCGGTCCCCGACGACCTCATCGCGGCGGTGGTCAAGGTGCTGGCCGCGTGGGACTGGGCGCGCCGGCCCGCGGGCGTGGTCACGCTGCCGTCCCGCACCCGGCCGCAGCTCGTCGGCAGCCTCGCGGCGCGCATCGCCGAGATCGGCCGGATCCCGCTCCTGGGCGGGCTCGGCTACCGGCCCGGCGCGGACACCGGCCGGCCCGCGGGCCGCCAGTACAACAGCGCGCAGCGGCTGAGCGCGGTCTGGCACGAGCTCGCGGTCCCGGAGCCGGTCGGCGCCGCGGTCGCCGGGCTCGGCGGCCCGGTGCTGCTGGTCGACGACCGGGTCGAGACCGGCTGGACCATGACCGTCGCGGCCAAGCTCGTCCGCGAGGCCGGCGCCCCGGCCGTGCTCCCGCTCGCCCTCGCCGTCACCAGCGGCTGACCGGCCTGGTCAGTCGGCGGTGGTCACGCAGAACGGATGACCTCCGGGTCGATGAGCACGATCCACGAGTCGCCGCATCTCACCGCGGACGAGCTGGCCCGCCTCGGCCGGGCCTGAGCCGGTCGAGGGTCCCGCGGGGGCTGATCCCCCGCGGGACCCTGGCCCCGCGGGATCAGTGCACGGGCTCGGCGGCCGGGAGCGCGGGAGCCGCATCCGCCCCGGCCTCGCGGAGGCCGTACCGGGCGTAGAGGCGGCGCAGCGGCCTGGGCGCCCACCAGTTGGCCGGGCCGAGCAGGCGCATCACCGCGGGCACCAGCAGCACCCGCACGACCGACGCGTCCACGATCAGCGCGACGATCATGCCGACGCCCAGCAGCTTGATGAACGTGATCCCGGAGGCGGAGAACGCCCCCACCACGATGATCAGCAGCAGCGCCAGGCTGGTGATCAGGCCGCCGGTGCGCTGCAGCCCGCTCGCCACCGCGGCGGTGTTGTCGCCGGTGATGTCGTAGCGCTCGCGGACCCGGGACAGCAGGAACACCTCGTAGTCCATGGACAGCCCGAACATGATGGCGAACATCAGGATCGGCATGGTCGGCTCGATCGTGCCGTTTGCCGTGAACTGCAGCAGCCCGGACAGGTGGCCCTCCTGGAAGATCCAGATTACGACGCCGTACATAGCGGTCAGCGACAGCACGTTCATCACGATCGCCTTAACCGGCAGCACCACCGACCCGAACGCCAGGAACAGCAGCACGAACGTGGACGCCGCCACCACCAGTCCCATCCACGGCAGGGTCTGCCCGAGGCTGGACAGCTCGTCCACGAGCTGCGCGGTCTGACCGCCGACGTAGGCTTGCGCTCCGGCCGGCGGAGGCACATCCCTGACCTGCTGCACGATCGCCCGGGCCTGCGGTGAGTACGGAGCGGGGCCATAACGCATGTCGACCCGCGCGACGTCCCCGCGGACGCCGGTCACCTGCGCGCCGGTGATCCCTGCGACGCGGTCGAGGCGGCCGACGTAAGCGGCCAGCTGGGCACTGCGTGTCGGCGAGCCGGCCACCGGGCCGCTGAACCGGACCACGGACTCGATCGGGGCGGTGGGGTTGTCGGGGAAGTCCCGGTTGAGAGCCTCGGTGACCACCCGGGCCGGCGCGCCGACCGGCAGCACGGTCGCGTCGGTGCCGCCCCAGGTGACCCGCAGGAACGGCGAGCCGAGCGCGAGCAGCACGATCACGATCGGGACCGCGTACAGCACGGGGCGGCGCATCACGCTGCTCGCCAGCCGGTACCAGGCGCCCTGACCTTCGGCGACCGGGGGCCGGCGCACCGTGCGGCGGATCCGCAGTGCGTTCACTCTCGGGCCGAGCAGGGCCAGCAGCGCGGGCACGATGGTCAGCGCGGCGATCATGTCGACCAGGACGGTCGCCACCCCGCCGTAGCCCATCGAGCGCAGGAAGGTCTCGGGGAACAGCATCAGGCTGGCCAGGGCCAGTGCGACCGTGATGCCGGAGACCGCCACGGTGCGGCCGGCGGTGGCCACGGTCCGGGCCACCGCATCCGCCGTCGTGGCCTGGCGGTGCAGTTCCTCCCGGAACCGGCTGACCATGAACAGCCCGTAGTCGATGGCCAGCCCGAGGCCCAGGATCGTGGTGATGTTGATGGAGTAGATCGAGACCGGGGTGGCCAGGGTCAGCAGCCGCAGCGCGGTGAACGAGCCCAGGATCGCGATGCCGCCGATCGCCAGCGGCAGGCTGGCCGCGGCCAGGCTGCCGAAGATCACCAGCATCACGATCAGCAGCGCCGGCAGCGAGAAGCCCTCGGCCCGCCCGATGTCGGACGTGACCTCCTTGCTGATGGCCTCGTAGGTCGGGACCGGCCCGCCGACCTGGGCGCGCAGGCCGGGCGCCCCCAGCTCGTTCTTGATCGCGTCGTAGCTGGCCTGCCGGGCGTCGTCGGTCGGGCCGGCCAGTTCGAGCACCGCGTAGGTTTCCCGCCCGCTGGTGCTGATGAACTGCGGCGACCTGGTGGACCAGTACGTCTCGTACGACAGCACCTTGCTGTGCGGCAGGGCCGCCAGCGTGCCGGTGACCGCGGCGCGGAACCCGGGCGACCGGATGGTCTGGTCCGGGCTGGAGTACAGCACCACCACGTCGCCGGCGTTCCGGCCGAACGCGGCCTGCGCCACGTTACTGGCCTGCTGGCTCTGGCTGTCCGACGGGGTGAACCCACCCGACGACTGCAGCCGGCTGAACACCCCCGTGCCCCAGATGGCCGCGAACGCGACCACGATCAGCGCGAGCGCCAGGATCAGCCGCCGGCGCCGGTAGACCACGTGTCCCCAGCTCTCGAACATCGGCTCCTCCGCGACTAGACTTACAGATCATCACATCAGTAAACGGTGTATACTGCTAATGGTGTTAACTTCGCATACGCAGTTCGCGGATGTCAAGACTATTTACGCGCGGGCGCCCGGCCTGACGAGCAGGCCGGGCAGGTGGGAGGCGTTATGGTCCAGGCGCTGAGCCGACGTGATCGTGTCCGCGCGGCGACCACCGAGGAGATCAAGCTGACGGCGCGGCGGATCCTGGTCGAGGACGGCCCCGACGCCGTGTCGCTGCGCGCGATCGCGCGCGAGATGGGCATGACCGCGCCCGCCCTCTACCGGTACTTCGGCAGCCACGAGGAATTGATCAAGTACGTCATCGCCGACATCTTTACCGAGCTCACCGCGGACCTGCAGGCCGCGATCGCCGAGGCGGGCGCCGCCAGCGGCGGCGACCTGACCTCGAAGGTCATCGCGGCCGCCCGGGAGTTCCGGCGCTGGTCGCTCAACCACCAGCGGGAGTTCGGGTTGCTGTTCGGCACACCGCTCCCCGGCGTGAACATCGAGCACGACGAGATCACCACGGAGTGCGGCGGGAAGTTCGGCAACACGTTCTTCCTGCTGATCCTGGAGCTCTGGCTCAAGCACCCGTTCCCGGTTCCCGCCGACGACGAGATCGACCCGGGACTCCGCGAGCAGCTCGAGCGCTACCGCGAGGGACTGGGAGAGCTGGCCGCCGACCTGCCGCAAGGCTTGCTGCTCACCTTCCTGCGCTGCTGGGTGCGGCTGTATGGCATCGTGAGCCTGGAAGTGTTCGGCCACCTCGGCTTCGCGCTCGACGACGCCGAGCCGCTGTTCGAGCTCATGCTGGCGGAGACCGTGCCGCTCCTTGGCCTGGAATACCCGCCGCCGTCCTGACCGCCCACCTCCGCCCCGGTGGTACCGACCTCCGCGCGGACGGGCGCTGCTGACCTACGCCCCAGTACCGCCCAGGCAGGCGCGATGGCCTCCGCCCGGGTACCCACCCGGCGAGTGTTAGCAATGAGTAATTTAGCTCAGGCGCCGCGGGCCCGGCCGAGCCCTGTGCCCTAGCCAGCCGCCCCCGGGCGGCCGGCCGTCATTCGCGGCTGACCAGGGGCCCCTCGCCGGCCACCGTCCTCGGCGCCGGCCGTCATGTTCCTGCTGACCAGCGGCCGGAGAGGATAGCGTGGAGTCCCGCCCCGGACCGACGAGAGGTGGCCAGTCGTGCAGCGGATATGGCGGAGCGCCTGATGGCCGCGCCCAGTGCCGCGCAAGCAACGCTCGGTGACCAGGTGGCGGTGTTCATCGACCTGGAGAACCTGGCCCTGGGGGCGGGGGAGGACCTGCCCGGGCAGGCCGATCCGATCCCGTACAAGGCGCTCGAGCTGCTGTGCCGCGACTACGGCAACACCTCGATCCGCCGCGCCTACGCCGACTGGTCCAGGTCCGAGTTCGCCAGGTACCAGAACAACCTGGCCCAGAACGGGATCACGCTGATCCAGGTGACCAGGTTCGGGGCGCAGCAGAAGAACGCCGCCGACATCCTGATGGCGGTGGACGCGATGGAGGTGCTGATCACCCATCCCGACGTCGGCACGTTCCTGCTGGTCGCGGGGGACGGCGACTATTCGCCCCTGGCGCTGCGGCTGCGTGAGTGGGGGAAATGGGTGGTCGGAGTCGGGACTAAGGCCTCGGCCAGCTCCCGGCTGGTCGCGGTCTGCTCCGAGTACAAGTACTGGGGGACGATCGTCGCCGCCGTCAACCCGGCGGTGCGAGCCGAGGTGGGGGCCAACTTCGACATCGCCGACGCGAAACGGCTGGTGATCGCGGCCATGGAGGAATCCCCCGACGATTCGGCCACCGGGTCGTGGCTGAAGAGCAAGATGCTGGCCCTCGACCCGGCCTTCGACGAGCGCAACTACGGGGCCAGCAGCTTCCGGGTCCTGCTCAGCCGCCTGCCGGACGTGGTCGAGGTCAAGAAAGACCGGTCATCCCCGGACATGCGGGTCACCCTCGTCGCGGCCCGGCCGCCGAAGGCGCCCGCGGACGGCGGCAAGCCAGCGAACGGCGGCAAGCCCTCCCCCGCGCGGCGGAAGAGGGCCGCGCCCAAGCAGGCCGTGACGCCCTAACCCACCTCGGTGAGCCGGCGCACCTGACCGCGGGACGAAGATCGCGTGCCGACCTCATCGGTTCAACCGGGCTCGGGCTCGTCGGCGGCGGCGAGCCGCTCGTACGCCGGGGTGAGCAGGGTGACCAGGTCCTGCCGCGGACCAGCACCGGCGGCGGCTCGAACGTCCGCAGCAGCAGGTCGGGAGGTGTCGCCGGGGCGGGCGGCAGGGCGCGCAGCCGGGCCGGGCTCATCCCCGGGGACCAGAAGTCCGCCAGGCACTCGGCCAGCGGGCGGTCGGTGACGTCGATGAGCGGCCGGGCGGCTTCGCCCTCGGCCGACGGTCAGCCGGCGCAGCGAGGCCAGCAGCTCCTCCCGGCCCCGGCCGCGCCAGGCCAGGATGCCGAACGGGTCGAGGTCGAAGGCCTCGGCGAGCACGTAGCAGACCGCGGCCAGGTGCTTGCACGGCACCTCCCAGTCCGGGCAGGAGCAGGACATCTCCAGGTCCCGGGACGAGCGCGGGAACAGCGGGGTGCCGCAGTCGGCGAACACCTCCTCGATCTCCGGCGGCATCTCGCCGGCCAGCAGCTTGGCCCGGAACAGCGCCTGCCCGGCGAGCGCCTGCTCCACCCGCCGCCACTGCGGCGTGGTGAGCGGCGTCACCTGGATCCGCACCCGGTACGGCTTGGGCCGCGATCCCTGCACCTGGGCGGTCACGTAGCCGCGTCGAGATCTCGAAGCCGAGCACCTGGCCGCGGCGGGCGTAGTTCCGGCCCCGGGCCAGCCTGCCGGTCATGCCGAACGACTCGAGCACGTCGGTGAACCGGCGCGACCACCACTGCTCGCCGATGGCGCCGCGCTTGCTGCGCGCCCGGATGCCGCCCTCGACCTGGATGCGGGCGGGACGGTCGGCCAGTCACGCCAGCCGCTCACTCCGACACCGCCTCCGGCGACAGCGCGATCACCTGGCGCAGGTCGGCCGTGGACAGCTCGGTCAGCCAGCCCTCGCCGGTCCCGACGATCCGCTCGGCCAGCGCCTTCTTCTCCTCGATCATGGCGTCGATCCGCTCCTCCAGCGTGCCGACGCAGACGAACTTGCGCACCTGCACGTCCTTGCGCTGGCCGATCCGGAACGCCCGGTCGGTGGCCTGATCCTCGACCGCCGGATTCCACCATCGGTCGACGTGGATGACGTGGTTGGCCGCCGTCAGGTTCAGCCCGGTCCCGCCCGCCTTGAGCGACAAGATGAAAGAGCGACGGCTCCGTCCCGTCCTGAAACTCGGAAACCATCGCGTCGCGTTGCTTCTTCGGCGTGCCGCCGTGCAGGTAGAGCACCGGGCAGCCGAGCCGGCCGGCCAGGTAGGGCTGCAGCATCCGGCCGAACTCCGCGTACTGGGTGAAGCACAGCGCCTTGTCGCCGTCGGCGATGATCTCGTCGCAGATCTCCTCCAGCCGGGCCAGCTTGCCGGACCGGCCGTCCAGCCGGGAGCCGTCGCCGAGCAGGTGCGCGGGATGGTTGCAGACCTGCTTGAGCTTGGCCATCGTGGCCAGCACCAGGCCGCGGCGCTCGATGTCCTCGTCGGCGGCCTCGATCCGGGCCATCATGTCGCTGACGGTGGCCTGGTACAGCGACGCCTGCTCCGGCGTGAGGTTGCACCAGACCTTCATCTCCAGCTTGTCCGGCAGGTCGGAGATGATCGTCTTGTCGGTCTTCAGCCGGCGCAGGATGAACGGGCCGGTGATCCGTTTCAGCCGGTCCGCGGCCGCTTCGTCGCCGTTGCGCTCGATCGGGACCGCAAACCTGGCGCGGAACCGCTCCGCCGGGCCGAGCAGGCCGGGCCGGGTGAACTCCATGATCGACCACAGGTCACTGAGCCGGTTCTCCACCGGCGTGCCGGTCAGCGCGATCCGCGACCGGGCGGGCAGGGCGCGCACCGCCCGGGCCTGGCGGGTGGCCGCGTTCTTGATGTTCTGGGCCTCGTCGCACACCACCCGGGCCCACTCGACCTGGCTCAGGGCCTCCTGGTCGCGGACGGCCAGCCCGTAGGTGGTGATGACCAGGTCAGCGGCGCTCAGGGCGCCGGTGAGTTCCTCGCCGGCGAGCCGGTCCGCGCCGTGGTGCACGTGCACCTTCAGGTCAGGGGTGAACCGCGCCGCCTCTCGCTCCCAGTTGCCCGACCAGCGACATCGGGCACACCAGCAGGGTAGGCATTGCTTGGTCCGCTTTCTAGCAAGCAATGCCAGTATCTGAACGGTTTTGCCCAAGCCCATGTCATCTGCCAGGACGGCGCCGAGGCCGAGGTCGCCGAGGAAGGACAGCCAGGCCAGGCCGCGTTCCTGGTAGGGCCGGAGCTCCCCGCGGAACGAGGCGGGGGTGGGAACCGGCAGCGAGCCTGCGGTCGGCCTGGCCGGACAGCAGGTCGCCGAGCCAGCCGTCGGCGTCCACGTCCACCACGGGCAGGTCGGCGTCCAGGCTGCCGAGCCCGTCGTGCAGCGCCTCGGCCGCGGTCATGGTCCCCGACCTGGTCCGCTCGAGAAACTTCAGCGCGGCCTGCAGGTGCCGGTCGTCGAGTTCCACCCACTGGCCGCGCAGCCGGACCAGGGGCACCTTGAGCCGGGCCAGTTCCTCGAGTTCCTCCGGGTCCAGCGACTCGTCGCCGACGGCCAGGTCGTACCGGAAGTTGACGAGATCGTGCAGGCCGAACTTGGCCTCGGCTGCTGAGGCCGCGGCCGCCGTGCTCCTCGTCCGGGTGGTGATCTTGAGGCCCAGCCGGGACTTGCGCCCGCCCGCCCAGTCCGGCAGCAGCACGCCGAAGCCGGCCCCGGCCAGCAGCGGGCCGGTCTGGCTCAGGAACCGGGCCGCGCCGTCGGTGTCGAGCGCGACCGCGATCGGGGCGGCGGCCCGCAGTCCCTGATCGAGCTCGGGGAACAGCCGGGACGCGGCGCCGAGCCCGGCCAGCAGGTCCTCCTCCGGGTGCCTGATCCCCGCCGCCGCCCAGCCGCCGGCCGCCGCCCCGACCAGATGTCCGCCGCGGGCAGCAGCAGGCTGGGGTCGTCGGTGGACTGCAGCGCGAACTCGACCGTCCAGGTGTCCGGGCATCCGCGCCGTCCAGGACGTCCGGGGGGACCGGGCCACGGCAGCCGCCAGCGTGCCCGGTTCGGGGGCCTCCGGCTCGATCAGCCGGAAGCAGGTGCGGACCGGCCCGGCCGGAACCTGCGCCGCCGCGCGCCACTGGTCCAGGGCGGCCGCAAGCTCCACGGCCTCGGCCTTGTCTTCCGGCGTGCCCACGGGCACGTGCGCGTCCGCGCCGGCCAGGGCCGCGGCCCAGCGCTCGGCGACCGGGAGCCGGGCCGGCCGGCGGCCTGGCCGCCCGGGCAGCAGCGCGAATCCGGGATCACGGCCGAGCCTGACCCGGGCGGCCGCGTCGGCGAGCGAGTCGAGGGCGTCGGTCACCAGGACCGCCGACGGCTCGCTGCCCGCGGCGGCCCGGCAGAGCGGCGGCATCGCGGCGGCGAGGCCGGGCGGCCCGCTGCGCGTCCGCGCCGGACAGCACGGCCCGCCACCGGGCCGCGTAGCGGCCGTCCTCGCTGGCGACCAGGGCCGGCAGGACCCGACCGCGCGCGGACAGGTCGTCGGCCAGCCTGGCCAGAGCGGCCAGGTACAGCATCGATCCCCCGGGGACCGCGGCCGAGGATCCGGCGCCAGGCCCGCCGAGCGCTCCGAGCAGGTCGGCCGCGGCGGCAGCGTCGAAGGTCAGCGCGGGCACCCGCCAGGCGGCGAGTCCCGGCCGGCCGCCTGGCGCGGGGTCGGCGCCCGGTGCCCGGCTGAGCCCGGGCGAGGCCAGCGGACCGCCCGGCATGCTGGGCAGCCGCAGGGTCAGCTCGTCCTCGATGGCCTTGCGGGCCAGGTCCGCCGCCGGGCCGGCCAGCTCGGCGACCGCGTCGGCGAGGGCATCCGGCGTGCTCGCGAACGGGTGCGGCCGGGGGGCGCGCGACGGGCGTCCCGGCCGGGGCGGGACGGCGGCCGGGCCCTCGGAGTCCTCGGCCCACAGGCTCAGCGCCCCGTAGGCCCAGATTCCGTGGATCACCAGCATGGTGCGCACCCCAGTGACGGCCCGGAGCAACCCTTCAGCACGCTAATGCCCATCCCACCAGGGGCCACCGACAAACCGGCCCGGCCGCCAAGCGGGCCAGGCCGTCGGCCCCGCACATACCCATACCACCCACCGCCACCAGCGACGGGCCCGTTGCCACGCGCGGCAGGATCTCGCGGCGGTCAGGCCACGAACGGCTCGGCTCCCGAGTCCGTGGTCATGAGGCGACCGGCCGCCGCCCAGTCCTGCATCCCGCCCGCCACGTTGATCGTCTGCCAGCCGGCCGCCGCGAGCACCTGCGCGGCCCGTGCGGAGCGCACCCCGGACCGGCAGATCACGTAGACCGCCTGGTCCTGCGGGACCTCGGCGGCGCGGGCGCTGAGCTCGCCTAGCGGGATGTGCCGGGCATCCGGCGCGTGGCCAGCCGCCCACTCATCGTCCTCGCGCACGTCCAGCAGCCACACGCCATCCGGCACGCTGGCCGCCGCTACCTCGGATCCCTGCGCCCTCACCGTCGATCAGCACTCCCTCGCGGCACCGGCCGCATATCCTCAGCAATCGCTTCAGCACAGCCTACGGGTAACGGCGGCCCCGGGATGACGGGCCAGCCGAGAGGAGATTCCGTGATCGTCCGCGACGCGCGGCCGGGCGAACTGGCCGAGGTCGGCGACATCCGGGTGGCTGCCTACCTGGCCGATGGCTTCCTGACGCCGGATTCCGGGTACGCGCCGACGCTGCGCGCCCTGGGCCGCGACGGCGACGGCACCGTGCTGGTGGCAGTGGACGAGCAGGACGACGGCCGGATACTCGGGACGGTCATGTTGCAGCCCTGGCCGCACGCTGGCCAGGTGGTGACCGGCGGGGACGAGGCCGAGATCAGGGCGCTCGCCGTGATACCGGAGGCGCGGGGCCGGGGAACGGGGAGCGCGCTGCTGGGGGCCGTGATCGAGCGGGCCGCGCAGCAGGGGATCCGGCACCTCGTGCTGCTGACGCTGCCGGAGATGGTGGCCGCGCAGCGCCTGTACCAGCGGGCGGGCTTCCGCAGGCTCCCCGACCGCGACTGGTCACCGGCCCCCGGGGCGACCCTGCTGGCCTTCGGGCTGGCGCGGGCCGACTACGACCAGGCCGGGCAGGCCCCGGCTTAAGCTTAGGCCGGGTCGGCGGCGGCCTGGGTCAGGACGGCCCGCCCCGGTCCGGGGAACTCGCCGACGCCGTGTCCTGGGCCGCGGGGTCCTGGGCCGAGGGCTTCGGCGCGGCGGCGGCCATCTCGTCGCGCAGCGCGGCCTCCTTGACCTTCCGCAGGTGCTTGCTCATCGAGCGGAACAGGAAGAACAGCACCACGGCCATGCCGAAGATGACCAGGAACGCAAGCGTCCCCGGCTCAGCGGAGCTGCTGGCTGAGGTCGCCGCCAGCGCCGTCACTGGCTCACCTGCCTCACGGTGTCCCGCACCCCGGCGAAGAGGTCGTCTTCCGGCTTCTCAGTATCCACCACCGACCTGGCCAGGTGAAAATCCTCCGTCGGCCACGCCGCGGCCTGTATGTCCCGCGGGCAGGCGAACCAGCCGCCGTCGGGGTCGATCTGGGTGGCGTGGGCGAGCAGCGCCTGGTCGCGGATCTCGAAGAAGTCCGCGCAGGGCACCCTGGTGGTGATCTCCAGCCCCGGGTGATCCGGGTTCTCCACCCACTCGTCCAGCCGGTCGGCGTAGGCCGATTCCAGGCCACGCCGCAGCATCTCCTCGTGCAGGGCCATGAACCGGGCCTTGTGGAACGTGGCGAAGTAGTAGAGCTTGGCTGGCTGCCACGGCTCACCGCAGTCCGGGTAGCGGTCCGGGTCCGCGGCGGCCTCGAACGCCTCGACCGTCACCTGGTGGCACTTGACGTGGTCGGGGTGCGGATAGCCGCCGTTCTCGTCGTAGCCCAGGATCACCTGCGGGCGGAAGGCCCGGATGGCCCGGACCAGCGGGCGCGCGGCCTCCTCCAGCGGCTCCAGGGCGAAGCATCCGTCGGGGAGCGGCGGCAGCGGGTCGCCCTCCGGCAGCCCGGAGTCGGTGAACCCGAGAACAGTTGCCGCACGCCCAGGATCTCCCGCGCCCGCGCCATCTCCGCGCGCCGGACGGCGGCCAGGTCGGCGCGGATCTCGGGGCGCTCCATGGCCTGGTTCAGGATGTCGCCCCGCTCGCCCCCGGTGAGCGTGGCGACCAGGACGTCCACGCCCTCCCGCGCGTAACGCGCCATCGTCGCGGCGCCCTTGCTCGACTCGTCATCCGGATGCGCGTGCACGGCCAGCAGCCGCAGCGGCGCGCTGGACCGCAGGACCGGGTCGACGTCCGGAGTCTTCGTGCTCACGGTCGCTTCCGCGGGATCGGTGGTCACGGCAGACAACAAAGGTTCCCTTCACGCATGAGGCGGCGGACAAGCCCGGCACGGCGCCGCCGCCCTCGCCGGGCTCGAAAGCGTCTGCATCGTGGCGGCGCCGACTGGCCATTGTGCTACACAACAAGCCCGCTCCGGGCCGCCATTCCCCGCGGCGGCGCGCCCCGGCCGGACGGCCCGGCCAGCGGCGGCGTCCCCTGGCTGGACTGCCCGACCCGCGGCGGCGTCCCCTGGCCGGGGCCGCCCCGGCCCGCGGCCGCCCCGGGCCCGGGGTCGTTTGACATGGGCGACGTAGTTGCGGAGCCTTGTTAATCTCGAAGGATTACCCCAGGGCCCATCCGGGGCCCGGCGGACGTCTGTTCCGCTTCCACGCTAGGAGTTCTCGTGACCGAAACCCGCGACGACACCGTCACCTGGCTTACCCAGGAGGCGTATGACCGGCTCAAGTCGGAGCTGGACTACCTCACGGGTGAGGGGCGCACGGAGATCGCCAAGAGGATCGAGGCTGCCCGGGACGAGGGCGACCTGCGAGAGAACGGCGGCTACCACGCCGCCAAGGAAGAGCAGGGCAAGCAGGAGAGCCGGATCCTCCAGATCATGCACATCCTGGACAACTCCCGGGTCGGGGACCCGCCGCGCACCGATGGCGTGGTCGGCCCCGGCATGACCGTCACGGTCCGCTTCGAAGGCGACGAGGACGAGGTGACGTTCCTGCTCGCCTCGCGCGAGGAGAGCGGCGCGCCGATCGACGTGTACTCACCCCGTTCCCCGCTGGGCGCTGCGATCTCCGGGAAGAAGGTCGGGGAGAGCGCGACTTACACCCTGCCGAACGGGAAGGCGACGACGGTCGAGATCCTCGAGGCCGTCCCGTACGTCGGGGGGTAGCCCCGGCGGCGCTCAGCACGCGGTTCGTGATCGCGGTGGCCGGCCTGGCCGGTCACCGCGATCACGATTTTCTGCCTTAACGGGCCGTTACGCCGCGAACTCCGGCTCGCTCGCGGGAGCCTCGGACGGGGGCGGCGGCGCGCTGCTGCGCAGCGGCACCTCCTTGATGAACCAGGCCAGCACGAACACCGCGAACGCCGCGGGCGCCGCCAGGTAGAACACGCCCTGGATCGCGTGCGCGATGGCGTAGAACACGTCGTGCTTTATCGGCGCGGGCAGGTGGTTGACCGTGACCGGGTCGAGCTGCCCACCTCCGGCGTTCAGGTGCACCCCGGGCAGCAGGCTGGTCATGCTCTCGATCAACCGCCGGGCGAAGACCGCGCCGAACAGGGCCACCCCGATGGACCCGCCGATCTGCTGGAAGAACGCGCGCGAGCTGCTGGCCACGCCGATGTCCCGGGGATTCACGCTGTTCTGCACGATCACCGACGTGATCTGCATCAGGAAGCCCATGCCGACGCCGAGCACCGCGTAGTAGAGGCCCGACTGGAGCAGAGTGGTATGCACGCCCAGGCCGGTCAGGAGGAACATGGCAATCGTCATGATCGCGCCACCGATGATCGGCATGAACCGGTACCGGCCGGTCTTCGTCATCACGAACCCGCCGATCAGCGACGTGACGGTCACGCCGAGCATCATCGGGATCAGCAGCAGCCCGCTGCCCACCGCGGACAGGTGCTGCACCGTCTGCTGGTAGAGCGGCAGGAAGGTGAGCGCGCCGAGCATCGCCATGCCGAGCAGGAAGCTCATCCCGGTGGCGACCGAGAAGTTGCGGTTCTTGAATACGTGCAGCGGCAGCACCGGCTCCGCGGCGCGCGTCTCGATGAACAGGAACGACGCGGTAGCGGCGATGGCCAGCAGGCCGAGGCCGATGATCATCGGGGACGCCCAGGCGTACTGGGTGCCGCCCCAGGTGGTGAGCAGGACGACCGAGGTCGCCGCGATCGCGAGCACGCCCGCGCCCAGATAGTCGATCTTGTGCGGGACCTTTTTGTAGGGCAGGTGCAGCGTGGTCCACAGGTAGATCAGCGCCGCGCCGCCAACCGGCATGTTGATGTAGAAGATCCAGCGCCAGGACAGGCTGTCGGTGATGTACCCGCCGACCAGCGGGCCCGCGATCATGGCCAGCATCATCGAGGCCATCATGTAGCCCATGTACTGGCCGCGCTCGCGCGGCGCCACCATGTCCCCGATGGTGGCGATCACGCCGACCATCAGGCCGCCCGCGCCGAGTCCCTGCAGCGCCCGGAATATGATCAGCTGGTCCATCGTCTGCGACATCCCGGACAGCGCGGACCCGGCCAGGAAGATGATGATCGCGGTGATCAGCCAGCGCTTGCGGCCGTACTGGTCCCCGAGCTTGCCGTAGAGCGGCGTTGTGACGGTCGAGGCGAGCACGTACGCGGTGACCACCCAGGACAGGTGCGTGACCCCGCCCAGGTCGCCGACGATCCGCGGCAGGGCGGTGGCGACGATCGTCTGGTCGAGCATGGCGAGGATGAGCGCGAGCAGCAGTCCCGGCAGCACGATCAGGACCTCACGCTTGGGCCCGCCCGGCGCCGCTCCCCTAGCTGCCGCGGCCGACTGGGTCTCCGCCATGCTTAGACTCCCCTCCCGAAGTGGTACGCGGCGCGGCGCTTCTCAACCTACTTGCCGACCGGCTAGCATCAAGCGACAAGCTAGGATAAGCTGTTTACTTACCGGCCGTCAAGTAAATTTGGCCGGGGGACACCGTGACGCAAGACTGGACGCGAGAGTAATGAACGAGCAGGTACGCGGGGTAACAGCGGTCGCCGGGACGGCGTCCGCCGTGGCCGCGCGTCCCGAGGAGTACCGCGCCGAGGGGCACCAGGCCGACGAGCAGGATACCGGCGAGCACCACGCCGAGAGGCACCAGGCCGGCGGGCACCACGCCGAGGGGCACGGCACCCCCCATGAGGTGCGCGCCCGCAGTGACACTAGGGCGCGCATCCAGCAGGTCGCCCTGGAGCTGTTCGCCGAGCAGGGGTACGACAAGACCTCGCTGCGCGAGATCGCCGAGCGGCTCGACGTCACCAAGGCCGCGCTCTACTACCACTTCAAGTCCAAGGAGGACATCGTCCGCAGCCTGGTCGAGGACTACTTCGGCCAGATCGACGCGCTGACCGCGTGGGCGAAGACTCAGCCGAGAACCGCGGAAACCCGTGACGAGATCCTCGGCCGGTACGTGCAGATCGTCGCGGACGGCAGCGACGTGTTCCGGATGCTGCACCACAACCAGGCCGCGCTGAACTCCCTGTCCTCGGCCAAGCAGCGCGGTGACCTGTTCCGGGAACGGATGACCGGGCTGATCGACGCGCTCACCGAGCCCGGGGCCAGCCTGCGGGAACGGCTGCGCGCCGCCATGACGCTCGGCGGGGTGAGCGTGGGCTGGATGTTCTTCGCCGACCAGGTGGAGGACCGCAGCAAGCTGAGCACGGCGATTCTCGGCATCGCCTCCGACGTTGCCAAGGGCATCTCCGAAGGCTAATGCCCGGGTGGCAGCGTCTTGATCATGATGAGGCACGGGTTGCCCGGCCAGAGGCCGGTGATCTCTTCCAGCGGCTGGAACCCGACACTGGCGTAGAACTGGCGGGTTCGCGCGTAGCCCGGATCAGGATGGGCCGGGCCGAGCGTCTTGACCTGCAAGAACTCGACGCCGTCGGCGGTCAGGTCGGATTCCAGCGCGGTGACCAGGGCCCGGCCCGCTCCCCGGCGGTGGACGGCGGGGTCCACGGCCATCAGGTAGATCTCGGCCGAGCGCGGGAAATGCCGCACGGCCAGCAGCACGCCGGCGGGCAGCCCGGGCGGAAGGCCGCCCGGCGGGGGGTCGCGCGGCCAGGCCAGGTAGGCGGGCAGCCGCCGGGCCGACTCGACGTACTCGATGACCGAGGCCTCGATACCGAACCAGTCCGGCAGCTTGCGCAGCAGCCGCTCCACCGTGTCCGGATCAGGTTCCCCCGACGTCACCCGCCAGGCCGGGCGCCGCGCATCTGAGCTGGGCCGCATCTGCGCAACCTAGTGCCCGGCCAGGCCCGGTCACCACCTGAATAACGAGCTAGCTCTCGGCTAGCCCGGCTCGGCTGCCTCCGCTCGCCTGACGCGCGATGCGGACGGTGTCAGCGAGGCCAGTGCGGCGGTGAGCGGCGATCGTTGATCTCTCGTCAGGCCGCGGCGTGGAGCCTGATAATCGGGGGGTGGGGGAGCTCCCGGCTGGGACGATCACGATGTTGTTCAGCGACATCGAGGGATCGACGGCGCTGCTGAACCGGCTGGGTGACCGTTATGGTGAGGCGCTGTCGGCTCAGCGGGAGCTGCTGCGGGGGGCGTTCGCCAGCCACGGCGGCCGGGAAATGGGCACCGAGGGAGACAGCTTCTTCGTGGTATTCGCCTCGGCCGCCGGCGCGGTGGACTGCTGCGTGATGGCGCAGCAGGCTCTGGCCGGGCACGACTGGCCGGACGGAGTGGCGGTACGGGTGCGAATGGGCCTGCACTCGGGGGAGCCAGTCCGCCACGAGGACGGATACGTAGGGATGGACGTGCACCGGGCGGCACGGATCGCGGCGACTGCCCACGGCGGCCAGGTGGTGCTGTCGGAGGCGACCAGGCTGCTGGTGGCCTCCCGGCTGCCGGCCGGCGTATCAGTCAAGGACCTGGGCTTTCACCGGCTGAAGGACCTGGCTGCGCCGGAACGCATCTACCAACTGGTCGTGCCCGGCCTGCCGGACCGGTTCCCGCCGCTGAAAAGCTCGCTGGCAGAGGCGCCAGGGGCCGCCCCGGCCGCCGGGTCGGTGCCCATCGTGGGACGGCTCGCCGAGCGGAAGGCGCTGCTGGCCGCGTACGCGCAGGTGGCGGCCGGCCAGTCACGGCTGGTGCTGCTCACCGGAGCGGCCGGCATCGGCAAGACCAGGCTCGTCGAGGAACTCTGCGCCCAGGCGGCGTCGGCGGCTGGCGGGGCACAGGTCCTGGTCGGGGAGTCGGCGCCGCTGGCCGGAGCCGCGCTCGCGTACGGGCCGTTCGCGGCCGCTCTGCGCGATCAGGCGGGATGGCTGCTCGCCGACGACGACGCCGGCAACATGCTCGCCGCCCGGCACCGCCTCTTCGTGCGCGTGCTGGAATTGCTGGCGGCCCTGGCGGCCAGGTCACCGGTGGTCCTCGTGCTGGAAGACCTGCACTGGGCCGATGAATCCTCCCGCGAGCTCCTGGCCTTCCTGGCCGTCCGGTTGCGCGACAAGCCGGTGATGCTGGTCGGCACGCTGCGCGAGGAGGAGCTGGCCGCCGGTGTCGGGCCATGGCTGGCCGAACTGGAGCGGCGCCCAGGCGTGACCCGGCTGCGGCTGGGGCGCCTGCCCGACGGCGAGATCGCCGAACTGGTCACCGGCTTGCTGCCCGCCGCGGCCGCCAGCGCGGAGCGGGTGGCGGCGGTGGTCGCCACCGCCGAAGGCAACCCGCTGTACGCCAGGGAACTCGCGTACGCCGGCCCGCAGGCGCTGCCCTCCTCGATCACCGATGCCGTGCTGGCCAAGGCGGCCGGCCTCACGGCCCAGGCCAGGGCCGTGGTCGACCAGGTTTGCGTGGCGGACGGCGGGATGTCCCACGACCTGCTGGCCGCGACCGTCCCGGTTCCGGAGAAGCGCCTGCTGGCTTCGACGCGCCGGGCCGTCGCCTCGGGATTGCTGGTCCCGGCGGGCGACGGTTACGCCTTCGGCCACGCGCTGATCCGGCAGGTGCTCTACGCCCATCTGCTGCCGGGCGAGCGGCGGCACCTGCACCGCCGGCTCGCCGAAGCGCTCGCCCCGCGAGCGGGCTCCGACCCCGGCCTGCTCGCCCAGCACTGGCACCTGGCAGGCTGCCCCGACCGGGCCGCTCCCGCGGCGGTCACGGCGGCGCGTCAGGCGGTGTCGGCGCGTGCCTATCCGGAGGCCGTCCGCTACTACGCGCTGGCCATCGACGAGTCGGCCTGGCTGCCGGAGGCTGGTCCCGCCCTGGCGGAGGACGCGGCACAGGCGGCGAGCTGGGCCGGTGACCCGGAGCGCGCCGCGGGGTGGGCGGAGCAGGCGCTGGACCAGTCCAGCTCGGCCAGCCCGGCCGACCGTGCCCGGCTGCTGGAGCGGATCGGACGTTACCGATACGAGGCAGGAGACCTCGACGCGGCCGTCGACGCCACCGAGCGGGCGGTGGAACTGCTTCCCGGCGCCCCGCCGTCCGCGTTGCGGGCGCGGGTCCTCGCCGCGCTGGCGACCTGGCGCATGCTGCTCGGCCAGTTCGGTGAGGCGCTGCCGATCGCCGTGCGGGCGGTCGCGGAGGCGCAGCAGGCTGGCGCGGTCGCGGAGCATGCTCATGGCCTGGCCACGCTCGGCGTTATCCAGGCCCAGCACGGCGAGCCCGACGCCGGGATGGCCACGCTGCGCCGGTCGTTCACGCTCGCGCGCCGCACCAGCAACATTGAGGATGTTGTGCGGGCCGCGGCCAACCTCATGTACCTGCTGATCACGGCCGGCCGCTTCACTGAGGCGCTCAAGGTAGCGCAGGCCGGGCGGCGGGCCGCCAGGTCCCTGGACGCGCCGTCGGCCCTCACGTCGGTGCTGGACAACAACACCGCGGGAGCGCTCCACGCGACCGGGCGGTGGCGGGAGGCCGATGAGCTGCTGGCCGAGGTGATCGGGGAGTCAGAGGGAACGATCACTAGCTACCTGGAGCTCATGCAGCTGGAACTCGCCGTCGGCGAGGGCGACACCCCGCGGGCATCCAGGCTGGCCGCGGACCTGGAAAAGGCGCCCGCGGATCCCGGGCTTACCGGCCCGCTGCGCGCTTGCCTCGCCGAACAGGCGCTCTACGCCGGCGACCTGGGCACGGCGGCCGGTGAGGTGCTGGACGGTCTCGCGGCACTGGCGGGCACCGGCTGGTCCGAGGAGGAAATCCGGCTGCTGGCCGCCGGGGCCCGGGTGGCCGCCGACCTGGCCGCGCTGCCCGCCGCGGCGCGGCCGAGCGATCTCCCGGAGCCCTGGGAGGCGGCCGCCGCCGCCTTCGCCGACCGGGCGCGGGCGATCAAGGACCGGGACAGCGCCGGACGGCCGGGGGTGGCCGCGTACGGGGCGCAAGCGGCGGCCGAGCACGCCCGCCAGCACGGGACCGATGACGGGCCCGCCTGGAGCGCCGTGGCTGACGCCTGGCGAGCGGCTGGCCAGCCGTACCGCGAGGCGTACGCGCGCCTGCGCGAGGCGGAGGCCGAGGCCCGGGCGGGGCGGCGCGTACGAGCGGCTCGTGCCCTGGCCGCGGGCGAGGCCCTGGCCCGTGAGCTCCCGTCGGCCCCCCTGCTCGGCCTGGCCGGGAAACTGGCGTGGGGCGTGGGGCTGACCCCCGGGACCGGCTCACGGCACCCCGCGCCGCGGCCCGCTTCCGGTCCGGACTCACCCACCGCGAGACCGACGTGCTTACCGCGCGCGCCAACGGCGCCAGTCACGGAGAGATCGCGCAAATCTTGCTCATCAGCGGGCGTACGGCCGCCGTGCATATCTCCCGTATCTCTGCCAGGATTTGGGATGGGTGACCGCGGCGGGCGGCAGCATGGGGCGCGATTGGCGCTGACCTAGCCCTCACTGCCTCCCGGCCCAGGCGATCGGAGGGGGAGCCTCGTGAACCCGGAACCAAACCTGTGGCTGCAGATCGGGACTGATCCCACCCCTTGGGTCCTCGCCGATACCGACTATGACTCGCTGGCGGCACAGCTGGCCGGGGCCACGGGCCCGGTCGTGCTGCCGGTGGTATCCCCGCTCCAAGGTCAGCTGGTGCTGTCTCCGCGCGCCGCCGGAACGCTCTCGCTGTTCCGCACGCCCTGGGTCGGCGGCCCGCACCCGGTCGGGGACCCGCCAACGGTCGGCGGCCCGCACCCGGTCGGCGATGAGCCGTCAGGTGGCGGCCCGCATCCGGTCGGTGAGCCGCCCGCGCCCGGCGGTTCGCCCGCGGTGTATCTCCCGTCGGTGACCGCCGCGAACCCGGGCTCCCCGGTGAACGTGCTGGACCCCGGTACCGACCTGACCGCACTGGAGCAGAAGATCGTTGACGCGATGAACCAGGGCACTAGCCTCACCCTGGAGGTTGTGCAGCGGGACATCGTTGACGCGACGAGCGTCGGCCTTTCCCCCGTTGCCCTTCAGGTCAGCGCCAGCTCGGGCAGCGGGCAGCTCGTGCTGAACGGCGCCGCCCTGGCCTTCGCCGTCCTCGCCCAGGTCCCCGTGTAGGCCGCCCGGCCGGGAGCGCTCGGGGATACGGGTTCAGCCTGGCTGGCGGCTGGTGCTGGCCGCCGCGTGGACGAGGGGCAGCACCCGGTAGCGGACGGGAGCGGCCAGCGCGATCACCGTGGAGGTCCGCACCACCCCGGGCACGTCCACGATCGCGTCGATGACCCGCTGCAGGTCCGCGTTGTCGCGCGCGACAACGCGGCACAGCATGTCGCCGGCCCCGGTGATCGTGTGCGCTTCCAGCACCTCCGCGATCAGCGCGAGCCGGTCCGCGACCGGGTCGTGCCCGCCAGCCTGGCGGATCTCCAGCGTCACGAACGCGGTGACCCGGTACCCGAGCGCGGCGGGCTCGACATCGGGCCCGAACCCGGTGATGATGCCGCGGGACCGCAGCCGGTCGAGCCGGGCCTGAACCGTGCCCCGGGCCACCCCGAGCCGCCGGGACGCATCGAGCACGCCGATCCGCGGCCTAGCCGCGAGCAAGTCGATCAGCCGAGCATCGAGCCCATCGATCATTCGTACCTCCTTTCAGGCAGCAGGGTGCCCAGTTACTCAGTGGTTTTCGGACTAGAACTCTGCAAAATGCATAGCAATCCAAGCCACAGTTGCACATCTTGATCTCCCTGATTGATGCTTTTCAGGAACTCGATGACGAGAGCAGGGAGGGCGACATGGCCGCGCCCGTGCAGCAAGGACCAGCGCAGCACGAACCAGGACGGCAGGAAGCGATGACCGCAGCGGACGAGTTCCCTGTCACCGGCATGGATGCGGTGGTTTTCGCGGTCGGCAACGCGCGGCAGGCCGCGCACTTCTACTCGACGGCGTTCGGCATGCGGTGCGTCGCCTATCGCGGCCCGGAGACCGGCTGCCGGGACGAGGCCGCCTACGTGCTCGAATCCGGCGACGCGCGGTTCGTGTTCCGCGGCCCGGTGCGGGCCGGCACGGCCCTGGGCCAGCACGTGGCCGCGCACGGCGACGGGGTGATCGACCTGGCCATCACCGTCCCCTCGGCCGAGGCCGCCTATGATTACGCGGTCACCCGCGGCGCAACGGGCCTGGCCGAGCCCGAGGTGGTTGAGGACGCCCACGGCAAGGTGGTGCTGGCCGCGATCGCCACGTTCGGCGACACCCGGCACACCCTGGTGGAGCGCGCCAACTACAGCGGGCCCTACCTGCCCGGCTACGTGACCGCCGCCCCGCTCGCCTCCCTGCGGTCCCGGCCGTTCTTCACCCAGGTCGACCACTGCGTCGGCAACGTCGAGCTCGGCAAGATGGACGAGTGGGTGGGCTTCTACCAGCGGGTCATGGGCTTCACCAACATGAAGGAATTCGTGGGGGACGACATCGCCACGGAGTACTCGGCGCTGATGAGCAAGGTGGTCGCCGACGGCACCCGCAAGGTCAAGTTCCCGATCAACGAGCCGGCGGTCGGCAAGAAGAAGTCGCAGATCGACGAGTACCTGGAGTTCTACGGCGGCCCGGGCGTCCAGCACATCGCGGTGGCCACCGATGACATCGTGGCCGCGGTCCGCGGCATGCGCGCCGCGGGCCTGGACTTCCTGGACACGCCCGATAGCTATTACGACACGCTCGGCGAGTGGGTGGGCGACACCCGGGTTCCGCTGGACGAGCTGCGCGAGCTCAAGATCCTCGCGGACCGGGACGAGGACGGCTACCTGCTGCAGATCTTCACTAAGCCGGTCCAGGACCGGCCTACGGTGTTCTTCGAGCTGATCGAGCGGCACGGGTCACAAGGGTTCGGCAAGGGCAACTTCAAGGCGCTGTTCGAGGCCATAGAGCGGGAACAGGCGCGCCGCGGAAATCTCTGACACCCGGAGACACATAGGGCATACACCAGGGGCATCGAGCCGATGCCGTCTGCGCGTTCAGCTGAACAGCAGCTTATAGCCGGATTCGCGCAGCCGGCGGATGACGTTGTCGCAGTGCTCCGGGCCGCGGGTCTCCACCTGCAGCAGCACCTCGACCTCGTCCACGTGCAGGCCCGACGTGATCCGCTCGTGCATCACGTCGAGCACGTTGGCGCCGAGCGCCGCCACCTCGGCCAGCAGCGTGGCCAGCGCGCCGGGACGGTCGGGCAGCGGGCAGCGGAAGGTCAGGAAGCGGCCGGCCGCGGCCAGGCCGTACCGCAGCACCTTGGCCAGCAGCAGCGGATCGATGTTGCCGCCGGACAGCACGGCTACCACCGGCGGCTCGAACTCCCGCGGATTCTCCAGCAGCGCGGCCACCCCGGCCGCTCCGGCCGGCTCCACGACCTGCTTGGAACGCTCCAGGCAGAGCAGCAGCGCCCGGGAGAGACTCTTCTCGGACACGGCCGCCATCCGGTGCGCGCGCTCGGCCAGGACGGCGAAGGCCAGCTCGCCCGGGCGGGCCACGGCGATGCCGTCGGCCATCGTGGGCCCGGGCGCCACGGTCAGCGGGTAGCCGGCCGCGAGCGATCCGGGGAACGATGCCACGGCCTCCGCCTGCACCCCGATCACGCGGACCGCGGGGTCGGCGCCATGGGCCGCGATGGCGATGCCCGCGGCCAGGCCGCCGCCGCCGACCGGGACCACGATCGTGCGCACGTCCGGGCACTGCTCGACGATCTCGAGGCCGACGGTTCCCTGGCCGGCCAGGACGTCCGGGTGCTCGAAGGGATGGATGAAGATCGACCCGTGCTCCGCCGCGAGCTCCTCGGCCCGGGCCAGGGCTTCCTCCACGGTGCTGCCGTGCAGGACAACCTCAGCCCCGTATGACCGGGTGGCCTCGACCTTCGGCAGCGGAGCGCGCTCCGGCATGACCACGGTGGCCCGGGCGCCGAGCAGGGCGGCCGCGAACGCGACCCCCTGAGCATGGTTGCCCGCGCTGGCGGCGATGACCCCGCGGGCGCGTTCCGCCTCGGACAGCCTGCAGATGCGCAGGTAGGCTCCGCGGGCCTTGAACGACCCGGTGCGCTGCAGGTTCTCGCACTTCAGGTAGACCGGCCCGCCGACCTGCCCGGAGAGCGCCCGCGAGTGCAGCATCGGGGTGTGCAGGACGACATCGTCGAGGACCTTGCGCGCCGCGGCCACGTCATCGGGACCCGGAAGGGAAGACGTCGTCGTCATGCTTGAAGTCTGTCATCACCGGCTCAGTCGCCGGTCCAGTAGCGGTCGCCGGCCAGGATGAGCGCCGCGGCGCCGACGAGCCCGGCGCTCGGGCCGAGCGCGGCGGGCACCACGCGGAGCCGGCGCGCGAACGCGAGCTTGGCGTGCGCGTGCAGCGACTCTTCCAGCGGCCCGAACAGCAGGGCTCCCGCCTGCGAGAGCCCGCCGCCGATCGCCGCCACCTCGAGGTCGCACAGGTGAGTCGTTGATGAGATGGCGATGCCCAGCGCTCGTCCCGCCCGGCGCATCGCGGCCAGGCCGACCGGGTGGCCCTGAGCGCCGTCGTCGGCCAGGTCCTTGGCCGTGGCGTCCGGCTGGCCCGGGCGCCAGCCCTGGCGCTGCGCCCAGGCCACGAGCGCGGGGCCGCGCGCGATCGCCTCGAGGCAGCCGCGCCCGCCGCACGCGCACTCGGGACCGTCCTCCGGGTCGACCACGACGTGCCCGATGTGGCCGGCGTTGCCCGAGGCGCCCTCGACGACCCGCGAGTCCAGGATGAGCCCGCCGCCCACCCCGGTCGAGACGACCATGCCGAGCACGTTGCCGGCGCCCCGGCCCGCGCCGCGCCAGTGCTCGCCGGCCACCAGGCAGATCGCGTCGTTGTGCACCCGGACCGGGACCGGTTCGAACCGCATCTGCAGCCGGGCGCGGAGCGGGAACGACCGCCACGCCGGGATGTTGAGCGGCGAGACCACCCCCGCCGGCCAGTCCATCGGGCCGCCGCACCCGGCGCCGACGCCGGCCAGGCCGGCGGGCGAGCAGATCCTGGCGCTGGCGAGCACCTGGTCCAGCAGCGCGTCCAGGGCGCGCCACAGCGGCTCGGAGTCCAGGTCACGTGGGGTGGGGACCTGGGCCCAGGTGATCAGCCGGCCGCCGGGCTCGACCACGGCCGCGGCCAGCTTGGTGCCGCCGACGTCGATGGCCAGCGCCGGTTCGCGCTCAGCCAAACCCAGCCTCCCAGGATGCGGATCTCGCCACCATGCACATAGTGTCGAAGGGTGACGCCAAAGAGCCAGCCCCAGTCGGCGACAGAAAAGTCAGCCCCCCCAGCGGCCCGGACCGTCGGTGAACTACGCGCCAGAGGTCACGAGTTCTCCACGGTCAAGGAGGAAATGCGGAGGAACCTGCTGGCCCGGATGCGCGCGCGCGATGACGCCTTCCCCGGGATCATCGGCTTCGGCCAGACGGTCCTGCCCCACCTGGAGCGCGCCATCATCGCCGGGCACGACGTGATCCTGCTCGGCGAGCGCGGCCAGGGCAAGACGCGCCTCATCCGCACGCTCACCGGCCTGCTCGACGAGTGGACCCCGGCGGTCGCCGGGTGCGAGATCAACGACCATCCGTTCGCCCCGGTGTGCGCGCGCTGCCGCCGCCTGGCCGCCGACCAGGGCGACGATCTGCCGGTCATCTGGCGCCACCGCGACGACCGCTACGGCGAGAAGCTGGCCACCCCCGACACCAGCGTGGGCGATCTGATCGGCGACATCGACCCGGTCAAGGTGGCCGAGGGCCGGACGCTCGGCGACCCGGAGACCATCCACTTCGGCCTGGTGCCGCGGACCAACCGCGGCGTCTTCTGCCTGAACGAGCTCCCGGACCTGGCCGAGCGCATCCAGGTGGCGCTGCTTAACGTGCTGGAGGAGCGCGACATCGGCGTCCGCGGGTACGCGCTGCGGCTGCCGCTCGACCTGGTCCTGGTGGCCAGCGCCAACCCGGAGGACTACACCAACCGGGGCCGGATCATCACCCCGCTCAAGGACCGGTTCGGCGCCGAGATCCGCACCCACTATCCGGTGTCGCTCGACGCCGAGCTGGCGCTGATCCACCAGGAGTCGCTGGTGGCCTGGGACGATCAGGAGCCCGGCGCCGTGCTGCCCGAGCACCTGGTGCAGGTGATCGCGAGATTCACCCGGCTGGTACGCGCCTCGCCGGCGGTGGACGCGCGGTCCGGCGTCTCGGCCAGGTTCGCGATCGCGGCCGCCGAGGCCGTGGCCGCCTCCGCGGTGCGCCGGGCCGCGATCACCGGCGAGCGGCAGCCGGTGGCCCGGGTCTGCGACCTGCCCAGCGTGGTGAGCACGCTCCGCGGCAAGGTCGAGTTCGAGGTCAGCGAGGAGGGCCGGGAGCAGGAGGTGCTCGACCACCTGCTGCGCCGGGCGATAGCCGAGACCTTCCGCTCGGCCCTGGGCAGCGCGGACCTGAGCGGCCTGCTGGCGAAATTCTCCAGCGGCGGCAGCGTGGAGACGGGGGACCTGATCCCCGCCGACGACCTGCTCCGCAGGATCGGGGACGTGCCGGGCCTGGCCCGGATCATGGACCGCCTGGCCATGGACGGCAGCGAGTCCTTCGGGCAGGCCGCGGCCGCGCTCGAGTTCGCGCTGGAGGGCCTGTACCTGATGCGCAGGCTGTCCAAGGACGTCGTCGACGGCGGCGCGGTCTACCGCACCTGAGGGAGGCAAGCTTCGATGAGCGGTTACCGGTACGGGCCCTACCACGACGGGCCGGACCCGCTCGAGCCGCCCTATGACGTGCGCGGCGCGGTCGACGCCCTCGGCGAATCGGTGCTCGACGGATCGGATCCCGCCAGCGCGCTGCGGGATCTGCTCCGCCGCGGCCTGTCCGGCCACCAGGGCCTCGACGACCTGCTCCGGCGGGTCCGCGAGCAGCAGCGGGAGCTGCGGGACCGGGGCCGCCTGGACGGCATCCTGGAGCAGGCGCGCGCGCTGCTGGACACCGCGATCGGGCAGGAGCGCGCCGAGCTGTTCCCCGACCCCGATGACGAGGCCAGGCTGCGGGAGGCCGAGCTCGACGCGCTGCCGGGCGACACCGCGCAGGCCATCCGGCAGCTCGCCGACTACGACTGGCGCTCCGCGGCCGCCCGGCAGACCTTCGAGAAGCTCAAGGACCTGCTGCGCCGCGAGGTGCTCGACAGCCAGTTCCGCGGCATGAAGCAGACCCTGCAGCAGCCCGACCCCGCGGCCATGCAGCGGGTCAAGGACATGATGGCCGCGCTCAACGGCATGCTCGAGGCCGATGCCCAGGGCACCCACACCCAGCAGGACTTCGACGACTTCATGGAGCAGTACGGAGACCTGTTCCCCGACTCGCCCCGCAACCTCGACGAGCTGGTCGACTCGCTGGTCCGCCGGATGTCCGCGGCGCAGCGGCTGCTGAACTCGCTGACCGACGCCCAGCGCGAGGAGCTGGCCAGCCTGATGGAGCAGACGCTGGAGGACGCCGGCCTGGCCGCCGAGATGTCCCGGCTGGCCGACGCGCTGCGGGCCCGCCGGCCGGACATGGACCTCGACGGGTGGCCGGGCGAGCAGATGACCGGCCAGGACCCGCTGGGCCTGAGCGAGGCGACCACGGCGCTGGCCGAGCTGGCCGACCTGGCCGACCTGGAGGACGCGCTGCGCCAGGACTACCCGGGCGCCCGGCTCGATGACATCGACGAGGAGGCCGTGCGGCGCGCGCTCGGCCGCCAGGCCGTCGACGACATGGAGGCGCTGCGCCAGATCGAGCGGGAACTGGAGCGCCAGGGATACCTGCAGCGCACCGACGGCAAGCTGGAGCTGACCCCGAAGGCCGTGCGCAGGCTGGGCGAGACCGCGCTGCGCCGGGTGTTCGCGGACCTCCCCGAGCGCGGCAGCGGCGACCACGACCAGCGCGACGCCGGGCAGGCCGGCGAGTACACGGGCAGCACCCGGCCGTGGAGCTTCGGCGACGAGCAGGCGATCGACACGCCGGCCACCGTGCGCAACGCACTGCTGCGCGGCGGCCTGCCGGCTCGCGACGGCCCGGTCCGGCTTTCGGTCGGCGATTTCGAGGTCGGCGAGACCGAGCGGCGGACGTCGGCGGCGGTCTGCCTGCTCGTCGACCTGTCGTACTCGATGGCGCTGCGCGGCACCTGGGGGGTGGCCAAGCAGACCGCGCTGGCGCTGCACGCCCTGGTCCGCAGCAAGTACCCGCAAGACTCGATCCAGGTGGTCGGCTTCTCGAACTACGCGCGCGAACTGCGCGAGACCGACCTGGCCGGGCTGGGCTGGGACATGGTGCAGGGCACCAACCTGCATCACGCGCTGATCCTGGCCGGGCGCTTCCTGGACCGCCGGCCCGAGCAGAACCCCGTCGTGCTGGTGGTGACCGACGGCGAGCCCACCGCGCACCTGCGCCGCGACGGGCAGTCCTGGTTCGACTGGCCGCCGTCGCCGGAGACGCTGGAGCTCACGCTGGCCGAGGTGGACAAGATGACCCGGCGCCGGGCGACCCTGAACGTCTTCATGCTCGCCGAGGACGTGCGGCTCACCGCGTTCGTCGAGGAAGTGGCCCGCCGCAACGGCGGCCGGGTGCTCCGCGCGATGCCGGAGAACCTGGGCGAATACGTGGTCAGGGACTTCTTGCGATCACGCAGGAATGGCCGTAGATAGATTTTACTTTCGTCGCTTTTGGGAAGCCCTCCGCTCCGGGCCCCGGCCGTAGTACCGTGCCGCAGGTAGTCAACCCTTTTCATCCGCCGACCTCGCGCTCGCCAGAACGCGGACAGCCGTGGGGAGGATGAAAGGTCCTGTCATCGAGGACGGCTGAAGACGGCCCGTAGCGCGTGACGCTGTGGCCCTCTAGGAGGAAAACTGTGAGTAGTGCAAGCGTGTCTGGTGGCACCTCGACCAGCAGGAAGCCGCTGGTCATCATCCTGGCGGTGATCGGGGTGCTGGCGCTCATCGTCGGAATCCTGTACATGGTCGCCGGGACCTCGCTGCCCAGCTTCCTGACGGCGGGCAGCCATGTCCACAAGGGCAACCACCTCGCCCGGGGCGGCGTCGCCCTGGTCGTGGGCGTGGCCTGCCTGATCGGCGCCTGGTTCAGCAGCAAGACGAAGTCCAGCAGCTAAGCGGCTGCGCCGGGCCGGGCGGGCGGACTCCCCGGCCCGGGCTCGCGGATCAAGCGCGACGGCGACCAGGTCAGCGCCCCGCCCGCTCAGTAAGCTCAACCTGGTTGTCCGGACCTAAAGTGGGCCCAGCCCATCTTCTAGGAGGAGCACGTGAGTTCTGCAAGCACGTCGGGGGCATCATCGGGGGCGTCGTCGGGCACGTCATCAGGCCGCGGGGCGCTGGTGATCATCCTGACCGTTATCGGGATCCTGGCCATCATCGCCGGGATCCTCTACGTGTCCGGCGCGGCGAACTCGATCCATTTCATGGTCAGCGTCCGCCACGGTCACCACCAGGTCCGCGCCATCGTCGCGTTCGTCATCGGCATCGCCTGCCTGATCGGGGCCTACATCGCCCACACGAGGCCGGCGCCCGGCGCCCGCCCGAGCGCCAGCGCCGCCGGGCCGGCAGTGGCAGCGTCAGCGCGAGCGGGCCCGACAGCGGCAGCGCCAGCGCGAGCGGGCCCGACAGCGGCAGCGCCAGCGCGAGCGGGCCCGACAGCGGCAGCGCCAGCCCGAGCGGGCCCGACAGCGGCAGCGCCAGCCCGAGCGAGGCCGACAGCGGCAGCGCCAGCCCGAGCGAGGCCGACAGCGGCAGCGCCAGCCCGAGCGAGGCCGACAGCGGCAGCGCCAGCCCGAGCGGGACCGACAGCGGCAGCGCCAGCCCGAGCGGGACCGACAGCGGCAGCGCCAGCGCCAGCGGGACCGGCAGCGACGGCGGCAACGGCAGCCCGAGCCCGAGCGGGAGCTAGGCATCGGCGGAAAGCCAGCCGCGGACCCGCTGCGATCCGGCTGGCCGCGGGGAGCCCGGCCCTAAGCTCATCACATGTCCTTCACCGACCGGCTGGTGCTCTGGCTGCACATCGGCTTGGCCATCTTCACGATCGGCCCGGTCACGGTGGCGATCATGTCGACGCCCCGCTATATCAGGCAGCGCAATCTGGTGGTCGTCAGGTACCTGTACCGGACCACGCGCCTGTTCGCGATTCTGTCCCTGGGCGTGCTGATCGCCGGCCTGGTCCTCGCCAAGCTGAAGAACGACTTCAGCAAGCCGTGGCTGACGGTCTCGATCACCCTGTTCGTGGTCTCGCTCGTGCTGCTCGTGCTGATCATGCGCGACCAGCACCGGGCCATCGCCACCCTCGAGGACGCGCAGGCGACGGCCGCCGAGGCCGCCGCCGCACCTCAGGCCGTCGGCCAGGCCGGAGCAGACGCGGCGGCGGCAGGCCCGGACGAGAGTCCCGGGCCGGCCCAGCTGACGGGCGATCCGCCCGTTGCGGGTGTGCATCTCGGGCACGTGGAGCGCGGCCGGATCGCCTCCCTGGGCGGCGTGACCGCCCTGATCTGGCTGGTGATCCTGGTCCTGATGGTCTGGAACGGCTGAGGCGGGCCAGGCTCAGCCGAGCGCGGAGCGGAGGTCCTCGAGCAGGTCCTCGGCGGTCTCGATCCCGACCGACAGGCGCACCAGGTCCGCGGGTACCTCGAGCGCCGAGCCCGCCACCGACGCGTGCGTCATCCGGGCGGGGTGCTCGATCAGCGACTCCACCCCGCCGAGCGACTCGCCCAGGGTGAACAGCCGGGTCCGGCCGCACATCGCCACCGCCTCGGCTTCGCCGCCGCCGACCGGAACGACACGATCCCGCCGAACCCGCGCATCTGCTTGGCCGCCACCTCGTGGCCCGGATGCGAAGCCAGGCCGGGGTAGAACACCGCGGCCACCCTCGGGTGCGCGGCCAGCATGTCGGCCACCCGGGCCGCGTTCTCGCAGTGCCGGTCCATCCGGACGCCGAGCGTCTTGACCCCGCGCAGCGTCAGCCAGGCGTCGAACGGGCCGGCCGTCGCGCCGGTGGCGTTCTGCAGGAAGGCGAGCTGCTCGCCCAGGTCGGCATCCGCGACGACCAGCGCGCCGCCGACCACGTCGGAGTGCCCGCCGATGTACTTGGTCGTGGAATGCACCACCACGTCGGCGCCGAGCGCCAGCGGCTGCTGCAGGTAAGGCGAGGCGAACGTGTTGTCCACCACGAGCAGCGCGCCCGCCTCGTGCGCGATGTCCGCCAGCGCCGCGATGTCGGCGATGGACAGCAGCGGGTTCGTCGGCGTCTCCACCCAGATCACCCGGGCGGGCTGGTCGCGCAGCGCGCCGCGCACCGCCGCCGGGTCCGACATCGGCACCGGCCGGTAGCTCACCCCCCAGTCCCGCAGGACCTTGTCGACCAGCCGGTACGTGCCGCCGTAGGCGTCGTGCGGGATCAGCACGTGATCCCCGGGCCGGCAGACCGTGCGCAGCAGGCCGTCCTCGGCGGCCATCCCGGACGCGAACGCCAGCCCGCGGACGCCGCCTTCCAGCGCGGCCAGGCACTCCTCCAGCGCGCCCCGGGTCGGGTTGGCCGTCCGGGAGTACTCGTAGCCCTCGATCCAGCGCCCGGGCCGTCGACGGCCCCGGCCTCCCGGCCCCGCGCAGGCCGCCGACCCCGTCCTGCTTGTAGGTGGACACCTGGTAGATCGGCGGGACGACGGCACCGGTCACCGGGTCCGGCTCCTGGCCGGCGTGGATCGCCAGCGTCTCGAATCCGTCCGTGCTCACGCGCGTCCCCCTTCCCGCCTGGGCCGCCTTCATCCGCTCCTGCTGCCCGCCGCCAGGTACGTCAGCACATCTTGCCGTGTGATCATCCCGGCCGGCTTGCCTTCGACCAGAACCACCGCGGCGCCCGCCTTCTCCATGGCCCGGACCGCGCTGCTGACCGGCTCGCCGGAGCCCACCATCGGCAGCGGGGCGGACATGTGGCCGCTCACCGGGTCCTGCGGCCGGGCCCGGCCGGAGACCAGCGCCTCGAGCAGGTCACGCTCCACGATCGAGCCGATCACCTCGGCCGCCATCACCGGCGGCTCCGCGCTCAGCACCGGCAGCTGGGACACCTCGTACTCGCGCAGGCTCTCGATGGCCGCCGCCACGGTCTCGTCGGGGTGAGCGTGCACGAACGGCGGCAGGCCGCCCTGCTTGCCCTCCAGGACGTCGGCGATCCGCGGCTCGGCGGTCTCCGCGGTGAGGAAGCCGTAGTCGGCCATCCAGTCGTCGTTGAAGATCTTCGCCAGGTAGCCGCGGCCGCCGTCGGGCAGCAGCACCACGATCACGTCGTCGGCGCGCGCCGGCCTGCGCGACCCGCAGCGCGGCGACCACGGCCATCCCGCTGGAGCCGCCGATCAGCAGCGCTTCCTCGCGGGCCAGCCGGCGGGTCATCAGGAACGACTCGGCGTCGCTGACCGCGATGATCTGGTCGCAGATGTTCTTGTCGTAGGTCTCCGGCCAGATGTCCTCGCCGACGCCCTCGACCAGGTACGGGCGGCCGGTCCCGCCGGAGTAGACCGAGCCCTCCGGGTCGGCGCCGATGACCTGCACCCGGCCGCCGGACACTTCCTTCAGGTACCGGCCGGTGCCCGAGATCGTGCCGCCGGTGCCGATCCCCGCCACGAAGTGCGTGACCCGCCCGTCGGTCTGCGCCCAGATCTCCGGGCCGGTGGAGCGGTAGTGCGAGGCCGGGTTCTCCGGGTTGGCGTACTGGTCGGGCTTCCAGCCGCCCTCGATCTCGCTGGCCAGCCGGTCCGACACCGAGTAGTAGGAGTCCGGGTGATCCGGGGAGACGGTGGACGGGCAGACGACGACCTCGGCGCCGTAGGCGCGCAGCACGCTGATCTTGTCCTGGCCGACCTTGTCCGGGCAGACGAACAGGCACCGGTAGCCCTTCTCCGCCGCGACGATCGCCAGCCCGACTCCGGTGTTGCCCGACGTCGGCTCCACGATCGTGCCGCCCGGGCGCAGCTCGCCGGACACCTCGGCCGCCTCGACCATGCGCAGCGCGATCCGGTCCTTCACCGAACCGCCCGGATTGAAGTACTCGACCTTGGCCAGCACCTGCGGCCCGTCCCCGCGGGTCACCCGCTGAGCCGGACCAGCGGCGTGTTCCCGATGAGCTCGATCAGGGACTCGTGTACCTGCATGCCAACCACCTTGCTCTCAGGCCAACGACGGTATCCCACCAGGCCGGGTAACCGGGTCAGCAGGTGAATTAGCATCCGGCGCGGCATAAGCTACTTTCGGGTTAACCACCAGTTTGGGAGATCGTCATGCCCGAGGCCGTCATTGTCGCTACCGCCCGCTCGCCGATCGGCCGCGCATTCAAGGGATCGCTGACCAGCATCCGCCCCGACGACCTGACCGCCCAGATGGTCACGGCGGCGCTCGCCAAGGTGCCGCAGCTTGACCCGGCCGAGATCGACGACCTGATGCTCGGCTGCGGCCTGCCCGGCGGCGAGCAGGGCTTCAACATGGCGCGCGGGATCGCGGTCCTGCTCGGCTACGACCACCTGCCGGGCACCACGGTCACCCGGTACTGCTCGTCGTCGCTGCAGACCACCCGGATGGCGTTCCACGCGATCAAGGCGGGCGAGGGCGATGCGTTCATCTCCGCGGGCGTCGAGAGCGTGAGCCGTTTCGGCAAGGGCAGCAGCGACAGCTGGCCGGACACCAAGAACCCGGTCTTCGACGCCGCCGAGGAGCGGAGCGCCAAGCTGGCCGATGGCGGCGCGCCGGTCTGGCACGACCCGCGGCAGGACGGCAAGATCCCCGACGTCTACATCGCGATGGGCCAGACCGCGGAGAACGTCGCGCGGCTGCGCGGCATCAGCCGCCTGGAGCAGGACGAGTTCGGCGTCCGGTCGCAGAACCTGGCCGAGAAGGCGCTGGCCAACGGGTTCTGGCAGCGGGACATCACGCCGGCGACGCTGCCGGACGGCACCGTGGTGACCGCCGACGACGGCCCGCGCCCGGGTACCACGCTGGAGAAGGTGGCCGCGCTGAAGCCCGTGTTCCGGCCGGACGGCACGGTCACCGCCGGGAACTGCTGCCCGCTGAACGACGGCGCCGCCGCGGTGGTCGTGATGAGCGACACCAAGGCCGCCGAGCTCGGGATCACGCCGCTGGCCCGGATCGTGTCCACGGGCGTGACCGCGCTGTCGCCCGAGATCATGGGCCTCGGCCCGGTCGAGGCGTCACGGCAGGCGCTGGCCCGGGCCGGGATGACGATCGAGGACATCGACCTGGTGGAGATCAACGAGGCGTTCGCCGCCCAGGTGATCCCGTCCTACCAGGACCTGGGCATCGACGTGGACAAGCTGAACGTGAACGGCGGCGCGATCGCCGTCGGGCACCCGTTCGGCATGACCGGGGCCCGGATCACCTCGACGCTGCTGAACAGCCTGCAGTTCCACGACAAGACCTTCGGCCTGGAGACCATGTGCGTCGGCGGCGGCCAGGGCATGGCGATGATCTTCGAGCGGCTGTCCTGAGCGCTCGTTTCGGTCCGCCCGCAACCCCCGCGCCCGCGACCGCCCCAAACGGGGTATTACGGAAGGGTGACATCGAGGGGTTGTCAGGCGCCTCGCGGTGGTGCAGTCTCTCGAAAGGGGTTCGTCGGCCCCGCGCGCCTGGAGGTGCCACTTGTCTCTGACCCACTCTCCGGAGATGCACAAGAACCTGATCGCCCGCATCCCCACCGTCACAGGACGTGACCTCCGAGAGTGGTTCCGTCGCCTTGAGTCCGGACCTGCGTTCCTGCGGTGCGCGGAACGCGCGCACTGGCTGGCCGACGAGCACGGCCTGACGCACGGCTACGCCAGCGCGATCGTGCACGAGTACGAGGTGCAGCGCCGGATCAGGCGCACGCCTGACGTGGATCCGCAGCGCGCCAGGGAGTTCCTGCGCGTCCATCATCACGCGGTGCTGGCCACGATCAGGACAGACGGCCGGCCGCAGCTCTCACCGGTGACCGCCGCGGTCGATGCCGAGGGCCGGGTGCTGATCAGCACCAGGGAAACCGCGGTCAAGGCCAAGAACCTGGCCCGTGATCCGCGCGCCTCGCTGTGCGTGCTGAACGACGGCTTCTTCGGAGAGTGGGTCCAGGCCGAGGGCAACGCCGAGATCGTCCACCTGCCGGAGGCCATGGACCTGCTCGTGGACTATTACCGGCGGGTGTCCGGGGAGCATCCCGACTGGGACGACTACCGCGAGGCCATGCGCCGCGAGCGGCGGGTCATGGTCAGGATCACGATCACCCGGGCCGGCCCGGACACCAGCGGCTGATTCCCGCCGATCCGCGCCGGTCCCGCCCCGAGATTCAGCGGATCCTCAGCCAGCGGCCTGTGTGTACTGACCTGGTGTTCAGGCATCGTTAGTTTTCCGGACCAGCCAAAGGAACATGCAAAAGAACGCTGAGGTACTTTAGGAACTGGGCCTAGGTTAAAAGCTCACCGATGAGCTCCGCGGGGTTATTACGGTCGGCGGCAGTCAGGAGCGCCGACGGGATCGGCCGCCAGCAGGACTGGCGATTGAATGATCGGTCAGTCACATGACCGCAGCGGGGCGCGGGGTCTGGACAGCTCAGGCGTACCCCCGGTCGGAGTCGAACCGACACTGGGGACCCTTTTAGGGGGCCGGCCTCTTCCCTTGGGCTACGGGGGCTCAGAGATGATACCCCGCGCCGTTCAGATAATGCACGGATAATGGAATTACGGTGGGCCCCTTTCTCGACCAATGAAACCAATCCAATTAATGTGATCCAGCCAGCAAGTACCGCGTGTAACTATTCTACGGGACCATATACGTTCTGTAAGCAGATCGGCTTGATGATGCGCAGATCACAGGCCGGCGTGAACGCGCGCCCGGGCGAACACGTCGTCCAGCATGGCGTCGGTCACCCGGCCGGTGAAAGTGTTCTGCTGGCTGGGGTGATAGCAGCCGATGACGAGTATCGGTGCCTCGCCGTCGCGGCCGGTCCCGCCGGCCGGGCCGCTCCCTCCCGGGTGGCCCCGGCGCGGGCGCGCCAGCAGCGCCTCCGCACCATGGCCGAACGCCGGCCGGGGCCGGGGCACCGCGAATCCCGCGGCGGCCAGCTGCGGCCAGATCGCCTGCCAGGCGAAGTGACCGAGGCAGACGACGGAGCGCAAGCCGCTGGCGACGAATCCGAGCTCCGCCGCCAGCCAGGGCGCGCAGGTATCGCGCTCGGCCACCGACGGCTTGTTCTGCGGCGGCGCGCACCGCACCGCCGCGACCATGCGCGCGCCCAGCAGCCGCTGCCCGTCCCCGGCCGCCACGCTGGTCGGCTGGGCCGCCAGCCCGGTCCGCCACAGCGACGCGAAGAGCACGTCCCCGCTGCGGTCGCCGGTGAAGACCCGCCCGGTCCGGTTGCCGCCGTGCGCGGCGGGCGCCAGGCCCACGATCAGCACCCGCGGCTGCTCCGACCCCCAGCCGGGAATCGGCCGCCCCCAGTACCGCTCGCCGCGGAAGGACCGGCGCTTGGTGACGGCGACCAGTTCCCGCCACGCGACCAGCCGCGGGCAGGCGCGGCACACTGACTGCCGCGCAGTCAGCTCCGCCAGCGTCCCGGCCGTGGCCGCGAGCCTGCGTACCACGGCGGGGCTGTCCGCGACCGGTGTCGCGGACGTGGCCGGGTCCTCGGGCCAGCCGGTGCCCGGCGGAACGGGACTCGGCCCCGGCAGGTCCGCGGCGGCGGTCACGCTATCGACCATGCGATCCCGTCCAGGATGTCGTGCTCGCTGGCCACGACCTCGGCGAAGCCGAACCTGGTCAGCACCCGGTCGAGCACCAGCGCGCCGGCGCCGATCACGTCGATCCGGCCGGGATGCATCACCGGTATCGCGGCCCGCTGGTGGTAGTCCTGACCCAGCAGGTCACGGGCGATCTGGCTGACCTGCGCGGCCGGGATCCGGGCGAGATGGATCCGGGCCGGGTCATAGGCGGGCAGCCCGAGCGCGATCCCGGCCACCGTGGTGACCGATCCGGCCAGGCCGATCAGCGTGCGGGCGGTGGTCACCGGTACCTTAGCCGCGACCACGTCCAGCGCCGCGTCGATGTCGGCGGTGGCCGCCGACACCTCGCCGGGCAGCGGCGGGTTCGCGTGCAGGTGCCGCTCGGTCATCCGGACGCAGCCGATGTCCACCGACAGCGCGGCCTCCGGGCCGCCGGTCCCGAGCACGAACTCGGTAGACCCGCCGCCGATGTCCACCACCAGGTAGGGCGGCTGGTAGTCATCCCCGAGCCCCGCGGTCGCGCCGGTGAACGACAGGCGGGCCTCCTCGTCGCCGCTGAGCACCTCGGGCGGGACGCCGAGTATCCCGGTGACCCCGCGAATGAATTCCGCCGCGTTGGCCGCGTCCCTGGTCGCGCTCGTCGCGACCATCCGGACCCGGCCGGCCGAGGCGTCGTCGATCGCGCGCGCGTAGGCCTGGAGCGCGCGCAGCGTCCGGGCCAGCGGCTCGGGCGCGAGGCGACCGGTCGCGTCCACGCCCTGGCCCAGCCGGACGATCTCCATCTGCCGGCTCACGTCGGTGAGCCGCCGGCCTCGCGGTCCACGTCGGCGATGAGCAGCCGCAGCGAGTTGGTGCCGCAGTCCATCGCCGCGACGCGGACCGTGCCGGGCCCGCTCATCGCGCCGCGGCCGGGGGGTCCGCCGGCGAGGCCGGCGGAGGGCCGGCCGGCGCGGGGTCCCGCCGGCGCGGGGTCCGCCGGCGCGGCGACACACGGGCCCGCCCGCCACCACTCCCCCGCGGCCTGCGCCGCCTCGCTCCCCAGCGGGTTCTGTCCCGGTACCGCGAGCTCGTGCGCGACGAGCGCGTGCAGGCACTTGACCCGGTCGGGCATGCCGCCGGCGCTGGGCGTGCCCGGCACGAGCGGCTCGACCCCGGACGCGCGGGCCGCCTCGTCCCGCCGGGCCAGGTAGTCCCGGTGCGCCGCCCGGTAGGCCTGCCGCAGCTCCGGGTCGGCCTCGGTCCGTTGGGTCATCTCCCGCATCAGCCCGGCGGCTTCCAGGCGGCTGACCGCGGCGACCGCGCGCGGGCAGGTCAGGTAGTACAGCGTCGGGAACGGGGTGCCGTCCGGCAGTCGTGGCGCCGTCTCCACGACGTCGGGCAGGCCGCACGGGCAGCGGTGCGCCACAGCGCGCAGGGCCCGCGGCTCCCGGCCGAGTTGCGCCGCGACGGCGGCGGCATCGGCCGCGGACGGCCCTGTTGACGGCCCGGCCGGCCGCCCCGCCGACGGCCCCGTGGACGACGACGTCACTTGGACGGGGCCTTGTCGGCCTGCCGGACCGAGCTCCACAGCCGCTCGTACCAGGGCGTGCCGGGAGCGTGGTCCGCGACCGCCTTCCCCGGAGGCGGCGGGCGGTTAATGATCACGTAGCACTTGTCCGCGGGCGGGCACATGTGCAGCTTGTCCTCGGCCTGCTGTTCCACGTAGGCGTTGCTGTTCAGCAGCTTCTGCTGCTGTTCGAGCCGGCCGAGCTCGAGCGCGATCGCCTGCCGCTGCGCTTGCAGCTGGTCGATCTGCCGACGCTGAGCGATGTACTCGCGTACCGGATAGGCCAGGCTCAGCGCGATCGCGCAGAGCACCACGGCCAAGACCGCGGCCCGGCTGGTCAGCCGGGAGCGCTCTGGCTGGGACGGGCGCGGGCCCGCGCCCGGCTGCGGCGGCCGCCGTCCCGGGCCGGCCGCATCCGCTCGCCAGAAGGTTCCGTCATCGCCCGCCGGCCACCGAGCGCGGGAAGGCAGCCCGCCCGGCGTAGGAGGCCGCGTCGCCGAGCAGTTCCTCGATCCGGAGCAGCTGGTTGTACTTGGCGACCCGCTCCGACCGCGCGGGCGCTCCGGTCTTGATCTGCCCGCAGTTGGTGGCCACGGCCAGGTCGGCGATCGTGGTGTCCTCCGTCTCGCCGGACCGGTGGCTGATCACGCAGCTGTACTGGCTGCGCTGTGCGAGCGCGACCGCGTTCAGCGTCTCGGTGAGCGTCCCGATCTGGTTGACCTTGACCAGCAGCGAGTTCGCCACGTGCTCGGCGATGCCGCGGCGCAGCCGCCCCGGGTTCGTGACGAAGATGTCGTCGCCCACCACCTGCACCCGGCTGCCCAGCCGGGCGGTGAGCTCGCTCCAGCCCGCCCAGTCCTCCTCGGCCAGCGGATCCTCCAGCGAGACGACCGGGTAGGCGTCCAGCCACTCCGCGTAGATCGCGGTCATCTCCGCGGCGGTCTTCCGGCTCCCCTCGAACGCGTACTCGCCCTCGGAGTAGAACTCGGAGGCGGCGGCGTCCAGGCCGAGCGCAACGTGCTCCCCGGGCGTGTAGCCGGCCTTGCCGATGGCCTCCACGATCAGGTCGAGCGCCGCCCGGTTGTGCGCGAGATCGGGGGCGAAGCCGCCCTCGTCGCCGACGCCGGTGGCCAGCCCGTGCTGCTTGAGCACGGACTTCAGCGCGTGATAGGTCTCCGCCCCCCAGCGCAGCGCCTCGGCGAACGTGCCCGCGCCGACCGGGAGGATCATGAACTCCTGCACGTCCACGTTGTTGTCCGCGTGCGCGCCGCCGTTAAGGATGTTCATCTGCGGGACCGGCAGCACGTGCGCGTTGGGCCCGCCGAGGTAGCGGAACAGCGGCAGCCGCGCCGACTCTGCCGCCGCCCTGGCCACCGCCATGCTGACGCCCACGATCGCGTTCGCGCCCAGCCGTGACTTGTCCGGCGTCCCGTCGAGGTCGATCAGGGCCTGGTCCACCAGGCGCTGGTCGTCAGCGTCATAGCCGAGCAGCTCGGGCTGGATCTCGTCGATCACGCCCTGGACCGCCTTGCCGACCGCCTTGCCGCCGTAGGAGTTGCCGCCGTCCCGGAGCTCGACGGCCTCGAACGCGCCGGTCGACGCGCCGCTGGGCACCGCCGCCCGCCCCAGCGTGCCGTCGTCGAGCACGACCTCGACCTCGAGCGTGGGATTGCCGCGCGAGTCCAGGATCTGCCGGGCGTGGATTGCTTCGATGGAAGACAAGAAGACTCCTGGCGAGGCTGCGATGAGGCGATGACGCGTCCGCATTGGAGCCTAGTAGAGCGAATGCCCGCCTGCCGCGGGGGCACGCCGGACACCGGCGGGTGACCACCGCGGCGGCAAAGTTGTCCCCGGAGGTCGTGATAGCAGCCTGCCGTGAACAAGCTTCGGGCCGGGGAAGGCGCGGCGGCCGGCGGAGGCAGGGCGGCGGAGGGTGGTGAGGGGCGTCAGGGGCGCTGGGCCCGTTCCCAGCGCTCGACGCGGGCGCGGTAGGCCCGGGCGGCCGAACGCAGCTCGAGTTCCGGGTCGAGGCCGGCCGCGCGGGCCCGGGCCACGAGCGCGAACAACTCGGCGCCGATCTCGCTGGGTGAAGTCTCCGCATCCGCCGGGCCGGCCTCCCTGTCCAGGTCGGCTAGCTCCGGCGGCGCGCCGGCCCGCTCCGCGCGCCGCTGCAGCTGGGCGGCGAGCGCGAGCGCGGGCTGGCCGAACGGCACGCCGTCCAGCACGGAGCCGGGCCCGCCTGTCTTGGCCGCGCGCTCCGCGGCCTTGATCGCGTCCCAGTTCTGCTTGACCTCGTCCGCGCCGGAGACGGTGACGTCGGCGAACACGTGCGGGTGCCTGCGGACCAGCTTGTCCGCGATCCCCCCGGCCACGTCGTCGATCGTGTACCCGGTGCCGTCGGTCCGCTCGGACGCGACCTCCGCGTGGAACATCACCTGCAGCAGCACGTCGCCGAGTTCCTCGCGCAGGGCCTCGGGATCGCCGCTCTCCAGCGCCTCGAGCGCCTCATAGCTCTCCTCGAGCAGGTGCGGCGCGAGGGATCCGTGGGTCTGCTTGGCGTCCCACGGGCATTCCCGGCGGAGGCCGGCCATGACGGCCACTAGTTCCAGCAGCCGGTCCCCGGCGGGCTGTGCCTGCGTCACCTTTCCTCCCGGCTAGCAGGGCGGGGTCAGCACTGGCTTGGGCGACGGGGAGGCGGACGCCGACGCCTTGGACAGCCCCGACGGCGTGAGCACGACCGAGAAGGTGCTGTAGTCGAGCGCGCCGAACTGCGGGTTGACCTGGATGTTCAGGCTCTTGGCCGCCCGGCACTGCGACTTGTTGAACTCGCTCTCCAGGGCCTGCTGCCCCGAGGTGCTGCTCGGCAGCTTCCCGCCGTCGAGCCGGTCCAGCAGCTGGGTCTCGATCGCCTGGTAGCGCCCCAGCTCATCGAGCAGGTCCGGCGGCAGGCCGTTGGCCACGGCGACCTCGGGCAGCGTGGCGTTGCTCCCGCTCTGCCGGACCGAGGCGGCGATGGCGACCAGCGCCTGCTCCGCCTGGGTCGGGGTCACCGTGATCCCGTGCTGCGTGGCCATGGTGTCGCGGACCTGGAACCTGACCAGCCACGAGAGCACCTGCTGCGGCATCTGGGACACCGGGTACTGCAGCTGGATCTGGCTCTTGTGGGCCTGGTAGGCCGCGTTGAGGTTCGCCACCTGGTTGGTCAGGGTGGTGGTCGAGATCCGCTGACTGCTGGTGATCGCGGCGGCGCCCAGCTTCACCGACCCGCACGCGGCGACCGCGATACCGGCCGCGAGCATGGCGGCGGCCAACTTCATCGGAGTGCGGGGCACGTCGCTCCCTCCTCAGGCTTGCTGTCCAGCCGGGTCGATGCCCTCGAGCACGGCCTCGATCAGTTCCTCGCACCAGCCCAGGAGTTCCTGATCGCGCAGTGGCGGGGCGCCCAGGGACACAGCCGACCGCGCCGGGGCGGTCCGGCCGGAGCCCGCCCGCGCGCCGTCCGCCTTCGGCACCGGTACGAGCATGGTACGCACCGTCGGCTTCAGCAGTGTCTTGGGGTACAGCCGCTGCACGCGGACCTCGCGTGACTCGGGCAG